>JBEKEQ010000009.1:0-52222 GCA_050013735.1 Occallatibacter sp.
AGCGGCGGCCTCACTGGGACCGGCTCTCTTCGCTGCTGGCTCAGTCTGGCGCAGGCGGGCTCGGCCGGCTCTCCCGCGCGGAGTTGCAGGAGATGGCTCTGCTCTACCGCCAGGTGGCCGCGGACCTTTCCGTGCTGCGGCAAGACTCCACCGCCCGCACGTACGCCGCGCATGTGAATCAGTTGCTGGCTCGCGCCCACCATATCATCTATTCCGGCCGCAAGACCAGTTTGCTTACGCTGTTTCGCTTTCTGCGCGACGAGTATCCGGTCATCTTCCGGCAACAAATCGGCTATGTGGCGGCGTCGTTTCTGGTGGCGCTGGCGGGCGGGGTGCTGGGCGCCGTGGTCACCAACGCACGCCCGGAGTTCATGCGGCACTTCGTCGGCCCCGACATGATCGCCACCATGGAGCGTCACGAAATGTGGACCAAGTCCGTGGTCAGCATGGCGCCCATGGCCTCCAGTTGGATCATGACCCACAATCTCTCAGTGAGCTTTGGCGCGTTTGCCACCGGACTCACATTTGGCCTGGGGACGTTCTACTTCATCGCCCTCAATGGCCTGATGCTCGGAGTGATCGGCGTTGCCTGCCATCAATACGGCATGTCACTGGCGTTGTGGAGCTTTGTCGCGCCCCACGGCTCGCTCGAGCTTCCTTCCATTATCATCGCCGGGGCGGCGGGATTTCGCCTGGGCCACGCCATGCTCTTCCCCGGCGCATTGCGCTGGAAGGACTCGGTAGCCCGCGGCGGCATCGAGGCCACGCGGCTGGTCTCAGGCATCATCCCGTTGCTCGTCGTAGCCGGCTCGCTGGAAGGCTTCTTGTCTCCGTCGAGCGCCCCCGTCTGGCTCAAATTCACCGTCGGCGGCGTGCTTTTCACGCTGCTGAACCTCTGGCTCTTCCGCCCGGTGAAAGCGGCCAATGTGCAAGCGTGATGGGTCGGCCGGCTTGGGGTATAGAAGGCATTTCACTATTTAGAAAGCCGGCCATCAAGAAAGAGGTCGATCGCGACGTCTTTGTCGGCTTTCCAGAACATGAAGCTTGGATCCTTCAGTCCCCATTGGATGTAGGGCACGACAAAATGAGCCTTGGCTGTTGCGGCTGTGCCTTCAACATGGACGAGGATGGGGATGGTGATTTGGTGAGGGGTGCCGAGAAGCGTGAAGATGCCAGTTACCTGGATTGAGGAGTCTCCTGATGGAGCGATGACGCCGGCGCAGGACTTCGGCTCAAAGGAAACATTGGCGTACTGCTCGACTTTAAGGATTTCCTTGTTCATCTTTTTGTCGCGGCTGTCATTGCCGGTTTTGCCGCTGCCTGCGAGGACGACCACGGAACCCGACATCTGAGGAGTGGTGCGGTCAAATTCAATCGATCCGGATTGAATGTGAAACGTGCCGTTCACGACCTCGTGAGTGGTGTTGAACGTCATCTTAACCGTGCTCGCATCTGGATTGACGGCGAAGGTCTGATGCTGGGCGAGTGCGGCTGGAGCGAGTGCGGCGGCTGCGACAAAGGCTGCGAAGGATTTCATTGCATTTCTCCTACACCCCCAGGCTCGCGCCTGGGGCTAAAATCTGGCGCCCCCTTCGGGGGCTGTGTACCGACCCTGGAAGGCCTTCAAAATTTGCGGCGAACTGCACTCGATTTCAGCCGGCAACTGCATGAGTAGACACAGCGGCCTGCTGGGCGACGCGTGTCAGCTTTGCCGTCACGCGCATCACGCCGGGCCAGACCCTGAGGCAAAACGGCAATACTGCGCGGGCGAAGGAGTTGTTCAGGCCATCGGCAGCGAACTCGGCAAGGCGCATCTGGGCGAGCAGCGAGGAGCGGAGTTTAGCCTGAAAGAGCGGCGCCCTTTCCGCCGCAAGGTAAGCAGCGACGGCGCAACGTGCCGTGTGCAGTGCGATGGATATGCCATCGCCGGTGAACGAGGGAATGACGGCTGCCTGATCGCCGATGCAGTAGAGCCCATTTTCGGTTGTGGAACGGATGTAGCCGTACGGGATGTGAGTGATGGCGAGGGGTTTGGCGAGCAACGGTTCCGCACCGGCAAGCCTCATTGCGAGGTGGGGGCAATCGTGCTGCATCCTGGCGAGGAAGTTTTCCCAACGATTTCCCGTACGGGCAAGATAACGCTGCTGCACCACGCAGCAAAGATTTGCAATGCCGCCCTCAACCGGCTGGATGCCGCCATAGCCTCCGGGATAGAGCATGAGCTCAGAGGCCCGTGCGAGTTGAGCGGCCTGCACGGGCGCCAGGCGAAAATACATTTTGAAGGCGACCCATCGCTGCGGGTCCGCGGGACGCGGGTAGCCGCGGAGGTCGTGCTTGCCTGTGGCGAGAAAGGCCATTGGAGCTTGATAGGCAGCGCCGTCGTCGAGCGTCGCCTGCCACGCGCCGCTTGGCGCGCGATCGAGTGCCTGGACAGCGCGACCGCACTCTGCGCGAACTCCTGCGGCAATGGCCTCGGCGATGAGCGCTGTGTCAAGCGCCTTGCGCGTGAACGAGGCTGCGGGAAAAGGAAGAGGAGCCTGCGCGGCGCGGCCGGCGGCGGCGAGACGGACGCGGTCGATGGGCACGGCGCCTAAAGAAGCCACATCGATGCCCAGCGCATGCAGGTCTTCAAGGGCCTCACCGCTCAGGAACTCTCCGCACACCTTATGGCGCGGCGTGGCCTCGCGTTCGATCAACGTGACGCGCCGTCCTTTGCGGGCGAGCGCGATAGAAGCAGCACAGCCTGCCACTCCACCACCGAGGATGAGAACTTCATCTTGCACAGGAATCCGACTCAATGGGTACGTGGTAACTGGGAGTCTCCTTTTCGGACCCGGTAGCGAAATTATACCGCTCGAGTGGATAATGCATGGCCGAAGCCGCGGGTGGGGAGCGTTGCGGTTTGAAACCCGCGGGATTGCCGTAAGCGTTGGACGGAGCGAAGGCGAAGATGGTGAGCCTCAGGCTCGCGGTCCAGCGCCCCAGGACACGCACGCGACGTCGAACCCTATAATTCGGGCTGAGGTCCTATTGAGGGTGACAACGGCTTACTTAAACCGCACTGCAGAGATAATTCGCTTCCATGCGGTCTAGTGCAGAGATCGACTTCAGCCGGCGAGTCTCTCCGCGCGAACTCCCGGAGCTGATGGATGGCGACTGCAGCTATGAGGATTTCCGTGGCTGCCTGCATAGCCTGGAGCAGATTAACCGCTGGCTGATGGGGTATCGGCCGACGCTGGCGTGGCTGAGGCGGCTACCGCGTGGATTGGGAAATCCGATTTACATCGTGGATGTGGGCTGTGGCGGGGGCGATTTTCTGCGGAAGATTGCAGGCTTGGCACGGAAGCACGGCGTTGCTGTCGAGTTGACGGGGATCGACTTGAATCCTTTTGCGGCGCGTGCGGCAGCGGAGCGCACGCCGAAGGAGCTCGGAATCAGATGGGTGACCGGCAATGCACTGGACTATCGGCCGGGGAAGCCGGTGGATATTGTGGTGAGTTCGCTGATGGCGCATCATCTGGAAGATGAGGAGATTGTTGCGCTGCTGCGATGGATGGAAGCGACTGCGCATGCGGGTTGGTTTATCAATGATTTGGAACGGTCAGAGCGTGCCTGCCGGATGTTTGGATGGGTTGACAGGATTGCAGGGTGGCACAAGTTTGTGCGGCATGATGGGCCGGTTTCGTTCCGGAGGGCCTTCAGGGAAGAAGACTGGGCGCGGTTGCTAGCGGCGGCTGAGATTCCGCGCGAGACGGTGACGGTGGAGCATTGGCGGCCGGGACGGTTGTGCGTGGGGCGGTGGAAGTGAGACGGGTGCTGTTGTAGCGGGCTATTTTTTCCGCACAATTGGCATGTTATAAAGCTGGTCGTTCGTGTCAGATGGTCGGTCATTTTAGGTTAGGGATTTTGGAGACAGGACACTAGAACGAGGCATTGGATGGTGGAAGGCAGGTTTTTCATTGCCGCTTTTTTGGCGATGGCGTTGGCTACCGCGGCGCCGGCAGAACGAATTGCGGTGAAACATATCCAACTGCCGAGGCACGAGTTTATGGAAGTGCGCGCCGAGAATGGAAAGATCATTGCGCGCGCTGAGTTTGCGGAGGACGTGCAGGGCGACGAAGTGACGATGCGCCTGACTTATCGATTTGTGGATGGGTCAATTGATGATGAGACGACGACCTATCGGCAGCAGGGAACGTTTCAGTTAGTACGCAGCCATCACATACAGAAGGGGTCGTTCTTTGCGAAGCCCGTTGACTTTGCGGTGGAAGCCGCTACCGGCACGGCGACCACCCGCACGGTGGACAAGAATGGCACGATACAAGTCGAGAGCGAGCACATCGATCTTCCGGATGACCTGGCGAACGGGTTCGTTGGAACGTTGCTGCTGAATGTGCCGCCCAATGCGGCGCCGTTTCGGGTGGGGATGCTGGCGCCAGTCTTCGGCGGGCGACTGATTCGAATCCTGATCTCGCCGGAGGGCGAGCGGCCGTTTCAGAGGGCAGGGCAGACACTGAAGGCGACGGTGTTTCGCATCCGTCCGGAGTTGGGCGGCATTTTGGGAGTGATTGCGACGCTGCTCGGCCTTGAGCCGAAAGACGTGATGGTGTGGGTGCTGGAGGGTGATACGCCCGCGGTGATGAGGGTGGTTGGACAACTGGTCGGTTCCGGACCTGTACTCAGTTCGGAGCTGGAGGGGACAAGCTACTGAAAATAGGTCGCTTCACAAATCCACATCTCAAAAATCCAAATCGACGATCAGGCACGACGGGTGGTGAGTTCGCGCCAGTTTAGGCCGAGGTCGACGATGAGCAGCGAGGCGAGAGTGAAGGCGATGACGCCGACGGCAGACAGGGTGTCGCCGAGGTGGCTCCAGTAAGCGGGCCAAAGGTTGAGCACGCGGCTGGAGACGAAGGTAAAGGTGACGGCGTAGGAACGGGCCATCCATTGACGGTGCACGGCGATTTGGCGGTTGCGTGCGGTGATAAAGGCGGCAGTGGTGCAGACGACCCAGGCTGCGGCCTGCCCGCAGGTTCCGGGGAAACCCGGACGGCCCGAAGCGAGGGCGATGCCGGTTGCGGCGCCGATGAAAACGGAGATGACGTAAATGCGGCCGAGAACGCGATGGAATCTGAGGTAGCGCTGACGGATCCGCGAAGATAAATTGATGGGGCCGATTAAGAGAGCGAAGATTCCGGCGAGTGTGTGGGGAATGAGGAGATGGCGGTCCGCAATGACCTGCAGACGGTAGGCGTGGTACATGGGGTAATCGGTAACGAGAAGAACTTCTGAAGTGATGAAGACAAAGAGAGCGGTGAGACCGAGGAAGATCCAGAGAACGAGTTTGAAGCGGGAATGAGTGGAGCTGGGGGCTCGCAGCGTAGAAGTTGCCATTATTCGCCCCCAGGATGGTTAGACGCGACGAGGGGCGCGGCGAAAGCGAAGGGAGTGAAAAGCCTCATGCTTCATAGTCTAACGAGAAGCTTCAGAATGCGGAGCCAGCAGGGGTTCTGGGTAGCGGGTTCACTTTAGAAAAGTGATTTCGCCGTAGAAGCCGCGACGGATTCCGACTAGAGGGCCTGGATCGTAACTAAACTCGGCATGATGAGGCTGAAGAAGATTCTGGCCTGCAGCCTTCAACTTGACGTGATGGCTCGCAGCCCACTGAACTGTCGCGTTCCCGGTCCAATACGAGGGCACCTTGAGGCCGGGCAGCGCACTGACGTATCGGAAATCAATGTCGGCGCTGACGGATTTGGGCAGATCGAAACCATTCTGGATAAGCGCCTGGTGTTCGGGACTCGAACCCTGCACCGTGGGCGCGCTGCCGATGTCCTTTGAGTTTGTGCCGGGCTTCACATGCATGTCGAGAAAAGAGTAGGAACCGCGCAGGCGCCACCAGGGCTGCGGACGCCACTCAGGCGCGACTTCCAAGCCGGTGGTGGATGCTACCAGGCCGTTTCCGAACTCAGCGGGGTACTCGATGTGAGTGGGGGCCGGGGTTATCGCGATGTAGGGAGCTGCAATCAGGTCTTCGCTGAAGAGGTCGCCATAATGGTTGTAAAAGCCGGCGATGTCGAGGTAGAAGCTCTTCACTTCGAGGCCCCTGTAGCCGAGCTCGTAGCCGTTCAACTGCTCCGACCTGAAGTTGGGATTTGCGCAGAAACATGCGAAGACCGGCAGGCCAGTGGATTGATCGTATTGAAGGAAGCTGGAAAGATTGAAATCGCGCTCGACATCGGCAGGGGTGCGCAGCGCGCGGGTGTAGGCCGTCCATACCGTCTGCGTGGCAGTGGGCGTGAACAACAGGCGGGCGCTCGGCTCCGCCAGAACCGCGGTGTAGTTGGTTTTCAGCACCTTGGTTCCGACTACGGCCGACAACCGATTTTTCACGAACGAGATTTCGTCCTGAACGAATCCCTGGTAGAGCCGGTCGGTCCTTTGCGGGGGGGTGAAGGTGAGCCCGGTAATGACTTCAACTTCGTTTCCATGGCTGGCTCGCGCGGTAAATCCCCAGGAAAGCTCCTGGCCAGGCAAAGGGATGCGATCGAGGAAGTCAACATTGAAGGTGTTGCGAATGTCGCCGAAGTTCAGCTCGTTGCGCGTGTCGTGAGCATAGTAGGCGGCGAGCTGAATGTCTTTTCCTTCTTTCTGCACCCTGGTCCAATTCCAGAGAATGTTTCCCCCGTAAAGCGAAACATCGCCGCTTGCGTCGGTGTTGGCCGGCGGGTTGTAGGTTGTGAGTGTGACTCTCTCGCCCAAGCCCTGGCGGTATACATCGCCTTGCAGGCGGTATGTGTCGCGAGCCTTGGTATTCCAGTCCATCCGGAATCCGCCTTGACCGCTGTGCCAGTCGTCGTAGTTGTCGCCATCCGAGTGATACTGCGGGGCCCATGCGAATCCTTTCGCATAGACCCGGTAGGTGAATCCATTGCCGTTGCCGGAGCCGAAGCGGGCGTCTCCAATGACATGTTCGACATCGCCGCCCCCGCCTTTGGCGAGCGCACCCTGAGTTTCCTTTGTGTTTTTGGTAATGATGTTGATGACGCCGTTGACCGCATTCGGTCCCCAAATGGTGCCGCCCGGACCGCGGATAATTTCAATGCGATCGATGTCCTGGATGAGCGTGTCCTGAGTCTCCCAATAGGTACCCGCGGTAAACGTGGAGTACACGGTGCGGCCATCGATGAGCACCAGGACAGACCGCGAAAGGCGGCTGTTAAAACCGCGGATGCCAATGGCGTACTCGCCCGAGGTGATGCGCGCGACTTCAACGCCGGGCGCCAGGCGTAACGCCTCAGGGATGTTGCTAGCCCCCGAACTCTGAATGTCTTCCTGCGTGATGACGTAAATTGCAGCGGGGGTATTGCGGACCGCCTCCGGCTCTTTAGAGACGGTGGTGACCTCAACATTTCCGAGTTGCTCAAGGCTCAGGGTTTTGAGGGGATTCTGTTGGTCGCCGCCTGAAAGAGGTTGCGCATGGAACGTTGGGGCGACAAGCAATGTGCAGGCAGCAAAAGATAGGGACCACAGGGGTGCGACGCGATGGTGACCGCATCGATGCCGGTATGCTTCCACGGCCCTGAGAAGCGATTGTGCGTGAGCTATACGGAATAATGAGAATGTGAACACCGGTCGTCTAAACCGCGCTGCCGGTTGGCTCTCTTGAACGAGCGACGAGAACATGGATTTTAAATCCTCAAACTGGTTTCTGCGCGAGGGGGAGGGCGGTCTATTTGCTGACTTGGATGCAACTTCCCGAGAAATGGGTTGCTCCTGGGTAAGGCATAGATCGATTTCTTTCCAAGGTGGGATAACACAAAAGTGGGTGGGCAGCACCCTGGGAAGTGTTATCGGACCTTGATGCATCAGTTAGCATCGCCGCCGTTTTGGTTTTGAGGCAACGAGAAGCTGAATTCCGCGCCCTCGTCCACCCGCCCGGTGGCCCAAACTCGTCCACCGTGCCGCGCAACGATCCGCTGCACTGTGGCAAGGCCAACGCCGGTTCCGGGAAATTCAGCCTGCGAATGGAGGCGCTGGAATGGAACGAACAGCCGGTCAGAATACGCGCTGTCAAAGCCGGCGCCGTTGTCTTTGACGAAGAAGATTGTTTCTTCGCCTTCGCGCCGGCAACCGAACTCAATGCGCGCCGGATTCTTTCGCGAGGAGTATTTCCAGGCATTGCGTAGCAGGTTCTCAAGGAGCACGGCGATCAAACCCTCATCGGCGACGGCCACACAGCCGCCGGCAACGATGGTTTCGACGTGGCGCTCACTACCCTGCGCCAGGTTATCGAGGATCGATTTTGCTAATGCGCTGAGGTCGACCGGGACGCGTTGGAGCTGTGTGCTGGTTGCCCTGGAAAGGTTTAGAATGTCGTCGATCAGCGCAGACATTCGGGACGTGGCGCTGACCAGCTTCTCAAGCAAAGCTCCCTGCTCAGATGGCCCGCTGCCCGACACATCCGTTTGCAGCAGAAACCCAATATTCGACACCTGTTGCAACGGCCCCCTCAGGTCGTGTGCCACGGTGTAAGAGAAAGCCTCAAGCTCCCGGTTTGCCGCAGAGAGCTCGGCAGTTCGTTCGGCGACCTTCTGCTCAAGAACGGCTCGGCTTTTCTCAATCTCGTCGAGCATCTCGTTGAAGGATTGAACCAGGAATGCCAGCTCGTCTTTGCGTTCAGGAATCTGGGCGCGAACGGCGTAATCCGTCTTTCGAGATACAATCCGCGCCGTTTCCGCGAGGTTTTCAAGTGGACGAATGATGGTTCCCCGCATGGCCGAGGTGGCCAGCAGAGCGATGGCAAAACAGACCAGCAGAACGCCTGCCGAGAGCACTCCGAACTGCGTGGCCCTATGGGCCATGTCCCGCGTCTCCGACAGGATGTACACCGATCCGATTCGCCTGTTATCGGAGGTGATTGCCTGACCCACAAGGACGTTCCGATCGAGAATCCAGAATGCCGAGTTCTGGCCCACCGTGAGCCTTGGGACAATGGACTGGCCGGCCGAATCATGGCGCGTGTAGCGTGCAAATTCGCGCCCGTCGGCTTGAAGAATCTCTGCGCTCAAGATGGCTGGCGCGCCGCGAAAAGCCGAGAGCGTTGCATCGGCTGCCTGCTGATCGTCAAAGAGCAGAGCAGTTTCGCTGTTGGTGCCGATCATGTTTGCCTGCGTTTGAAGCGACTCAATGAGGTTGTGGCGAAGAGTGTAAAAATCGTAGGCCAGGAAGGATATGTAAGCGAATAGGAGCGCGCATCCGCTGACGAAAAGAACTAGCGCCGTGAGCCGGCCTGAGATTGATTGTGCAGACCAGGACTTCATGGGCGCACCCCCGGCGAATTCTCGCCGATGACGGATACCGCTACTCTGAGGAGCTCGGAGCTCAGGCTGAGCTGGGCGCCTCGGACCGCATCGAGATTGACGGCGAATCGAACGTGATTTTCGACAGTGATGAACTGAATCATGCCGCCGTGCTCGAGAAAGTTGGCAGAATCGCTGACTGTCAAAACACCCTGGCCGCGGAGCGCGTCCAGGTCGGACCCAAGATGGCCGGCTTCAGAGGCGCTGACGTAAGCGATGGCGCACCCGCGCGCCTCCGCGGCGGTTTTCATCCTCGCGACGCGAACCGGTTTTCCGTCAAGCCGCTCGTTGGCGGTGAGGTCGTCCAGCGTATGGCCAAGGGGATCCTGGCCGACGATGCAGATATCGAAACTCCGCCGAGTATTCACTGCATCGGAGGGTGCGAAGCGAACGAATTTTCCGAAATTGAAGAGATAGGCTGCCTTGACGGCATATTCAGGCATGCGGCTTTGAGCGCAGGCGAAGGCGGCAATCAAGCAGAAAAGGACGATCACCGCAGAACAACGTCTCGCCGGGGATACACAATTCCCAAAGCGCCACAGGGATGGGCAGCGAAGAGCGCGGGTCTTGGACGGATAAGAAGTCATCTTCCCAGAGTGTTTGTACTGACGGCTCCGAATCGGGGTGGAATAAAGATATTTGGGTCGACGGAACTTCGGGATACACAGGGGCGCAAAGTCAATCGCCGCTTTCCGCAATCCAGCTTAACATCTTCAGACTTGCTGTAAAGCAATGAAATCTGCGCGCCTCCCGATGTCGCGCCGGCCAGCCTGTGCCGGCCTGGCAGTATCCAATTGCCGTTTGTGAGTCAGTTGGTTACACTGTCGAGGATCACAAAAACGCAAGATTGATCGTCCCGGCGTCGAGTTTCTGACCTTGGCCGGATTGCACGTACTGCTAGATGAGAGGTGCGGTCATGGCGACCAGTGGGACAGTTCTTATTCTCGACGACGATCCCACCCATCTTGAGATCTACGGATTGATGGTCGAGAAGGCGGGGTTCCAATTTATTCCTGTTTTGGTGAGGGTGGCCGGCCCCGATCCCCTTCCGGATTCGACGATCGATCTGGTGTTGCTCGACTATCGCCTGAACTCGGTGAAAACAACGCCCGAAATCGCCCAGCAGGTGCAAACGAAGTTTCCCGCGGCGCCGATCATCCTGCTGTCGGATCTGTGGTCGGCCCCGACCGATGTGGCTCCGTACATCGCTCAGTTCGTTCGAAAAGGCGAGCCTGCAAAACTTCTTGAGGTTCTGCGCTCTCATCTTTCAGGCGAATGAATCCGCTGTTTTCCGCTGCGGCCCTTACACTTTCACGAAAATCTTCTTCCGATAAAGCAGCCATACGGGCAGGAAGCTGACCGCGGCGCACGTGGCCGAGTAAGCAAATGCCGCCCAGCCGGGATTGGGGATGTGCGCGAAGAGGTGGGTGTGAACGTAAGCCAACGCGGTGGTGCGGCCGCCGATCGCCGGGAAACTGACGTGATAAAGCAACCCGGGCAATAACTCGCTGAACATGTAGGCCACAATGGCATTCGAACCAAAGACCAGCCACGGGTAAACCCAAGCCTTGCTGCGCCCTTTGCCCCAGCCCCGCTGCTCGACAAGCCAGTAAGCCAGCGTGAGCACGGTCATGGACCATCCGGCCGCCACCAGCACAAACGAGCTGGTCCACATCTTCTTGTTCAGCGGAAACCAGATGGACCAGAGATAACCCGAAGCGAGCAATGCCGCAGCGCCCGCAGCCAGTCCCAGCGTTTTTTGTTTTGCTGTGTGGCTTCCGCGCATCCACAGCCCGGCGAGCAGGCCCAGCAGCGCCGTGCCGAGCGCGGGAATATCGCTGAGCAATCCCTCGGGGTCGCGCAGGTTGTGGGTCGTCCAGTCTTCATAAAGATGGCCTGGCATCAGATGCTGGTCGACCCAGTTCACGATGTTTACGTCGGGATCGAGGAAGGGGATATCGCGTCCCGGCACGCCCGCCGCCGGCACCGGAATCCAGCGCACCAGAATCCAGTAGCCCAGCAACACACAGGCGAGCGCCGCCACCTTGGTCCAGACGCGCCTGTCAAAAAGGTAAAACAACCCAACCACCAGGTAGCAGATAGCGATCCTTTGCAGCACGCCGTAAAAGCGCATGTGCCTGAGCTCGAAGAGGGGAAAGCTGTTGACCACAATCCCCAGCAGAAACAGAATTCCCGCCCGCCGCGCGGTGTGCCAGGCCAGTTGCGTACGGGTGGCGCCGCGGCGGAGCCGCGCTTCAAAAGAAAAAGCGATTGAGGCCCCGACCACAAACAGAAATGTGGGAAACACCAGGTCGGTGGGCGTGAGGCCGTTCCACGCGGCGTGATTCATAAAAGCCCACGAACCCGGGCCGCCGTTGTTGTTGACCATGATCATGAAGGCGATGGTGATGCCGCGCAGCACGTCGAGAGAGAGCAGGCGCCCGGGCGGCGCGGTGTTGAAAGCTGGGTTGGCCAAGGTCATGCGTCGTTCCTGATTGCGGGATGCCAGCAACTTTACGCGCTGCACGCCCCGTTCGCCAAGCACGCGAACTTCTCTGTCGGTCCAGTTCCCTGTCGCTCCAGCCCCCCGCGCTGCTACACTCCCACTTCAGGGAAAATTGAGCGCAACCCGCTCGAGCTGTCATGGAGGCTATCCGTGCCCGACTTTCAACCCTTTGTCTCACCTGAGGAAAACCGCCGCGAATTCACCTTCCGAGCGCTTCTGCTGGGCTCGTTTTTCGGCATCGTCTTCGGTGGCGTCACGGTCTACGTGGGCCTGCGCGCCGGACTCACCGTAGCAGCATCCATCCCGATCGCGGTGCTTTCCATCAGCATTTTGCGCGCCTTCGGCCGCGCCTCCATCCTTGAAAACAACATCGTTCAAACCACGGGCAACGCCGGCCAGTCGATCGCTTCGGGGGTCATCTTCACACTGCCCGCGCTGGTTTTTCTGGGCTTCGATCTGGAGTACTCGCGCATTTTTTTCCTGGCGCTGATTGGCGGATGGCTGGGCGTGCTGTTCATGATTCCGCTGCGCCGCCAGCTCATTGTGCAGGAGCACGAAAACCTGAAATACCCTGAGGGCACAGCCTGCGCGGAAGTGCTCATCGCCGGTGAGCGCGGAGGGTCCTTTGCCAGCCGCGTGTTTCTCGGGCTAGGCCTGGGCAGCGTTTACACCCTCTTCCAGAATGAAAATCTTTTCAAGGCGTGGCCCGGCACGCCTGAGTTTCAGCCCGACTTTGGCCCGCAGCACGTGATGAAAGGCGCATCGATCAAGGCCGATGCCACACCGGAGTACCTGGGCGTGGGCTACATCATTGGCCCCAAAGTGGCCGGCGTCATTTTTGCTGGGGGCGTGTTTTCCTGGCTGGTGCTGATGCCCTTGATTTACTTCTTCGGCAAAGAGCTTGGCCATCCACTCTATCCGGGCACCATTCCCGTGGAGCAGATGGGGCCCAGCCAATTATGGTCCACGTACATCCGACCCATGGGCGCGGGGGCAGTGGCTGCCTCGGGGTTGATTACGCTGCTGCGCACGCTGCCGACTATTGTGAGCGCGCTGACGGCGGGGTTTAAGAATCTGCGGCCGGGCACGGCGGGCGCAGCCAAGCCCCTGCGCACTGAAGACGACTTATCCATGCGCACCGTGGTTCTTGGCTCGCTCGCCCTGGTCGCTTTTACCTTTTTCTTCCTCCAGTTCAAGCCTGTTCCCGGCGCTTACGTGGGCATTTTGCCCAACCTGGCCGCGTCGCTGCTGGTGGTCGTCTTCGGATTTCTTTTTGTTACCGTCAGCTCACGCATCGTGGGGCTCATCGGCAGCTCGGCCAATCCAATGTCGGGCATGGCCATCGCTACGCTCATGGCCACCTGCGCAATCTTCCTGGTCGAAGGCTGGACCGCCCCCGCTTACGGCGCACTGGCCATCACCATCGGCGGCATCGTGGCCATTGCCGCGGCCAATGCCGGCGACACTTCGCAGGATTTGAAAACCGGCTATCTCGTCGGCTCTACGCCGTGGAAGCAGCAGGTCGCCCTCATGATTGGCGTGGTCGTCTCGACTGTCGCCATCGGCTTTACGCTCAACCTGATGAACACCGGTTTGCAGGAGTTCCACGCGGCCTCACAGGCGTGGGACATCAACGCCTCTCATCCTGGTGTCGCGGTACAAAACGATGTGAAACATCTGCCTGATCAGATTCGCGTTTTGGCGACAGACAAAAGCTCAAGCATGCACAGCAAGTCGGAGTACGTCGTTCTCAACGCTCTCGGCTCGGCCGAGTTAGCTGACGGAAAATATCTCTACTCGCCGGCGACGGGCAAGATTGAGGTGCAGTGGATTCAGGGCATCGGCAGCGAGAAGGCCGCCGCACCGCAAGCCCGGCTGATGGCCACGGTGATCAACGGTATTCTCACGCGAAAACTCGCCTGGGGATTGGTTCTACTCGGCGTTTTTTTGGTTATCGCTGTCGAGTTATTGGGAATTCGCTCGCTCAGCTTTGCCGTGGGCGCTTATCTTTCGATTGGAACGACGTTAGCTATCTTCTGCGGCGGCATGGTCCGCTGGTTCGTCGATGCAGCGGTGAAAAAAGTGGGCGGCGATTCGGCAGACCAGGAAAGCGAAATCTCCCCTGGCTCGCTTTTTGCCAGCGGACTTATCGCCGCCGGCGGCATCGTCGGCCTGTTAGGCGTGGCGTTGAAGGGTTACGAAACCACCGTGGGCAAAGGCGACATTCTGAATTTCCCGCACACATTTTTGGATAACAACTACGTTTCAGTAGCGGCGTTTGCCGCGCTGGCGTTTTCGCTGTATTACTTTGCGAGGAAGCCGCTGAAGAAATAGGCCGGGGTCGAGGCTTGGATCGATCGCACGGCAGCAAAGTTGGCCGCTTTCAGGGAGGTTTTCGCGAAAGCGCCTCGTGATAAAGTAAGTACGCGAGGTTGCGCATGAGGCCCAGTAGAAAGTTCACTGTCGTAATTGAAAGAGACGAGGAGGGCTATCTTGTTGCTACTGTCCCCGCCCTTCGCGGATGCCATACGCAGGCCAAAAACCTCGACACCCTGATGAAGCGCATACGCGAGGTCATCTCCTTGTGCCTCGAAGAGGACAAGAACCCTCCCGGTGCGCTTGAACTGGTAGGCATTCAGCAAGTCACTGTATGACACGCCTTCCACGCCTCAAGGGAAAAGAACTCGTCCGCGCCCTCGAAAGAGCAGGCTTCAGTGTGGACGCCGCCGTTCGACTGCTATTTGGCCGAAGCGCAGCCCGGTGTTGAGGGCCTATTTGTTCACGACACCAACTGTGGGCATCAATCCCCCTGCTCCCTCCGAAGTCGCGCCCGATAGCGGCCAATTCACCACCTTCGACCATTATTTGGCCGCCGATGCCGTTACCGACGGAGCCCGAGCGCTCCACCTGATCTTCTGAGCCCGATTTTGGCTCCCCGGAAAACCCAAACCACGGCTTTCGCAACTCTATATGCAGGAGGGAAGACCGAAATGAAGAGCATTCTTTCAATCGTTTGCTGTCTCGCGATCTGCTGCCTGCCCGCGTTAGCGCAAAAAAAGCACGCCGCCAAAGGCGGCATGACCGACCAGAAGTTTGTGGATATGGCTGCGCAAACTGACATGCTGGAAGCTCACCTGGGCCAAATGGCCGCCAATCAGGCTGACCGTCAGGCCGTGAAGGATTACGCACAGATGCTGGTCACCGATCACACCGCGGATTATCAACAGCTTACCGCCCTGGCAGCGAAAGACGGCCTCATGGTTCCCAAGGGATTGGACGCCGCGCATAACAGGATGATCGCGCCGTTTGACAAGCTCAACGGAGCGGCCTTCGACAAGCGCTACATCCACACGATGATTGAGGGCCATACGGAGGCTATCGGGATCTACAACAAGGAAGCCGCCGACGCAGAAAATTCAGACGTGAAGGCCTACGCCAGCGCCACGCTGCCGACGCTGCAAAAACACCTGGACGGCGCAAAGACTCTTTCAAAGTAACCCTCTATGAAATGCCGGGTGCTCCCTGGTCTTCCATGGCAGTGGAAGGCCCGGGATTCACCGCACCCCAAGTGCCCCCTGGAGCTACGCCGTTAAAATGCTCTTGGGAGGGTTGACCCCATGCACCTGACTCACAACACTATCCTCATCACTGGCGGCGGCTCGGGTATCGGCCGCGGCCTTGCGGAAGCGCTGCACAAACTGGGCAACCAGGTGGTCATTGCCGGACGACGCAAGCAGGCTCTGGATGAAACCACCGCCGCCAACCCCGGCATGAAGTCGCTCATGCTTGACATTGTGAGCCCCGACGCGATTCGCGAGTTCGCCGCACATGCCGCGGCCGAGTTTCCCGCGATCAATGTGCTGATCAACAACGCCGGCATCATGCGCCCCGAAAATCTTCTGGCCCAGCCCCCCGATCTGGCCGACGCGGAGGCCATGATTACCACCAACCTGCTCGGTCCCATTCGCCTCACCGCTGCGCTGCTGCCGCACCTTGAAAAGCAGGCCCACGCCGCGATCATCAATGTGTCGTCAGGCCTGGCGTTTGTGCCCCTGGCGCTCACGCCTGCCTATTGCGCCACCAAGGCCGCCATCCACTCTTACACGCAGTCGCTGCGCTATCAGCTACGGTCCACAGCTGTCGAGGTGCTGGAGCTTATTCCTCCTTATGTGGCCACGAACCTGATGAGCGGCGCAGACGACCCGCGCGCCATGCCCCTGGATAAATTCATTGCCGAGGTGATGCTGATTTTGCAAACCCAGCCCACGCCGCTGGAGATTTGCGTGGAGAATGTAAAGCCTCTGCGCTTTGCAGCCGAAAACGGCAAATACGATCAGATCTTCCAGGGCCTGAACGCTCTCAGATTTGACAACGCTCGGTCATAAGCTCGCGCCGCTGGAGCGGGCTAGTGGGGCGGCGGCAGTGTATAGGTAGCGCCAAAGGTGAGCTGGAACGAATTCGGTTTGGTCGGGGGCACTGTTAGCGGGGGGTCATTCAGGTAAGTGTCTACCGTGCCAATTGACGCGCCCAGCCGCTTGTAAATGGGAAGGTTGAGGGAGTTGATTTCTGCCGCGGAGTAGTCGTGCATGATGTTCCATGCGGGCAGATAGCTGAGCTGCTGGTTGAAGATCATCCCCTTCGGCAGCTTGCGCACATAGCTGGCCGCAAACGTGGAACCCACCAGGCTCTGGTTTGCGCCCGGCGCCGCATTCAGAAAGCTCTGCCGCTCATATTGGAGGGCGGCCTTGAGGTCGAGAGCCTGTTTTGGCTGCTTGACGACGGTCCAGCCCAGGCCTCCGCCATAGACCTGCTGCAGAGCCAGGCTTTGCGAGAAGTTGTGGTCGAATGTTACCTGGCCCAGCGCATACACGCGCGGCGAGAAGTATTCATCGCGCTCCGCATACGCGTGATAGATGGCCGTTTCCTCAGTGGGCGTGCCGGGCTCAGTAATCTTTCCGTAGGAACTCTGGAAGCCCAGCAGGGTGCGATCGCGCGGGCTGAGCCATGCCACAGGCGGAATGGCGCGCACCAGCGCAACGCCGCCATTGAAGGTGTAGGTGTTTTGCGTGGCCTGCACAATGGTTGCTCCGGCCATGGCATTGCCCGTCCAGGCCGAAAAGAACCCAAGTTGATGGTTCAGTTCTTTATCGACGGTGGGCTGATCGATGACATAGTCGACCTTGGCCAGCGGAATGGGCTCGGCCTGCGCGCCGCTGCCGGTGGTCAACACAATCTGCTTATCCTCGACCGCCAGGCTGCCCGACGGCAGGTTTGCAGGCAGCGCCTTGCGACCAGGAATAAAGCCCTTTTGCAGCACAACAAATTTCGACTCGGAGTGGATTTCCTTGACCTTGTCCCAGCTGACGGTGATGTCGCCGGCAAGGTCACTGTGGAACACCGCGCTGCCTCCGGCCGAACGCAGGAACTTTCCCGTCAGCCGGTCTCCGTTGTTAAACACGATGAGGTCGGGCGGAACGGGCTTGGGCGGCGGTGCTGCCGGCGGCTTCTGGGCCACGGCAAGCCCCGCAAGCGCACAGGCGAGAGCGACACTTGCAGCAAGAAAGCGGCAAGCGCCGGCGACGCATGCGGAGCGGGGGGCGCGGGTATTCATCGAAGGGCAAATAAGACGCTTCAAGGCAAGACTCATGGGGGAAATCAGGACCTCCTGATGATTTGGTTTCAAGGCGATTATTGCGGCGGTCGAGGGCACGGGGTCAATTGCCATTCGCAGCAAAGGATCAATCGAATGTTCATTATACCGTTATGACATTGCGCCCTGCGCATGGGTTCGGGGCGATAGGAGTTCGGATGCGGCGACATGGCTGGAGGCTCGGAATCGGCCGATGGGCCCTGGCTGCGTGCGTCTCCGCTCCGCTCCCTGAGCACCTTGCGATGTTCTGGTTAGGGGGCGGACAAAGATGCCGGGACAGTCGCGACCGGTATGGTGTTGAACTGCTGTTCGGCCCGGTCTACCAAATTCGTCAGACCACTCGAGGGCGTCAGCAGCGAACGAAGGTAGATAGGGGTGGTTCCATTGGCGGTTGCAAGGCCCTGGAGTGTCTGAATGCTGCTCACAAGCTGCGCCGCGGTATCGGGGGAAACGGTTAAAGTTGCGCTCGCACCCGGTGGCGAGAACGCCGCCGTTGGCGAGGTGCAACCCTCACCCACATTTTCAAGGGCCAGACCCGTAACCTGGCTGCCGGTCAAGACGGCGGTAGCATCGGCGGCGAATGCCGCGCACCCAGTGATGGTTACAGTGGGAATGACGTTATAAGAGGCGCCATTTGCAATGGTATATCCGGTGATGCGTCCGGGCCGTAGATCGTTGACCTGATAGTTATAAACAACATAGTTGGGATTGAGAGGCTGCACCGCCGTTGAATAGTTGGATATGGCCCAGATTGCCGTCTGTCCGCCGAGCGAGACATTCTTGAATCCGGTAGACGAGCCTGCAGGGTTAGAGGCCAGAAGCGCTTCGAGGGGCGCTGCGTATCCTCCTCCGTGTTGCACTCCCCACGAATCTGTGTTCACGACAGTATAGGACGACGGCAACAAGAGCGGCTGTTGCATTTGAGCATCGAGCGCCGATGGCCACACATACCATGCAAGGTCAGATATATCGAACGCGGTGGGTGAACTGCCGGTTAGCGTCACGCTGAGCGACCCAGCCGATCCATTCGTGAATGGCACGGTAATCTCAGTGATGCCCGCGACGGCCGTATTGCTGTAAAGCGTAGCTCCATCCACCACCACGATCACGGTGAGTCGCGAGGGCAGATTTGCGCCGTTCTGCCCGCTAACGCCTATAAAGGCATGGAAATATCCGCTCATTCCGCCCAGGTTTACCGTGTGGGTGACGCCCTGGCCGGCCAGCCACGCCCCAATCTCGGCCCTGTAGGGCGTCCCGGCGACGCTGGTGGCATTGGGGTCTTGCGAAGCAGAGGCGTAAAGGAGAGGCGAAAACATGCTGTTATTGGCCTGATTACTCGTTCCCTCGTACAGCCCCTGAAAGATGGTTGTGCCTGGGATATATAGTTTCGTGGTGGTCAGCCCGCCGGCCAAAGCAAAGTCGTCGCCATAAGCGTTGCCGTAGGCATCGAACCAGCGGCCGCCAGCTGCCTGCTGAATGTAGCCCTGATACTGTTTCAGGCCAAACAGCCAGGTGGCGAGGCCGGCATAGCCCATCGAGGTCATATGGGTGCCTTCAAGAGAGTCCCAAATGTTCCACAGGCTCTGGCCGGTTGCAGCCTTCGCCAGCGTTGGGTAGATGTTGACGGTGCTTGAATTGCAACTCGATACGGTGTAAGTGCCATAGGATCCATCGTCGTGTTGGATGATTGCGGCCCAGCCCGTTGAGCCGCAGTAATCTCCGATGCCTCCGCTGCCGGCCACCACCGTGCCGTTGAGCGTCAGCTTGCCGGCTCCGGCCGCGCCGGTTACGTTTAGCTGGCCCAGGTTATTTGGCCAGTTGGCAACCCCGCTGGGGGCTGCCGTGGATACGCCCGCAAAAAAACCCCACGTGTTTGGATAGAGCGGAATGATTTGATTGGGAACCTGCCAGCCGGTTACCGTGAAATTCGCCGACGAGGTTCCGCCGCCCGGCGCAGGATTGGTTACCGCCAAGGGATAGGCGCCGGTTGTGGCAAGGTCAGCCGGGGTGAGGAAGACCGCAAGTTGACCAGCGCTGACGAATGCCGCGGCACGGCTTGCGCCGTTGAGCGTCACGGTGGAAGTTGAAAGGAATCCGGTGCCGCCGATGGTGAGCGTTTGGGGCGTGGCCTCAAGCGCCAACGCAGCAGGGGCAAGCGTGGAGATTGCCGGAACTGGATTTGTAACGGCTACCGTTGCCGAGCCGGATTGCGTGGAGTCCTGTGTTGATGTCGCAGTGATTTTCGCAGTTCCCGCAGCCGCAGGCGTAAATGCTCCGGTGGACGTAATGGCGCCGCCCGTTGCCGCCCAGGTGACGGCCGAGCTGTACGCCCCGGTTCCCTGAACCGTCGCCGTGCAATTGGAGGTTTGGGTGGTGAGTATGGCTGCCGGAGAGCAAGCCACTGAGACAGAGGTGATCGTACTCGGGACGGTCACCGTGACCGCGGCCGAGCCGGATTTTGTGCTGTCTTGCGTGGAGGTGGCAGTAATTTTCGCAGTCCCCGCAGCCGCCGGCGTAAATGCTCCGGAGGATGTGATGGCGCCATCGGTTGCCGCCCAGGTGACGGTCGGGCTGTACGCCCCGGTTCCCTGAACTGTTGCCGTGCAATTGGAGGTTTGGGTGGTTTGTATGGCTGCCGGGGAACAACTCACCGAAATAGAGATGATTGTTGGAGGCGGCTGAGAGGAGCCTGCGCCCCCGCAACCGGCCATGACCGCCAGAATTCCCGTTGCCGACAAGAAGGCGACAAACCCCCGCCCCAACGACAACGAGTCAGTGACCCGCTTGGTCGCAGCCATCCGCATGCCCTTTGACAGGTTCTCCTTAATGACTATTCTCCAATGCGGCCGAGGTCGTTTCAATAGGAATCTCCATTTTGATTGCCCAGCCGCCGAGGAATCTGTGAAGAGCACACAGCTTGCGTCGTTTTTCGCACTGCTTATCCCCGTGCATCCCCGCTCCGCTTGCGGAAGACCATCTTCAGCTCCCGCCGCCAGTGCTCAGTAAGAGCAATCAGCTCCCACTCCACCTGCGATGAAAGATAGTGCAGCACCGGCTCGTTGGCGGGATGAATCCGCAATGCCGGGCCGGCCAGGAGCAAACGCGGCGCCAGGGGTGAAACTTCGGCCCCGGCAAAGTATCCCTGCCGCTCGAAGGCCGAAACCGGCCGCCCGCCACCAGCGCCCGGATGCCGGTCGTGGTTGAGCGCGCGCACGCGAATCCAATAGTCCAGCGCCTGGAGCGGCAGGTGCAGATCCTCGTCTGCCTTGAGCTCAATGACCGCCAGGCGGCCGCTGCGGTCGAGGGTGACCAAATCGAGCATGCCGCGGTCGCCCACCGAAATCGCCGGCACCTGCGTGTACATCAGATCGCCGCGCAGCCCCGGCAGCAGTTCCGCAATGCCGGCCCGAAGCCGCGCCTCAAGCCAACGCTCCGGCTGCATGCGAAAAAGCGGATCGGTGTGCGCGCCATCCGCGTGCCGGCTCAGGAACAAGCGCCCGCACAGATCGCGGCAGAGCGCTTCATTCTCAGCCGTGAGTGGGGTCTCATTGGCGCCGGCGCCAAATGTGATCTCGTCTTCGCTGGCAAAGGAGTTCGTCGCGAACCCGTGCCGCACGCGCGCAAACTCCAGGCCATGCAGCAGTAGCCCAACCTGGCTGGCAGAGCCGGCCCGCAGCTCAACCCGCTGTCGCGCATCCGCCGGAATGAGCTTCAACAGCCGGTCGATCCCCGCCTGGCAGCGCTCGATGGCCGCATCGGAAGAAATGGCATGCACCAGCCGCGACTCGAGGTTCCCGGTATCGCGAAAGTCCACCGGCGCGAGCTCTTCGCTGCGCTCGTCGAGAGTGAAGAGTTGAAAATCGGCGGCCGCGTGGTTGAGCCAGGCCATGCGCTCGGCCGTGGTGCGCCACGCTCCGGCGGGCACAACCACCTTGAGCCCGCCGAAGTGCCGCCGCCCATCGGTGTGTTGCCGGCAATGATCGAGCCACAGAATGCCCAGCGTCAACACGCCATCTACCATGGCGGACGATTCCGCGTGGCCCACACCGATGATTGCGTCTGCGGATGCGCCGCGGAGGAGGCGGCCGCGCACGTAGGAAGGCCCAAAGCTGTGCTCCAGGTCCATTGCTGATCGCAATCCGTCTACCTTTGAGCCGACAAAAGCTCGATGTAGCGCGCGCTCAAGGAGTTTTTGATAATTTCGCCGCGCAGCATCGCGCGCTGTGGGCGTACGGCGGTCGCTGGTGGGCACCAGCTCGAGGGACTGCGGCCTGGCTGCGCCCATGCGGCGGGTGGTGAGCCGGAGGCACTGGGCACGCTGCTGCGCATCCACCACGGTACGCATTAGGTTGCGCTCCTCGCTCCACATTTGCAGAAGGCAGCGGCCGTGCTGCTCGGTCACGGCGTAGTGAGCGGTGCGCATGTCGAAGAGCACATGGCCCTCCTCAAGCAACGCTGCCGCCGGATGGTCTGCCAGATACTCCTCTATGGTTTGTGTCAGTTTTGCCGGGGACGCAGCAGCTTCGCCGGCGGTCATTGCCGGCGCCTACCAGCCCTGCCGCGCGCGCAGGTTGGCAATGTGCGCCGTGTGATGGCGCGAGTGCCAGGCGTAGAGCGCAAGCGATGTGGCCAGGGTCTGGCGGCCCATTTCAGGGTGGTTGTAGCCTTTCTGGAAATCTTCGTCGCTGAGCGACTCGATGAGGGCGACCCAGCGTTCGTGGAGCGCCTCAATCATGGTCAGGGAGCCTTCGATGGGGCGATGGCTATCGGCCAGTTTGGCCCAGGCGGCTTCGTCGTAAGGCTTGATGGTAGGCCAATCTTCGGTGAGCGCCAGCTTCCAGCGGATATAGGACATGGAGTGGCTGTCGGCCACGTGGTGCGCCACCTGGCGCACGGTCCAACCGCCATCGCGGTAGGGCGTGTCGAGTTGCGCATCGGTCAGGCCGGCAGTAGCCGCGCGCAGGCGCTGAGGCAGCTGGCGCAGCGTTTCAATGTGCGCTGCGCGAATGCCGGGCACGCCGGCGGCCGGGGGATTGAAGCGCCCGACGGGATAGCGGAGGTCCTGCTGGTCTGTCATGGTACGAACCTCATCACGCTCTCTTGCCGGGATTGAGCCGTGCTAAAAAAGTGCTCCGGCCCCCGGCGTTGAAGCTGCCTTGGGGCCGGGATCCGTTCTAGGCGTGGTGATGGTGGTGATGGTGATGGTGGTGATGGTGCACTCCGGCGGCAAACACCGGGCTGGCAAACACCATCAAGAGCAACGCTGCTGCAAGAATCTTTTTCATGATGGAAATTTAGCACGACAGCCTGCCGGAGGGAAGGGCGCGGAACCCTCCGCGTCAACAGAGGAAATGAGCCTGCCGAATTGCAGCGGCTATTGAAGCCCGCTGCACTGCCGATCAGCGTAAACTAGAGCTACGATGAGCCATTTGCTTTCTTCCCCTCAAGCCGGGCACAAGCGCTATTTCTTTGAGAAATTCGGCATTACCGAGCGACTTTTGGAGCGCTGCCTGGGCGAAGCTCTCTCTGCCGGCGGCGACTATGCCGACCTTTATTTCGAGTCCGTTACTGCAACCGCGCTGGGGGTTGACGAGCAGATCGTGAAGTCCGCGAGCCAGGGAACCAGCGCAGGATGCGGGATTCGCGTGCTCTCTGGCGAGCGCACCGGCTACGCCTATACAGACAATTTGAGCCCCGACCGGCTGCTTCACGCCGCGCGCACTGCCGCACTGATCGCTTCCGGGCCGGCCAAGCAGATTGTGCAGGGATTTACCGAGGGGCCGATCGCCAATCTCTACCCGGTTCCTCTCGGCGGATTTGAGCCTAACTCAAACTCCGGGCTTGCCGCGCGGCTTGAATTGCTCCTGCGCGCTGACCGCGCCGCTCGCGCGTTTGATGCGCGCATTGTCCATGTAAACGCCAGCTATCACGAAGAGCTGCGCCGCATCCTGATTGCCGCCAGCGACGGAGCCTTCGCCAGCGATACCCAGCCCCTTTGCCGGCTTAACGCTGTGGCCATTGCCAAACAGGGTGAGCTGACGGCGAGGGGCGTGTCAGGCGCTGGCGGACGCGCCGGGGTGGAGCAGTTCACCGGCTCGAAAAGCCCTGAAGCATTGGCCCGCGAAGCCGCCCGGGGAGCCATTTTGCAGCTCAGCGCCGTGGCTGCACCCGCCGGCGAGATGGAGGTGGTTCTGGGACCGGGATGGCCCGGCGTTTTGCTGCACGAGGCCGTGGGCCACGGGCTTGAAGCGGACTACAACCGCAGAAAGACTTCGGCTTACTCCGGGCTTATCGGGCGACCGGTGGCCAGCTCCAAGGTGACTGTGGTCGACAACGGGACCATGGCGGGAAGACGCGGCTCGCTCAACGTGGACGACGAAGGCTCACCTACTCAGGAAACGGTGCTGATTGAAAACGGCATTCTGCGCGGCTACCTTACGGACAAACTCTCCGCGCGGCTGATGGGAGCAACAAATACCGGATCGGGCCGGCGCGAGAGTTACCAATCCATCCCCATGCCGCGGATGACCAACACCTATATGCTGGCCGGCGACGACGAACCGGAAGACATTTTGCGCAGCGTGAAGCACGGGCTTTACGCGGTGAACTTTGGCGGAGGATCGGTGGACATCACCACCGGGAAGTTCGTCTTTTCCACGTCTGAGGCTTATCTCATCGAAGACGGTAAAATTACCGCGCCGGTCCGCGACGCGACGCTCATCGGCAACGGGCCTGAGGCGCTGAAATATGTGTCTATGGTGGGCCACGATTTGAAGCTGGATGAGGGCGTGGGCACCTGCGGCAAGGATGGGCAGAGCGTGCCGGTGGGGGTGGGCATGCCGACGGTGAAGCTGGACAAGATGACGGTGGGGGGGACGGGAAGGTAAGAACTGCCCATCAAGCCGCATAACCTTCGCTGCAATTCGCTCGCGTGTCCCGCCTTGCGTCGGTGCGCGGCAATTTAGCGTCTATTGTTTAGTCGCCGGAATGGAACGGGGCGGGAAGACAAGAAGGAGAGAATCTTATGACTGAATCAGCGTCGCAGCGCGTGTGGTTTATTACTGGAAGTTCAACAGGATTTGGGTCGCTGCTGGCGAAGGAGTTGTTGCGGCGCGGCGATCGCGTGATCGCCACGGCACGCGACGCTACCACACTTAAAGAGCTGACCGCCGAATATCCGGGCCACGCCCGCGCGTTTACGTTGGACGTGACCAAGCCGGAACAGATTGAATCGGTCGCGAAGCAGGCGATTGCCGCTTTTGGCCACGTAGATGTGCTGGTGAATAATGCCGGCTATGGCGTGAACGGAGCGATTGAAGAGGTTTTAGAAGACGAGTTCGAGCCCATGTTTCAAACCAACATTTATGGCCTGATCCGAACAACGCGCGCCTTTTTGCCCCATTTTCGCGAGCGCCACAGCGGACATATTTTTAATTTTTCATCGATCGGCGGCCTGATCGGGGGCGCGGGGCGGGGGTTCTATAACGTGACGAAGTTTGCCGTGGAGGGCTTTAGCGAGGCGCTGGCAGCCGAGATGAAACCGCTGGGCGTGCATGTGACGGTGATTGAACCGGGGCCGTTCCGCACAGACTTTTTGGGCCGCTCAGGTATATTGGCGGCGAAAGAGCTGCCGGAGTATGCGGAGACAGCCGGGAAAGCTCGCGACTATTTGCGCACACAGGCCGGCAAGCAGCCCGGCGATCCGCAAAAAGCCGCGGAAGCGATGATTGCCGTGGCCGACTCGGCCCATCCGCCGATGCACCTGATTCTTGGCAAGATTGCGCTGGCGCGTTTCCGCGACAAGCTGGCGCAATGGCAAGAAGAGATTGCGGCGTGGGAAGGCGTGACGGTGGGCGCCGATTTTCCCAACGGGAAGTAAGACCGCGGCGCGGGAATTCGACCGGTTTTGTTACTGTTAACCCATGCCTGAAGCCGCAGTCCTGCCCAGCGAAACCGTCGTCGATCTCGAATCCCTGACCGCCGAGGTGGTGGCACTGGCGCTGAAGGCCGGCGCGAGCGATGCCGAATCGGTGGCGCGCGAAGGCGACGAGTTTGGCGTTAACGTGCGCATGGGGGAAGTGGAAACCCTGAAGGAGTCGGGATCGCGGGGGTTGGGGCTGCGGGTCTTTCGCGGCGCGCGCTCGGCTTCAACCTCGACCAGCGATTTGACTCCCGAGGGCATTCGCCAGCTTGTGGAGGGCGCCATGGCGCTGATGGCAATCACAGAGGAAGATCCTTGCGCTGGGCTGCCGGAGCCAGGCGACTTCGGGTCGCTTGGCGGCGATCTGCACCTCTATTACGACGACGTCTACTCGCTCAGCGGCACGGAAAGAATTGAGTGGGCGCGCCGAGCTGAGGCCGCTGCGCTGGCCGTTGATCCGCGGCTGACCAACTCCGACGGGGGCAGCTTTGACGCCGCCACCGGGCGCAAGGTTCTGGCCAACTCGCGCGGGTTTGTGGGCGGTTACCGCACCAGCTATGCGGGCGTTTCTGCCGCGCCGGTGGCCATGGACGAGCACGGGCAGAGGCAACGCGCTGGCTGGTGGTCGAGCGCGCGGTCGTTCGCGCATCTTGAGTCTCCTGAGGCCGTGGGCAAGGAGGCGGCGCGCCGCACTCTGCGGCGGCTGGGCGCCCGGCGCGTGCCTACGCAGCGCGTGCCTATCGTTTTTGCGCCGGAGGCGGCAAACTCGCTGCTCGGCCACATCTTCGAGGCCGCTTCAGGCAACGCCATCTGGCGGGGCGCGTCGTTCCTTGCCGGCCGGCTGTGCAAGCAGATCGCGGCGCCCAGTCTGCGCATTATCGATGACAGCACCATGCTGCTGCCCAGTGGCGCCGGCGGGTTCGGCAGTTCGCCCTTTGACGGGGAAGGGCTGCCCTCCCGGCGGACGATTTTGGTGGAGAATGGCGTGCTTCAGACTTACATTCTCAATACCTATTCCGCCCGCAAGCTGGGGATGAAGTCCACCCACAACGCGTCAAGAGGATTGGCGGGCACGCCTGGGATCGGCTGCGGGAACCTTTATTTGGAGCCGGGCGCCCTGACGCCGGACGACATTATGGCTGCGATTCCGGCGGGGCTTTACGTCACCGGGTTAATGGGTCCGGGCGTGAACCTGGTGACCGGCGACTATTCGCGCGGCGCGGCGGGGTTGTGGATTGAGAACGGCCACCTCACCCACGCTGTGGAGCAGGTGACTATCGCCGGCAACCTGGCCGAGATGTTCCTGAACGTGGCAGCTGTCGGCAACGATCTGGTGTTTCGCGGCGCGGTGGCCTCGCCCACCCTGCGCATCGACGGCATGACCATTGCGGGGAGCTGAGCGGAGCCGGATTCATGGGAGGTAAAAGAGATGACGAATTCGCATCCTTCCAAAACCATGAGCTGCGAAGAGTTTCAGACCCTCTTGCCCGAGTTGCTCGCTGCTAAAGAGGACGTTGACTTCCATCCGCATGTTGAAGTGTGCGATCGCTGCAAAGCTTTGATTGAAGATTTGCACCGAATTGCAGAAGCGGCGGCGCGAAAGCAGTACGGTGAGGACCGGCTTTGACTCGCCCAATTCAAGGCGCAATGGAGCAAATCCCCTTCGATCCGGCTGATCCTAAAGCCGCGCTGGGGCAACTGCCGCAGAGCTCGGCGGTGTTTGCGCTTTACGGGGCTGATGCTCATGCGGAGCCGTACGTTGGCCGCACACCAACCTTTCGCGCGCGGCTTGAGCGGCTGCTGCAGCCCTCGGCCAAGCATCCGCGGCGGTTGCAGCTTGCGGGCCGGGTGCGGCGCATTGAATGGCGGCTGACGGGGTCGGAGTTCGAGTCGCTTCTGTTTCAGTTTGCGCTGCTCGAGAAGGTCCACGGCACGAAGTGCCTTGAGCGCATGCATTTGGGGCATCCGGCGTTTGTGCGTTTCCTGGGGGGCAATCCCTATCCGCGGATCACCGTGACCCATCGTCCCAGCCAGCGCGAGGCTGATTGGGCGTATGGGCCGTTTCCGTCGCGCGGGGTTGCCGAACGCTACGCGGACGAGGCGCTGAAGTTGTTTTTGCTGCGGCGCTGCACGTTTGAGCTGGCGCCCGACCCTAGTTTTCCCGGCTGCGTGTATTCCGAGATGAAGATGTGCCTTGCGCCTTGCTACAAGGGCTGCACAGATGAGCGCTACGCCGAAGAGGCCGCGGGCGTGGAAAGCTTTCTGGCTACGCGGGGAGAGAGCGGGCTGGTGGTTTTGCGGGCGGAGCGCGACCAAGCTTCGGCCAATCTTGAGTTCGAGGCCGCCGCGGCCCTCCATGCGCAGGTGCAGCGGGTCGAGTCCGTGCGCGCGCTGGCGCCGGAGCTGGTGCGGCCGCTGAGCCAGCTTCGCGCCGTGATTCTGCAAGCCTCTGCTGAGCCGGGCGAGATTGCCGTTTTTATATTTGAGCAGGGCCGGCTGCGCGGGCCGGGGAGTTTTTCTACGCTGGGCATGAGGATTCAGAACGAGCAGTCGGGGTCGACGTCACTGTTTGCGCAGCCAATGGCGGTGGAGGCGGTGCCGGAAGAGCAGGGACTAGGGGCTAGGGACTTAGGGACTAGGGACGTAGGGACTAGGGAACAGGGAACAGAAAGCGGCCCGGGGCTTGTTCCGGGGGCTGGGAAGATCGGTAGGGGAATGCTGGAGGCTAGGCTGGAAGGGGTTCTGGAGGGGTTGGCTGAAGGCGGCGGTGCACCTTCGGCAACCGTGCGGCAGGGGCATCTGGCGCTGCTCAAGCGGTGGTATTACCGGCCGGAGGCGCGGCGAGCGGGGGAGATCTTCTTCCCTGACGCAGATGGCCGTTGGCCCGTGAAGGCTATCCTGCGCGGGGCGGGGCGGGTTGCGGCAAAGATGCTAACGGGCAGCGGCGGTTCGTAGGAGAATAGCGGCGGTAGAGCTCAGATGCCAAAGCTGGAAACTATTTGCGCGATGCTCGCGGAGGGGAGACCGCTGGCGCGGGGGCGGGTCGGAGAAGTTGCGGTGCTTGTGATTGCTAAGCCCAGGAAGGCATCCGCGCTGATCGAATGCCTGTGGGACGAGGACCCCGGTGTGGCCAGCCGCGCCGCCGACGCGCTGGAACGCGTGTCGTGCCACCTGCCGGCGATTCTGGAATCGTGGAAGGCTGCCCTGCTGGGCCTTTTGGCAGAGGCGGCGATCAAGAAGGTTCGCTGGAACCTGGCGCTGATTGTGCCCCGGCTAGCGCTGACCGTTCCGGAGTGCAGGCGGGCTGCCGACGTATTGCAAAGCTACCTTGAAGATGAGAGCTCGATCGTCAAGACTTGCTCCATGCAGGGTTTGGCCGAACTGACGCGGCAAGACGCTTCGCTGCTGCCCGTGGTTCTGGATTTGCTGCGGATTCACGGCCGGAGCGGGACGCCGGCCATGCGGGCGCGGGGACGGATCTTGTTGCGGCGGCTGAAGGGAAAGTGATTCGCCGGCCGGGGGCAGCCGCGCGTCATAGTTTCATTCCTCGCATGTACTGTCATCACCGGTCCCCAAAATGCGAGGGACCGGTGGCACCCTCATCTGGATTGGGAAAGGGCACCGAGACTGGGGGCGCCCGCCGCTTTTTGGCGCGCGAATTCGGGCCTCATTCATCGGGCACGGAAAAAAGCGGGGATATACTTCATCACAACCGCATCATGAAGCGCCACGTCCTCATCTTCGGCATTGTCGGCGGCCTCCTGATCGCCATTCTCCAATACACTGAATACCGATTTGTGGTGATTGAGCACTCCGTGGAGCTTTATAGCGGGCTGGTCGCCATTCTCTTTTCGGCCTTCGGCATCTGGCTGGGGCTGAGGATCACGCGCAGGCGCGAGACCGTGAGGGAAACGGTGGTGGTGAAGGAGGTCCGCGTTCCGGCGGAGGCCTCTGCGCCCTTCGCGCTGAATACGGCCCAGCAGCAGACCCTGGGCATCACGGCGCGGGAGCTCGAAATCCTGGGCCTGGTGGCGCGCGGCTTGAGCAATCGCGAGATTGCTACGCAGCTTTTTGTTTCAGAGAATACCGTGAAGACACACTGCGCACGGGCCTTCGACAAGCTCGGAGCGGCGAGGCGAACCCAGGCGGTGCAGCGGGGGAAAGAGCTGGGGCTGCTGCCGTGAGGGAGTCGGTTGTCGTCACCGGTCCCCAAGTGCGAGAGACCGGTGGCCGTAAGGGAATCGGTTGTCGTCACCGGTCCCCAAGTGCGAGGGACCGGTGGCGCCCTCGTTTGTGGTTTTGGACAGGCGAAGGGACCGGGGGCAACCTCGTTCGTGGTGTGGACAGGACGAGAGGACGATTTTTGCGTGGTTTCGGCGAAAATCATTCGAAAGGATGACGACATCCGGCGCATTGACCCCGCATTGTGACTTCATCGTTAGTTGGTCCTTACTCAAAACAGGAGACAGCCATGAAGAAAACCGTTCTCACCTTCGGCCTGATCGGCGGTGTGATCATCTCCGTCCTTATGGACGGGTCGCTTTTGCTGGCCAACAAGATTGGCTCAGGCCACAACAGCATGCTGCTCGGCTACACCATGATGGTGGCGTCGTTTTTGCTGGTCTACTTTGGCATTCGCAGCTACCGCGATAACACACTGGGCGGGCAAATCTCATTTGGGCGCGGCTTTGCCTGCGGCATCCTGATTACCCTGATCACCACCGTGTGCTACGTAGCCACGTGGGAGGTGCTTTACTTCAACTTCATACCCCACTTCATGGACAGCTACTTTGCCGCGGAGGTTCACAAGGTGCAGTCCGCGGGACTTGACGCGGCCACGACGGCCGCGCGGGTGACTGCCATCGAGAGCACTCAGAAGGCCTACCAGAATCCGCTGGTCAACATGGCCTACACCTTTATTGAGCCGCTGCCCGTGGGGCTTGTCATTACTCTCATCTCGGCTGCGGTGTTGAGGCGCAAGAGCATGGGGTTTGCGCCGCCGCTACCGCAGTCATGACAAAAACGAGTTGGCGCCCGCTTCGCGGGGTTGGCGGGTTGGCGGGATCTCTGTCATCACCGGTCCCCAAGTGCGAGGGACCGGTGGCACCCTCGGCTGGGTTGGAAATAATTACCGAAAGAGGATGGTGGTTTCCCACCCATTCCGCGAAGAAGCTGCGGAACGGATGGGGCGCGGGGTTGGGTTGGAATTCGTTCACGCAACGCAGGCTTTATCGGGCGCGGGTCGGCGGGGTGTGGATGACTAACTTGTACACTGTGATTCTGCGGGCGTAAGCTCCGGCAGACATTTCTCCCAGGAGGCAGCATGGCATCGGTGACTGGATTTGGCGGGATCTTTCTGCGGACGGATGATCCGAAGGCGTTGTATCAGTGGTACGAGAAGCACCTTGGGCTGGTGAATGCGGGCGGATCTTTCTCGTTCCCTGCCCCCACGCAACACGCTCATGTGGTCTTTGCCCTTTTCAAGCAGGACAATGACTACTTTCCCGCAGCGCAGAAGGCTATGATCAATCTGCAGGTGGACGACCTGGATGGATTGCTGGACCGTTTGATTGCCGAAGGCGTCACGGTCGACGAGAAACGCGAAAGCTATGACTTTGGGAAGTTTGGCTGGATTACCGATCCGGCGGGAAACCGCGTGGAGGTTTGGCAGCCTATTGGGCACGAATAGTGGCCGGTGGAGGCCCTGGTGTCATTCCTCATGCCGGACTGTCATCACCGGTCCCAAAGTACGAGGGCTCTCCACCCCAGAGACGAAGATCTGGCCCCGGGGGCCGGATCGGTGGCACCCTCGTCTGGATTGGAAATAGTTACCGACAGAGGGTGGTGGTTTCCGAGGGATTTGCGCTATAAACGCAATTGAGGTGCTGCAGTGAATAGCCAATGGATGGAACGTTTGGGTTCGGCTCGCGCCTGGATTATTGCGGCGGTGCTGGTTGCGGTTGGGGTTGTCTGGCTGGTGCGGCGCTGACTGGCTCCGGCCATCCGCGCTGCGCAAACTCAAGGGCAGTGCCGCTGATACACTGGGCCGGCAGGCAAAACCCGCGGCTGGGCGGTTGACGGCTTCAGAATGATTGAGCTTGTGCGTCCAAAAAATCGTACTTTCATCTCCGGTCCCAAAGTGCGAGGGACCAGTGGCACCCTCGACTATGATTGAACTTCTGCCTTCAATATTATCGGCGGACTTTGCGCACCTGGCGGATGAGGTTGCCGCGGCTGAGCGCGGCGGCGGCACGGTGATCCACGTGGACATTATGGATGGGCATTTTGTGCCCAACATCACCATTGGGCCTCCGGTGGTGAAGAGCCTGCGCAAGGCCACGAGCCTGCCTCTCGACTGCCATTTAATGATTGAGAACGCCAACGAGTTTATTCCCGCGTTTGCGGATGCGGGGGCCGATTGGGTGAGCGTGCACTTCGAGGCGTGCGTGCACCTGCACCGCTCACTGGAGCTGATTGCCCACCACGGGATGAAGCCAGGGGTGGTGCTGAACCCGGCGACGCGACCGGACCTGATTGTTGATCTATTGCCCATGGTGCATCATGTGCTGATTATGAGCGTGAACCCGGGGTTTGGCGGGCAGAAGTTTATTCCTTTTACGCTGAATAAGATCCGGTGGCTGGCTGAGTTGCGCAAGGAACTGGGGCTGGAGTTTAGAATCGAGGTGGACGGTGGCGTGGCTCACGACACGGTGGCTCAGGTAGTCCAAGCAGGTGCGGACCTGCTGGTAGCCGGTTTTGCCGTGTTTGGCGGCGGGAATGCGGAGCGCGACGCGCGCGAACTGCTGGCGGCAGCCCGCAAGGCCGCGGGCGAGTAGCCGGGTAAAAATAGTAAGATTCAAAGAGTGTGAAGGGAAACGGCAGATTGCCCGCGAGTTCTGCCACAATGAGGGTTTATGAACCGGTTGTCAAAGAAGATTGCCGTGCTGGTGCTGGCATTTCTCGTTCTGGGCGCGGCTTCGGTCGAGGCCAGGGAAAAGAAGCCCAAGAAGAAGAAGAACCAGGATTTGAGCACCAATCCTTTGGCCGGCGTGAACTCAAAGCAGCCTGACAAGGAGCTGTTTGACAAGGCCATGCTGGCCATGAAGAAGGGCCGCTTTGACGTGTGCCGGCTTGACCTGCAGACCATGCTCAACACTTACCCTGACTCTGAATACCGCATGAGGGCCAAGCTGGCCGTGGGCGACAGCTGGTTTAAGGAGGGCGGAGCGGCGGCCATGACCCAGGCCGAGGCGGAGTACAAGGACTTCATCACCTTCTTTCCGAATGCCCCTGAGGCAGCCGAGGCGCAGATGAAGGTGGCCGACATTTACTACGACCAGATGGAGAAGCCGGACCGGGACTTCAAGAACGCAGAGCAGGCCGAAATTGAGTACCGGAACATGATCAATTCGTTCCCCGACTCGACTCTGGTTCCGCGGGCCAAGCAGAAGCTGCGCGAGGTTCAGGAGGTGCTGGGCGAACGCGAGACCCAGGTGGGGCTTTACTACGAAGGCCGCGAGAACTATGTAGGCGCGATTGCCCGGCTTGAGACCGTGGTGGACACGTATCCGCTTTACTCCAAGAGCGATTTGGCGCTGCTGGCCATTGGGGATGCGTACGCCGGCCAGGCCCATGCGCTTCAGCTGCAGACTCGGATTCCGGGCGCCATCAGAGAGCGCATGCGTGCGGTTTACCTTGACCGCGCCGCTACTGCCTATGGCAAAGTGATCACTCGCTATCCCATGGCTCCCCACGTTGAAGATGCGCGCGACCGGCTTGTGGCCATGAACCGGCCCGTTCCCGAGCCCACCCAGGAAGCGGTTGCCGAGAGCGACGCAGAAGAACGCAGCCGCCAGGCGTTGCACTTTACCGATAAAACTCTTGGAGTGATCAAGCGCGGACCCACGGTGGTTGAGGCGGTGCATGTGGGCGAGCCCACATTGACTGACCCCAAGCGCACCTTGGCGCCGCAGGTGGCCAAAGACGACATGGCGATCTATGCGGCCGCGTACAACGCCGGCAGGCCCGCAAAGCCGGTTGGCGCGGTGACGCCGACTGCACCTAATGAGCCACCGCGCAGCGACCAGCCAAATTCCGCGCCGTTGCAGCTCTCCTCGCCTGGAAGCGGAACCGGCGTGGGCGTAGAGATTGTGAGTGCACCCTCCGCTCCGGCGGAAGCGCCAGCCGCCACGCCGGCCGACGGCGGCAGCCCGGTACTGAAGGCTGTTGGCCCCGATAAGACGGTTGTTCCCGCTGCTGAAAAGCCGGGCGAGGCTCCCGACCAGGTGAACGACGTGAAGCAGGGCTCGGTTCCCCCCGCGTCTGCAACCGACCCCAAGAAGAAGAAGCCCAAGGCGGATTTGAGCGACGAGTCATCGAGCAAGAAGAAAAAGAAGAAGGGACTGAGCAAGCTGAACCCTTTCTAGTTTGAGCGTTGGTTTGTTTGAAAGAAGGCCGTGCCCCTGCGGGCGCGGCCTTTTCATTATGGGCTGACGATTTGGTGCTAGAATTTTGCCATCGATGATCGGGTGATTTTATGAGGCGACGGGCCTTTGCCTTGATGGCTGGATTCGCACTGATTTTGGGCGCTGTTGCGGCTCAGGAGGCCGAGCGCGGGCCGGATGGCGGGACTTCGACCCATGTTTCTGGAGTGGAGCTGCTTGCCATTCCGGGAAAGCCGTTTTCGGCGAAAACCACCACTGAGTGGACGCGAACACTGGCTGACGGAAGCACCATGACCACTCGCCTGGAGGCCAATTTGGCCCGGGATAGTCGCGGACGGATCTACCGCGAGCGCCACTCGTTTGTGCCCGCAAACTCCGACCGCAAATCTCCGCTCAATGAAGTCCACATCTACGATCCTCGGACCCTTTCGCAGGCGCTTTGCTCGGTTAGAACCATGGAGTGCGTGCTTACAGATTATTTCCCGATGACGTTTTTCGAGACCAGAGCCGCCGGACCGAACTCAGATGGCACGCGTACCCTGACCCGCGAGAGCCTCGGCTCAGATACCATGGAAGGCCTCTATGTGACCGGCACGCGGGAGACTACGACCATCAGTCCTGGCGTGCTGGGCAATGAGCAGGCAATGGTTTCCACGCGCGAATTCTGGTATTCAGAGCAGTTGCAGACGAATCTGGCGGTCACGCGCATTGATCCGCGGGAGGGCAAGCAGGTGATCCGGCTCAGCAATCTCTCCCTCGCCGAGCCGGATGCTCAGCTGTTCGATCTTCCCATGGGCTACTCTGTGCGCGATATGAGAACCGCAGGGCATCGGCGCAAGCAATAAAGTGATGGACACTGCCGCGCCTCACCGCGCAGCGGCGCACACGCATCCTTTGAATCCCTCGGCCGAATCGTGCTGCATGTTGCACACGTACTCCGGCCAAACCAAACTGAGCAGCGTCGAATTTTTGCCGGCGGAGAAGTTCTGGATGTAGGCGCGGCTGGCCGGCGATGTGACTCCGGCATCGGCCTCGAATTTGTTTATTAGCCTGGCGACCGCGGATGCGTTGAATGCCGGCGCTCCATAGGTTCGGCCGAAGTCGTACTCCTCCTTCCACGTGGCATCCACGCCGGTTTGATTGGACGCCGTAAAGACGCGGTAGTCCACCAGTTCAGCGGTCGATGGGGCCACCTGCGCCACCGTAAACGACGGCAGATTTCCATTAATAGGCGAAATGGACGACACGGTCTTCACGGCTACAGCGTTCTTGCTGCCCGCGACGGCTGCCGCATCATCAATCTTCAGAATTCGCCACTCGTCCATGTGCGTGTGGGCAAAGATGCCCAGCTGAACCACATCGCTGAACTCGACCATCGTGTCGGCGATTTTTTGCGAGCCGAGATACATCGCCGGCCCCTTTACGCCGCAAACATCGCCCATTCTTTTTACGCTTGCCATCAAATCCACGCCGGGAGGAATGTGGCTCATCACCCAGACCTTCTCCTTGTTGAGCCGCGCGGCGGACAGCTGCTGCCGAAGCCACGTAAGCTGCTCCGCCGCCTCCGTTGCATCTTTCTTTCCGCCGCAGGTGGCATAGGGGGCGGCCATGAAAAGATCGTCGAGCACAATGAGCCGGGCGTTCTTCATGGGAGCGGGTAGACGAACGCTGTAGTAGCCCCCGGCCGCAAATGTGGACTGTGCTGCTGTGCGCTCCGCTTCAGCGAAGCCCCTGGTGACGTTCTCGCCCACCGCGGACAGGAATTCACTGTGAGCATCGAGCGTGTAGTCGCCACAGTCTGAGTCGTTATTCCCCAGGGCGGTGTACGCGGTCACGCCGGGAAACGAGTTGCTCAGTTCCTGCTGCATAAAGGCCATCGTCTTTTCGGCAAACGCTCGATACTCGCCGGGCGCGGCATGGGGAAACAGGGTGTTAAATTTGCAATCGAATTGGTGAGCCATCAGGTCGCCGCTCACGGTGACGAATTTTGCCCCGGCTGCATGAGCCTGCATGGCGCGCAGGCTTGAATCCAGAAGCGCGTAGGACGTGTCTTCTCCGCGGGTGGCGCACATGCCCTTGAGCGCGGCGAGGCGGGCCGCTCGATCTGGCGAGGGGGCAGACGCAAGGATCGATTTCCAGTCGCTGATTGGAGATGAGGCCAGCGCTGGGACTTTGGCGGGATCGAAGAACGGATCGAAATGAATGTCGCTCAGCATGAGGACGGGAACTGTTTCCTGGCCCGGCGCGGTTTCCTGCGGGCGCGGCTTTTCACTTCTCGGGGTGCGGGCCGGCTGGTTCTGCGCAACTCCGCGGCCCGTCGACCATGGCCCAAGCGTCACGATGCAGAATCCCGCAACCGCACGGAATATCCAGGTGCTTGCCCTCATCCTCGCTCCTTGGCCGCGGCTTGGCTCGGCGCAGCCCATCCTGTCGAGAATATCCCAGGCCGGCTATTGGGCTGTGAACGGCGGCCGCATTGCGGCGTCGATCCCAGGAATGCGCCTGACAGCTCCCTGACCCCTATCTGCTAAAGTGAGGGATGGTCCCCCTAGCTCGAAGCCCCTTCTGCTGGAGGGCAAGGAGCATATCTCCCGGGGGCTCGATCAAGAACCCTCATGCCCCACGACCTGCCCAAAGCCTACGACCCTACAGCCATTGAAGACCATTGGGCGGAGTACTGGGTGCGCGAAAAAATGTTTGCGCAACCGACGCCGACCGACGACGACGCTTCGGAGCACGAGGCGTTTACCATTTTGCTACCGCCGCCGAATGTAACTGGCCGCCTGCACATGGGGCACATGCTCAACCAGACGGAGATGGACATCCTGACCCGCTGGCGGCGCATGAGCGGACGCCGCGCGCTGTGGCTGCCGGGCACGGATCACGCAGGCATTGCCACGCAGATGATGGTGGAGCGGCAGCTTACCGCCGAGGGGACTTCGCGGCAGGTACTCGGCCGCGAGGCCTTCACCGAGCGCGTGTGGGAGTGGAAGCGCCACTACGGCGGGGCGATTCTAGACCAGATGAAGCGGCTGGGCGCATCGGTGGATTGGCAGCGCGAGTACTTCACCATGGACGAGCAGCTGTCGGTTGCGGTGAGAGAGGCTTTTGTCCGGCTGCACGAGCAGGGGCTCATTTATCGCGGCGCATACATTGTGAACTGGTGCCCGCGCTGCCAAACCGCGATCAGTGATCTTGAGGTCGTGCACCAGGAGCAGAAGGGACATCTGTGGGAGATTCGGTACCCGGTCTTAGCTGCCGACGGCTCGGATACCGGCGAGTTTTTGACCGTAGCGACGACGCGGCCCGAGACTATGCTCGGCGACGTGGCCGTGGCTGTTCATCCTGAAGACGAGCGCTATCTGCATCTGCACGGCAAAAAGCTGCGCCTGCCGTTGGTGGGCCGGGAGATTCCTGTCGTGCTGGATGAGTGGGTGAGCCGCGAGTTCGGCACCGGCGCGGTGAAGGCGACTCCTGCTCATGATCCCAACGACTTTGCGCTGGGCGAGCGGCACCATCTGCCGTCGATCAACGTGATGGACGACCAGGCTCACATCAATGCGGAAGGCGGCGCTTACGCGGGGCTGGATCGCTATGTCGCGCGAAAGCGGATCGTCGCCGATCTCGAAGAGCAGGGTCTGCTGGCGGGCATCAAGGACCACATCAGCAATGTGGGCCATTGCGACCGCTGCAAGACGGTGGTTGAGCCGCGGCTTTCCACGCAATGGTTCATCAAGATTCAGCCGCTGGCGGAAAAGGCTGTTGCCGCCGTGAAGCCGGGCGCGGACGGCAAGAAGGCGATTCGCTTTACGCCGGAGCAATACGAGAGGACTTATCTCAACTGGATGGAGAATATCCACGACTGGTGCATCAGCCGCCAGCTCTGGTGGGGTCATCGCATCCCCGCGTGGCATTGCGCGGCCTGCCGCAAGATCACCGTCGCGCGCATCGACCCCACCGCCTGCGCCCACTGCGGCTCTGTGGAGATTACGCAAGAGACGGACGTGCTGGACACGTGGTTTTCGTCCGGGCTGTTGCCGGTTTCAGTGTTTGGCTGGCCCAACATTACTGCGGAGAATCGCGCGGATTTTGACGCGTTCTACCCGACGAGTTTGCTGGTGACAGGATTTGACATTCTCTTTTTCTGGGTGGCCCGCATGATTATGCTGGGCTGCTGGTTTGCGGGCGAGATTCCGATGCCCGATGGGAGCCAGCGCTCGCTTGCGGAGTCGGTACCGTTCCGCGAGGTTTACATTCATGCGCTGGTGCGCGATGCGAACCGCGAAAAAATGTCCAAGACCAAGGGCAACGTCATCGACCCTATCGAGATTGTGAAGCAGTACGGGACCGATGCGGTGCGCTTTACACTGGCCAGCATGGCATCGCCGGGAACGGATATTGCTTTCAACGTGGCCAGGACGGAGGGTTACCGGGCGTTCGCTAACAAGATTTGGAATGCGGCGCGGTTCCTGTTTCAGAATGTCGATCGCGCTGCGGAGATCGGAATTACGGTCGATCCGGCTGAGCTCGGCACCATACCGGTGGTCGGAAAAGACGATCCAGAGCTAGCCCGCTGGGTTTGGGCAGAGTTTCACGAAACTGCACGGAGAATAAACGAGGCGCTAGCCAACTACCGTTACGACGATGCGGCCAACGCTCTCTACCAATTCTTCTGGGGCGTTTTCTGCGACAAGACTCTTGAATTCGCTAAGGTTCGGTTGGACTTTTCTGAAATCGCAGACCGCGCCAAAACCAAGGCTACCCTAACGAATCTGGTGCAAGTATTTGAAGCGACGCTGCGTCTGCTCTCGCCCTTTATGCCCTTCATCACTGAGGAGCTTTGGCACGCAGTTTACGATGGCAGTCCGCCCGTTAAATCAATTGCCCTTGCGAGTTATCCAATAGTATCCGCGGAGCATTACGACCAAGTGGTGGGGGGTGCGTATAACGACGGCGTAATGGTCCGCATGAAATACTCCTGGGATCTCATAAGTGATGTTCTGAGTAAGCGAAAAGAGAATGGAGTTCCAGAGAGAGAGTCGGCGCCCATCATTGTTCATGCCATTCAGATTGCGAGGGACGCCTTTTCGGGGAATGTTGATGTAATCAGCAAACTAGCGCGCATTTCGACCATCGATTACTCAGAATGCGACCTTGAGGGACCTGATGTTTTTCGCTTCCTAAGCTACTACTCAGGGAAAGTAGTCTACGAACGCGCCATCAACGTCGCGGCGGAGCGCGAGCGATTGACAAAGGACATCGCGAAGTATGAAAAAGGTTTAGCTTCAGCTGAGCGGCAATTGGGAAATGAGGGTTTTTTGGCCAAGGCCCCGGCGCACGTAGTCGAGGGTCTGAAGAAGCAGGAAGCCGAAACGCGGCTTCTGTTGGAAAGGGCAAAAGGGGCGCTGGAAGCGCTGCCACCTGAATGAAAAGTATCCCCGGTCTCAAAGACGAGACCGGGGGCACCCGCTTACTAGATACGCTACTGACGGAATGAGAAGGTGGGACGAAAGGCGGCCGCGGATCCTTCGACTCCGCTGCGCTTCGCCCAGGATGACAGAGCTTTTGGTTGTTCAGGATGACAGAGCGTGTTTCAAAAAATGGCTGGCGTATCTGTGTTGCCATCCTTCAGGGGTTAAAACCCCTCGCTTTTCTTGCTCTTTTCGGCGCGACTGAAGTCGTGCCCTGATACAAAGCGGCTTTTTGTAACATGCTCTAGACTTTTGAATCGGGTCACAACGAATCAGGAAATGAGGCTAACATCGAATTCGCCGGCTCGCTTATTTACCGGTTCACCTAATCAATGATTTGGTTGTTCACTGTTTCACTGCTTCACTCGTTCACTGACTACTAACCACTGTTCACTGACTACTACCCTATGGATTGGAAAAGCAGCCGCATTGACGCATTGCTGGAGCAGGCGCTGGTGGAAGACAAGGCCGCCAGCGACGCTACCACCAACCTGACCATCGACCCCGACTTGCGCGCCGCGGCCTCCATTGTGGCGCGACAGGAGCTGGTGGTGGCGGGGGTGGGCGCGGTGCCGCGCTTTCTTGAGATTTTTGCGCGGCTCGACCCGCGCGCGCAGGCGCACACGCGGTTTGAGGTGGTCAGCCATCCGGAGATCTTTGACGGCGTGCGGGTGCGCGATGGCCAGGTGCTGGCGGTGATCCGGCACAATGCGCGGGTGCTGCTGAGTTGCGAGCGCGTGATCCTGAACCTGATGCAACACCTGAGCGGCATTGCCACACTGACGCGCAAATATGTGGACGCCGTTCAGGGGACTCATGCACGGGTGCTGGATACGCGCAAGACCGTTCCGGGCATGAGGGCACTCGAAAAATATGCTGTGCTTTGTGGCGGGGGAACCAATCACCGCATCGACCTGGCCTCTGGAATCCTGATCAAGAATAATCACATCACGCTGGGCGGCGGCATGCCCGCGGTGCTTGCGCGCGCACTGGAGAAGCGCCACAAGGGACAGCGCATCCAGGTGGAAGTGCGCAACCGGCGGGAGCTTGATGAAGCGCTGGCATTCGGCGCGGAGGCCATTTTGCTGGACAACATGACGCCCGCTGAAGTAAGGCGGTGTGTGGAGCGCATTAAAGCGGTGGCGCCAGGCGACCAGCAAGCGCAGAGCCCGGAGTCGCGCTGGATTCCTACGGAAGCGTCGGGCGGCATTGTGCTGGAGAACATCCGCGCGTATGCGGAGACGGGCGTGGACTTTATCAGCGTGGGCGCGCTTACTCACTCGGCCAGAGCAGCGGATATTTCGATGCGCATCGAAGCGGAGTAGGGCGGGCCATGTTCGATCTTGCGGCGCTCGAGGCCTCGCTCACGGACACGATCTTCGCGGGCAAGGTGCATTTTTCTCCGGTTACCGATTCCACCAACTCGGACGCGCTGGCAGCTGCCCGCGACGGAGCGCCGCATGGCTCGGTTTGGCTGGCCGATGAGCAGCGGGCCGGGCGAGGGCGGGGCGATCACGGTTGGGAGTCGGCGCGCGGTGAGGGGCTTTATGTGAGCGTGCTGCTGCGACCGCAGATTGACGCAGTTCGGCTGCGCTTGTTGCCGTTGGTTGCGGGGCTGGCCGCGGCGGATGCTGTTCATGCTGTTGCCGGACTCGAAGTGGATCTGCGCTGGCCCAACGATTTGTTAATTGCCACCCCACAGACGAGGACCTGTCTGTGGGGACCCCGGGGCGGCGATCGCAAGGCTGGCGGGATTTTGGTGGAGTCGAAGATCGAGAACGGTGCGGCTGCGTTTGCGGTGGTGGGCGTGGGGATCAATGTTCATCAGCGGAATTTCGATGCAGGGCTGTCTGCGGCTGCAACGTCGCTGGACTTAGAAGCCGGACGCCGGATTGGGCGCCAGGTCTTGCTCGTCTGCCTGCTAAAATCGCTGGAGCGTGAGGCGATGGGGCTGCTCGATGCGGCGGCGATGCAGAAGATTTCCAAGCGCGTGGAAGAGGCGTCAAGCTGGGTGCGCGGCAGGCGAGTGCATGTTCACGGTCCGCAGACTTGCACAGGCGTGACTGAGGGCCTGGACGGAAATGGGTTCCTGCTGGTGCGCACCGATGCCGGAATTGTGACGGTGCAGACGGGCGGCATTCGCGCCACCGAGGACCTAAGAGGCCAGGGTTAGTTCTTGCAAAGTAATGCGCCGGGTCAGAGGTTTTGGTTTCCCACCCTTGCGATAATAAAAAGTCGCAAGGATGGGGGCACGGAGCGGTTGCGGAGATAGGCTGAGAAGACCATGCTGCTTGCTCTTGATGTGGGCAATACGAATACGGTGCTGGGGCTTTACCGGCTGGATGGCGAGAAGCCGGAGCTGGCTGCGCACTGGCGCGTAACCACGCACCGCACGCAGACGGCGGACGAGTACGGCGTGCTGTTTGTTAATCTGTTTGAGATGCACGGACTGGCGCCAAGCCAGGTGCACCACATTATTATCTCGTCGGTTGTGCCGCCGGTGGAGACGACGCTGCGCGAGGTTTGCGAACGGTACTTTCACTTGCAGCCGATTTTTGTTGAGCCGGGCATCAAGACGGGAATGCCGGTGCTGGTGGATCATCCGACTGAGCTGGGAGCGGACCGGCTGGTGAACGCGATTGCCGCTTTCGAACGCTACGGCGGCCCGTGTATCGTGGTGGACTTTGGCACGGCGACCACATTTGACGTGATCTCTGCCAAAGGCGAATATTTGGGTGGCGCCATCGCACCAGGGCTGGGCATCAGCGCGGATGCGCTGTTTGAACGCGCAGCGCGGCTGGGGCGCGTGGACATCAAGCGACCGGCCAAGGTGATCGGCACCAATACTGTGACGCACTTGCAGACCGGACTTTATTACGGATACATCGGACTGGTGGATGGGATTCTGGAGCGCATGATTGCGGAGCTTGGCGCGCAGCCGAAGATTATCTCCACCGGCGGGCTGGCGCGGCAGATATCAGAGGACTCGCGCTTTATTGAGGAGATCGACGACATGCTTACGCTGGATGGGCTGCTGATTCTCTTCGAGCGCAACCGTGTGGTCAAGCCGCGCGGGCGGGTGCACTGAGGCGCGGTAGAAACACCCGCAGGGGCTAAAGCCCGCGCCGATTGTGCAACATTTGCGGCACGACTAAAGTCGTGCCCTGACACTTCTCGGCTCTTCCGACGAGTTGTCACGCATTCTGTAAAGTCGTGGGCTGACCCAAAGCAACAGATTTGAGCCGTATCGTAAGCCAACCCATTTCTCGAAATGAGCGATGAGATTCTGAGAAGATTGTGCTGAATTACTTCAACTACTTTACGGAGATCGAGGAGCGCTTTCAGCAGCGGCGGGGATCGATTTTGCTGCTTTCAACGCTGGACTGGGCGCTGATTGAGACGTGGCGCGAGGCGGGGATTTCGCTGGATGCGGCGCTGCGCGGCATCGATTCGGCTTTTGACAAGTATGAAGCGCGGCAAAAGCGGGGGCGCATGCGGCGCGTGAACGGGCTGGCGTGGTGCGCGCAGGCGGTGATGCAGGCCGCTGAAGAGTTGCGCGAGGCCGCGGCGGGGACGGCCAATCCGGACGCGGAAACGCCAGCGTCGGGCTTTGAGCAGCAGCGCGTGGCCGCACATCTTGAGGCTGCTGCTGCCGCTCTGGATGCGGCGACTGCGGCTCCTGAAGCTTGCGCTGCAACGGCAATCCGGCTGAGGGAACTGGCGGCTGAAGTGGGCGCTGCCGCGGAAGACGCGGCGGCCCGCGAGGGCGCGGAAGCCAAGCGGGAAGCTCCGGCCCGCGATTTGGAATCGTTGGAGCGCACGCTTACGGTACTCGAGGAAAAGCTGTTTGGGGCGCTGAGAACGGCGGCTCCGGAGGATTTGCTGGTGAAGCTCGATGAGCATGCGGATCGGGAACTTGCGCCGTATCGCAGCCGCATGGGCGCGGCGCAACTGCGCCAGGTAAAGCACCAGTTTGTGCAAAAGCAACTGCTGGTTCACTACAACCTGCCGCGACTCAGCCTGTTTTATATGAGCCAGCAATGAAGAAGCCGAAGAGACAATTCGCAAAAGGGAGCAAGGTTGAGAGCAAGCATGCGGGAGTGCGGGCTTCCGGGGCTAGACGGGTAGCGGAAAAACCCGGAAATGTGGGCGAAGCCGGCGAAAAGCGTTCCTCAGGGGCTAAAGCCCAGATCGCTGGAGCGGCTCTTTCGGCACGACTGAAGTCGTGCCCTGATACAAGGCCTATGCGGCGCCGTCCCGAGAGGAGTTTTTCCGCAGCCAGCAAAGTTCCGGCTGAATTTGGCGGCGATACGCGAGGGGTTGGTGCACGGGCTCCTTCGTTTTCACAACTGGTCGAAATTGAAAAGCCCATTTACGGCGGGGCGTTTCTGGCTCGCGCCGAAGGCAAGGCCGTACTTGTGCCGCTGACGTTGCCCGGGGAGCAGGCCCGCGTGCGTATCACGCAAAGCAGGCGCGGCTACGATACGGCTGATCCGGATGAGATTGTGACCGCTGTGCCGCAACGCGTTGCACCCGCCTGCCCGCACTTTGGCGCGTGCGGCGGATGCAACTATCAACACGCGAACTACGAGTCGCAACTGGCTTTTAAAGAAATTATTTTGCGCGAAACGCTGGAGCGCGGCGGTGTTCGCGCGCCTGATGAGATTTCAGTACTGGCAGGCGAACCGTGGGCGTATCGCAATCGCATCCGGCTGGCGTTCGATGCAACAGGCGAGCCCGGTTACCGCGCCCGCCGATCCAATGATTTGATTCCGATTAGAGAATGCCCCATTGCCGCGCCGTGGTTGATTGAAGCGGCGCTGGCTTTTGCGCAGGTTGCGCGGAACTTCGCGCCTTCGCTGCGGGCCACGGAGTTTGCGCTATTTTGCAACGCGGACGAGACTGAACTGCTGACCAGCATCTTTGCTGCCAGCGCGAAGAATATTCGCTTCGAAGACCTGGCGCAGGCGCTTCACGAGCGAATTCCAGCGCTGACGGGCGCGGAGTTGGCGATGGAAGGGCGGGCCGGAAAGCCGCCGCGCGCCGTCGCGCAATGGAGCGCTGCGTCGCTCACTTATCGCGCTGCTGGATTCGATTATCGCGTGGATCAGGGCGCATTTTTCCAGGTGAACCGCTGGCTCGTGGATGCGCTTGTCGAGCGGGTGACCGCGGGGCAGACGGGGAAGATGGCGTGGGACCTGTTTGCTGGAGTGGGGCTGTTTGCGAGGCGGCTTACGCGGAGCTTTGAGCGCGTGGTTGCCGTCGAGTCAGCTCCTGCTGCAACCAAGGCGCTGGCAGCAAACCTCAAGGGGACACGCGGAATTCCAGTGCGCGCGGAGACGCTCGAGTTTCTGCGACGCAAAAACCCAGAGCGCCCCGATCTTATCGTCGTAGATCCTCCGCGCGCGGGGCTGGGCGCCGAAACCTGCGCGCGGCTTGGTGAGATGGCCGCGGCCGCGCTGGTCTACGTTTCCTGCGACCCCGCAACACTCGCACGCGACCTGCGCGCGCTGATCGAATCGGGTTACGCGGTTCAATCCATCACACTCGCCGATCTCTTTCCGCAGACATTTCATTTGGAGACAGTGGTTCATTTGCGCCGCGCCTGATAGGCTTGACCCCAACAAGACCTTTTGATTTGCAGGCGCGATGCAAGCCGAACTCGCCACCTCTGCGCAGACTCTCGACAGTCCTGCTTCCGCAGGCCTGAGTGCTGTTCCACTGTTTCATGCCGCGTGGCTGTTTGCCGCCGGCATTGCCGCCACTCATTGGCTTTGGCTGCGGCCAAGTGTGGTGCTGGTGGCGCTGGCTCTGGTAGCTGCGCTGTGCTGCGTGGCTGCGTTCCGCGCGCAGCGCATTGCCTGGCTGCCGATGGCCGTGCTGTGGCTTCTGCTGGGCGCGTGGTGCGCGTGGATGGAGCCGCACCCTGTGCCCGCGCCTGCGCTGGCGGCGCTGTCTGACGGGCTGCTGCGCACCGCGGAAGGCTCGGTGGTGGATGCCGGCCCGGTGCGGAGCGAAATTGAGCAAAACCTGAACGATGGCGATGCCAACCAGCCTGCCGGCGCAGACGCCGAGCAAAAGCCCACGCAGCGAATTGACCTGCACGTCACTACGCTGGAAGTGGTGACCGATGCCGAAGATGCGCAGATGCCCGTTGCAGGCTCGGTGCGGCTTACCGTTCGCTGGCCGGCTGATTTAAACGGCCCATCGGCGCAGCCCAGTCTGAAGCCCTTCGAATGCGGCGAGCGGCTGCGCGCGGTGGTGCGGCTGCTTCCGCCGGCGGTGTATCACGATTCCGGCGTCTGGAGCCGCGAGGATTTTCTAGTTGATCAGGGCATTACCTCGACGGCCACTGTGAGCATGGAGCATGTGGAGCGGCTCGGCGGGGCTCCGGGGGCTTTTCTTGCGTGCCGACTGAGCGCGTTGCAGCACGCTTCCAGCGCGCGGCTGCTTGCCCTGCCCGCGGCTATGCGCAGCCTGCCCGCACCGCTGCGCCTGACTCAGGACGACGCCATTATGCTGGCCGCAATGGTTACCGGCGACCGCACTTATCTAACACGCACGCTGCGCGTGGGCTTTGAGCGCACGGGTTCTTTTCACATGCTGGTCGTTTCGGGATTTCACCTGGCGATTGTGGCCGGGTGCATTTTCTGGCTTGCGCGCCGTTTGCGCCTGCCTCGCGTACCGGCAACGCTGCTCACTATCGTTGCGTCGTTTGTCTACGCGCTTTTTACTGGCTTCGCCACGCCGGTGCAGCGCTCGCTGTGGATGGTCACGCTGTATCTGGTTGGGCGCCTGCTTTACCGCGAGCGCAGCCCGTTGAATACCATTGGCTTTGCCGCGCTGTGCCTGATGGCGGCGAGCCCGCGCAGCCTGTTCGACGCGAGCCTGCAAATGACGCTGCTCGCGGTTGTGGCCATTGCGGGCATTGCCGCGCCGCTGCTTCAGGGCACCATTCACCCCTACGTTACAGCCACGCGCGACCTTCGCCTCACAGCTATCGACGCAAAACTTCCGCCGCCGATCGCGCAATTTCGGCTGATGCTGCGCATGACCTCCACGGCGATGCAAGCCGCTGCTGCAGGTCCTTTTGCAGGCCGCATCGCCTGGCGCATTTTTCCATGGGCGGTGCGGTCGCTTCTTCGCGTTGGCGAGTTGCTGGTCGTCTCGTGCGTTGTGGAGTTGGCCATGACGCTGCCCATGGCACTCTACTTCAACCGCATCACCATCTTTGCGTTGCCAGTGAATGTATTTATCCTGCCGCTGCTGGTGGTGCTGATGCCCGCGGCGCTGGTTACGCTGCTGACAGCAGTGCTGTGGCCGGCCGCAGCCGTTGTTCCGGCCATTCTTATTGCCGTGCCGCTTCACGTGGGCGTGGGACTTGTCCGTCTCTTCGGCTCGCTTTCCTTCGGCGACTTTCGAATTCCTGCTCCACTAATGTGGCAATCGGCGGCGTTTTGCGCATTGCTGGCGGCGGCGATTGCACTCTCTCGCGGAGGCCACTGGCAGCGGCGTGCCGCGTGGGCTGCTCTTGTTCTCGCCACTTTCGCCGCCGTTGTTCCGCGCGCCATCGAGCATCCGCACGATGCGCTGCTCGTGGAGGCGATTGACGTGGGCCAAGGTGATTCGCTGCTGCTCATCACACCGGACGGGAAAACTCTGCTGGTCGATGGAGGCGGCTTTGGCGGAGGCCCGCACCAGGCGCCTCAGGACTACGACATCGGCGAGGAGGTTGTGTCGCATGCCCTGTGGTCGCGCGGCATTCGCAGGCTGGGCGCGGTAGCACTGACCCACGCGCACTCCGACCACATGGGCGGCTTGCCCGCCGTGCTGCGCAACTTCCATCCGGCAGAGTTATGGGTGGGCAACAACCCGCGCTTCGGCGCTTATAACGCACTGCTCGAAGAGGCGGCCGAACTTCACGTCCGCGTCCGTTCTTTGCGGGCCGGGGATGCGCTCACATTTGGCGCAACTCAGGTTGCCGCGCTGGCGCCGTTTCGAGATTACCAACCTGGCCCTGAACCCACCAACAACGATTCGCTGGTGCTGCACGTGACTTACGGCGCGACTTCAATGCTGCTGGAAGGGGATGCCGAAGCGCCCATTGAGCGTGCCATGCTTGCTGAGCCCGGGCTGCAGAGCACGCTGCTCAAGGTGGGCCATCACGGAAGCATCACCTCCACGCGTCCGGAATTCCTGACTCGCGTAGCGCCCCAGTGGGCGGTGGTCTCGTGCGGGCTTCGCAACCGGTATGGGCACCCGCGCGAGGAAGTTCTGGAGGAGTTGCAGGCAGCCAGGGTCCGTACCTACAGCACGGACATCGAGGGTGCTGTTTGCTTCCGTCTTGACGGCAAGACGACAGGGCTTGAGACTGGCTGCGGACCTTAACGGAAGCGCGCTTGTTGCATCTTTTCCGGCCGCATCGCACTCTTATTTGATGAAAGGGCAAATATTCTCGCCGGCCGTGATGGCTTGGCGCAACCTACCCCTCCCTTAGGAGAAGCGATGAACTACGTGAATCTGGGCAAGACCGGACTGAAGGTTTCGCGCATTTGCCTTGGCTGCATGACGTATGGAGCGCCAGCCACTGGCGAACTGAAGCCGGGAAGGCAATATTGGGCGCTGAACGAAGCAGAGAGCCAGCCGTTTCTGCGCCAGGCGCTGGATTTGGGAATCAACTTTTTCGACACGGCCAATGTATATTCGGGGGGCGAAAGCGAAGTAGTGGTTGGACGCTTTCTAAAGGCCAATGCCCGGCGCGAGGCCGTGGTCATTGCCACCAAGGTTCTGGGCCTGATGCGCGATGAGCCGAACGGTTACGGGCTTTCGCGCAAAGCTATTTTTTATGAACTCGACCAGAGTCTCAAACGCCTGGAAACCGATTACATCGATCTCTACCAGATTCACCGGTGGGACTATGAAACACCGATCGAGGAAACTCTGGAGGCGCTGCACGACGTGGTGAAGGCGGGCAAGGTGCGTTACATAGGCGCATCGTCAATGTATGCGTGGCAATTTGCAAAGGCTCTCTATCTGGCCGATCTGCATGGATGGACGCGCTTTGTAACTATGCAGAATCATTACAACCTGCTTTACCGGGAAGAAGAGCGCGAGATGATCGGGCTTTGCCTGGCCGAAGGCATTGGCGTCATTCCGTGGAGCCCTCTTGCACGCGGACGTTTGGCTCGAGCCTGGCAAAGCGAAAGCACCAAGCGATTCGAGACAGACAAATTTGGCACAACCATGTATTCCAAGACCGAAGAGGAAGATCGCAAGGTGGTGGATCGACTGGGAGAGATTGCGGAAAAGCGCGGCGTGCCTCGTGCGCAGATCGCTCTTGCATGGCTGCTCGGCAAGCCGGCTGTGACCGCGCCCATCGTGGGAGCCTCAAAGCCTCACCACCTCGAAGACGCCGTGGCCGCTCTCTCTTTGCGCCTTTCGCCGGAGGAGATCGCTTCGCTAGAGGAGCCATACACGCCGCATCCTGTGCTCGGATTTAGTTAGGGCTTTCATAGCCTGTTCTTTCCGCAAGAGCACAGTTACTTTATGGAACAGCGAAGCCAGTTTATGGCAACAGTTAATAACTCCATGAAGCAGAATGCTGGAGTTTTCAACCTTGGCAACATAACTCCAGACCCGCTACACTGGCATTCCCGGAGGTTCAAATGTCCATTCGTCCCGTCAAGCGTCTCATTAAGTCCAAACCAACTCTCGAAGGCGCGGGTGTACATCTGCGCCGCGCGTTCGGGTTTGGAAACACATCTGAGTTCGACCCATTTCTGCTGCTCGACGATTTCCGCAACGATGTTCCCGCGGACTATTTGGCCGGCTTTCCATGGCACCCTCACCGCGGGATTGAAACCGTTACTTATGTTTTGACCGGAACCGTGGAGCACGGCGACAGCATGGGCAACCGCGGCGTCATCGGCGCGGGAGACGTGCAGTGGATGACGGCCGGCAGTGGAATTATTCACCAGGAAATGCCCAAGGGCGATCAGGTGGGTCAGATGCACGGATTCCAGTTATGGGCCAACCTGCCCTCGTCGCAGAAGATGACGGCGCCCCGTTACCAGGAAGTGAAATCGGCGGAGATACCTGAAGTAAAAGACGACGACGGCACCGAGGTACGCGTGGTGTGCGGTGACTTCTGGGGAAAATCAGGCCCCGTGGATGGAATCGCAACCAACCCGACTTACCTTGATGTTACTGTTGGTCCGGGCCGCAGAAAATCGCTTCCGGTGGAACACACGCGTCACGCCTTTGCTTATGTTTTCGCCGGCTCGGGTAACTTTTGCAACGCGTCTGCTCCGCTTGCGGTTCCAACGGAAGGAGTGCAATGGCTTGACACTGCGCCTCCAACAGGGGCCGACAATCGCTCTCTTATCCTCTTCGATAGCGGAGATGAAGTTACGGTACAGGCCGGCGATGACGGAATTCGATTCTTGCTCGTCTCAGGAAAGCCGCTTGAAGAGCCTGTGGCCTGGTACGGCCCCATCGTGATGAACACGCAGGAGCAACTGCAGCAGGCTTTTAGCGAACTGAAGCAGGGAAACTTTTTGAAGGATCGCTGATGTTTGTTTTGAAGCGGCGGGCACAGTTACTGCACTGTCAGAGTAAGCGACTGGCTTGCCGTTGTAACTCCCGTTCCGGTTGCCGAGACCGTCAGGGTTGAAACTACGGGGTTGGAGCCGGGATTGCCGCTGCTGCTGCATCCATTTGCGGCGGCTAGGATGGCCATTGCCGCGGTGATGATGGCGACAACAGTGCGGCGCTTGCGGCGGAAACAGAAGGGCAGCAGGAGGAATCCAGCGGCTGATGGAATCAGCCCGCGAGAAAGCGTGGTTGCGCCGGCGGTCTCGGTGGTGGTTTGAACGGAAACATTGACCGTGGTCGTTGTGCTAGCGGGAGTCAGGTTAGCCGGCGCAGGCACGGTGCACGTAGCGCCTGCGGGAGCGCCTGAACAGGAGAAAGTAACTATTCCAGAGTAGTTAGTGGATGTAAGCACCAGTTGATAGGATGCGGTTTGGCCGGGTAAGACGGTGATCGAAGTGCTGGCGCCCGCTGCCGCAGCAAGCGCGATGGAGGACTGAATGGCCGTGGCGCTCGCTTCGTTAGAGACCGGTCCCTCGCCGGTGACATTAACTGCTGTAACTTCGTAGTAGTATTCGGTCCCCTGGCTTGCCGACTTATCCGAGTAGGCGGTATTGCTCACGCCGGTTGCCAGGGGTGTTGTCGATTCTTGTCCCGACTTGGTTCCGCGATAGATGTTATAACTCGTCACTGTTCCGGATGGAGCCGTCCAGGAAAGGTTGATCGCGTTGTTGCTCGTTGCAACAGCGGTTAATGCTGTGGGAGCTGAAGGAAGCAAGGGAACGATGGCGGATGCCTCCGATGAAGCAGGCCCGGTTCCAGATGAGTTAATCGCGGCTACCGTGTAGTAATACTGCGCTCCAACCGCGACGTTCATATCTGAGTAAGAGGCGGCGGCCAGGCCTGTCGCGACCGGCGTTGTTGATTCTTCCCCAGGGCTTGTTCCGCGATAGACGTTAAAACCAGTTACTGCACCCGGCGGGGCAATCCAGGAGAGATTGATCTCTGAGTTGGAAACAGCGGCAGCGCTTAGTCCCGTTGGCGTCGCAGGAAGCGGCGGTGCTCCCGGCGCAATTTGTCCATAGATGAAGGAGTTACCGCTCAAGCCAAGATACACTTTGCCGAAGGTGTCCTGGCTGGCGGCCATGGTGCGCGGAACGTCGTAAAGCCCGGTTGGATAATACGCGATGCGATTCCAACTGGAGCCGTTGTTGGCTGACTGGAAGATGCCCCACGCCGGGCTGCTGGTCATTAGCCCGTAGAAGTAGACGGTGTAGGGCGCATCTCCCGGCTGGCCGCTGCCAGCGCCTACAGCGATGGTGATTGCATGGCTGATGCCGGGTAACTGCTGAAACGTTTGGCCGCCGTTGGTGGAGTGAAAGACTCCGTGAGAAGACGATCCCGCAAATCCATCGGCGTACCATAGGTCGTTTTGAAGCTTACCGTTCACAACCAATTGTCCGCTCCACGCCCAGTCAGGGAGATTAGTGTTGGCCTGGCCCTGCCATGTTTGGCCGCCGTCTGTCGAGATGTAAAACAGATGGGGAGCGTGGGTGAATTTGAGATAGAATTTGTCCGCGATAAACGGATCGGCACGCAATAGATGCGCATTGAGTTCGGGAATGATGAAGCTCACGTAATTGTCATTAAGAACAGCGATCGACAGCCCATCGGCATTGAGCGGGAACGAGGAAGTTACATGCCAGGTAACGCCTCCGTCCTGGCTGTATTGTGGCGCGAAATTTTCCGGCGGGTAAATCACGATGTGGTCGTTGCCGAGAGTGCGACTGCCACGCGGGCTTACGGCAATCATCGCGGCAGGGATATCGCACTCGCCGATGCTGCAACTGAATTGAAGAGAGGGGCCGAAGCGCGTCCAACTTGCGCCTCCATCGGTCGAGTAGCCGGAATAATTAGGACCGTTGTATTCCACGTCGCTGGTGGTGATGGCAACATAACTCGGCGCATCAGGGCAATAAGTCACCGAGGTGCCTTGGGAGATGATTCCCTGCTGCAGCGGGATTTGCACCGCGCTGAAGTTATCGGGGTTGGTAATGTAAAAGCCGGTAGTATCCGCGGCCGCCGCGAGGATGGTGTCGTTGCTGCCGGGTGGGATGATCATGTCCATCGACACCAGTTCCTCGATACCGGTGGAAAGGATGGTCCACTTGGGCGGATTCGCGACGGTCGCTGCGCTTGCGGAGGACGCGGCGATGGTCAGTATGCCTTCCTGCCCGGTGGACACCCAAAGGCTGCCTGACTTATCTATCTTGAGGCC
>JBEKEQ010000010.1:0-50764 GCA_050013735.1 Occallatibacter sp.
TGGTCTCGTCGAGCCCGAAGTTATCGCCGAAGAAATCAAAGCCATCCTCAATCAACGGCTGATTTCCAATGCTCTCTGGCGTGACGTACAAGGTTGAGCTGACCGAGGCTACGGGCGTCGACGGGAAGACGAGCGGTGGGGCATCGGCTACATCCACCTTGCGCACCAGCTGGCCGGTACTATCTGCTATGACGATGTTGCCGTTTGGGTAAACTGCGATGCCGGCGGGCGCAATAAGCGCGCTGGTCGATGGGCAGCCGTCGCCAACGGAGTCAGTTTGGCCAGTGCAGCCCGTTCCGCCTCCGGCTGCGGTGGAGATCAACCCCGTGGATGCACTGACGGCACGGATCACGCCCGCGGGTTGATCGGCGATGTAGAGGTCGCCGCCAGGGTCGAGCGCGATGCCGCCGGGGCTGTTGAGCTTTGCCGCTGTGGCCGGGCATCCGTCTCCGAGCGGGTCGCTTTCATCCGCACATCCAATGCCGCCGCCGGCCACCGTGGCAACTGCTCCGGTTTGCAAGTTCAGTTCCTGTACAAGAGCCGCGGAGGACTCCGATATATATAGGTTGCCGGCCGTATCCAGGGCCACGCCGGCGGGGCTGCTTACGGCAGCAATTTCAGAAATGATGCCGGTGGCGGCGCTGACGACGCGGACTGCGCCATCCTGCGTGTCGGCGATGTAGAGATTGCCCGCGCCGTCGAGGGCAATGCCGGAGGGATTCGACAGCTTGGCATCGGTGGCGGCGCAGCCATCGCCTGAGGCATCGGTTTGCGCAGCGCATCCCGTGCCGCCGCCGGCCACGGTTTCAATGACCCCGGTTGAAGCATTGACCACGCGAATGCGCTGATTTCCCTTGTCGGCGATGTAGAGATTGCCCGCGCCATCCAGGGCAACGGCAGCCGGGCTTGAAAGCGTGGCGCTTGTGGCCGGGCATCCGTCGCCGAGAGAGTCGGTTTGGCTGCCGCAGCCGGTTCCGCTGCCGGCTACTGTGCTGATGAGGCCCGATGAGGCACTGACTTCGCGAATGCGTTCGTTGCCGGTATCGGCAATGTACGTGTCGCCGGCTCCATCCAACGCAACGCTGCCGGGGCTGTTTAATTCGGCGCTGGTAGCGGCGATGTTGTCGTTGTTGAATCCCTGGGTTCCATTGCCGGCGATGGCTGAAATGGCTCCGGGAGGGAACGACAAAACCGGACCCGATCCGATTCCATGCAAATAGACCGTCGCAAGAACATTGGCGGGGGTTGATGCGTCGTAAAGTACCGCGGCTCCGTTGCGCTCACCGGCCACCCGCGGATTGAAGTACACCTTAAAGGTGCAGGTCGAGCCGGCGCTTACACTGCCCGCCGCGCAGGTGGTTCCGTTGGAGAGAACCTCGAAATCCAATCCGCCGGTGCCCATGGTCAGCAGGCCCGGAGCTCCCAACGCTCCGCCGCTTGTGAATGAAAAGACGAGGGAAAAAGTGCCGCTGTCGGAGTTAACGGCCACCGTTCCGAGATTCACTGCCTGGGTTTCCAGCACCACTGCGTTGTTGTTTTTGGGGTCCGCGGTGTAGATCGTGCCGTTCGAGCCCAGCGCTATGCCGGTGGGGGTTCCCAGTCCGGCGCCAAAGTCGATCACCGAGGCAGAAGCCGGGATGCTGCCGCTGACCGCGACGAGTTCTTTGACCAGGCCGTTCCCTGAGTCAGCGACAAAGACATCGCCACTGCCGTCTACTGCTACGCCCGCGGGCCGACTAAAACCGCCGGCCAAGGTGTTGATGGTGGGTGAGGCTGGAATGCTGCCGCCTACGGCCACAATCTCCTGAACTATGTTCTTACTGGAGTCAGTAACGAAAACATCGCCGCTGACGTCCACGGCCACGCCACTGGGAGAACTGAAGCTGCTGCCGAGGGTAGTTACGCTGGTAAAACCCCCGGCCGCCGGAATCTCCTTCACCGTGCCGTTGCCTTGATCGGCCACGTAGACGTTGCCACCCTGGTCGACTGCAACGGCAACCGGAGAGCTGAACCCGCTGCCCAACGTATTGATGGTGGGTGAGGCCGGGATGCTGCCATTCACTGCCAACATCTCTTTGACTGCGTGGTTTCCCGTGTCGGCGACAAAGACGTTGCCGCTTGCGTCGACCGCAATGGCGCTTGGCCCCTTGAAACCGCTGCCCAGAGTTACGGCGCAGCCGGCGAGAATGCAACCGGGCGCAACTTCTTTAACTGCGTTGTTGCCGGTGTCGGCGACGTAGATGTTGCCGCTTGCGTCTACCCCAACCCCGGCAGGCGCTGAAAATCCGTTATTCAACGTCAACTGGGCAAAGTTGAACTGCGCCACCTGGGCCGCAACATTCACTGAGAGAGCCGGAACCGCCAGGATTGAAAACAACAGGCTCACGCGCCTCGACCGAGTCTTGGACATCTGAATCTCCATCGGCCTGAGAACCAGCCGCTTTGATCGTCTGCTGTTGATTGGCGCCCCCGTTGAGCCACTGGCTTGGGGAGGAAATGGCTATTAACGAGAGAACAACTGTCGCGCCGAAGCGAACGCTGCGACGGTCAGACCGGCGGGGAGCTTATGACAGAGGGGAGGGAGGAACGCGATTACCTGTTTACTGTTGACCTGGAAGCCAAGAAAATACAGAAGCTCAAGATACAAGAAACTGCAAAGATACGACTAAGGTTTACAGGACCCTAAATGCTGTGTCAAGTTGTTTTCGCGGCGCGAGACAGGCCTGCGGAATGGGTGAAATTATTTCCGATCGGGTGAGGTCTCCATGGCAATCCAACCAGTCCTCTTGGCGATTACGTTTGCGGACGGCGCAAGGTGACTTTAGTTCTTCGGGTAACTCTTCGGCGGGTAATTCGCGTCTAAATATCTGATTATAAATAAGATTAAATTTTTCCGAACTGTATCTTGACAACTTCGGCATTCCGTGGAGTAGGATACGTTGGTTTGAAAACAGGAGGGGAAACAATTCCCCTACCAAAAAAGTCTCCCCCGGCAGCGATTGCACTTTTCCCAGATGCCAACACAGAAGACCTCAAGAGAGGATTCGGAAGTTATCTTTCGAGAACCGATCTCTTAATCGGCGCCCGAGTGCGTTTTGCAATCCCATTGTGCAGTTGCTTTTGAACTAAGACCGAGAGAGACGCGACAGGAGCCGTAAATGAAACTGCCTGGTGCGTCAGCTAACCGTTTCTCTTTGCAGTTAGGCAACTTTGCCTTCTTCCTTCTTTTCAGCCTCGCGGCATTGGCCGGCAGCTCCAGCCTTTTGAGCCAGACTTACCCGACACAAATCGGCGCGGAGTCTTCAGACCGGCCCACCGGCTTTATTGACGCAATGAAAGACCAGGGCAGGCTCACGATGAACAGCAGCGGTGAAGCTGTGCCTACTGACCAGTATGGGAACCCGCTGTCAGACGGCATTGTGGTGGTCTTTGACGACCGCCCCGTTCCCGCATGGGCGCCGCCGATCGACGATCCGTCGCAAGATCAGCCCAACATGAGCGGCACGTACACCATGTCGTTCACTGGGCAGGCAGTGCTGGCCAGCGTGGCAGGTGCTCCCGCGCTTGCCTTCAGCAATCAGAGCTGGAGTTCGTCGACAAACACGACCACGGTAAACGTGTATCTGCCCGGCGGGGCAACATATGCCGCGGGCCCCGCGTTGATGGAGATCAGCTTCACCAATACGCAGTTGACGCCCACCAGCGGTACCAACACTGGAATTGCGAACCTACAGGTCATTCGGCCGGGCTGGACGCTGGCGCAGGCCGCCAACCCAACATCGGTCTTCGATCCCGCTTATGTAGCTGCATTTGCTCCTTTCGGTTACATCCGCTTTATGGGCTGGCTGGGAACCAACACGAATCCGTTCGACGTCAGCGGCTGCGCTTCGTCGGCGCCGGCTTGCAACGCGGTAAACACTCCAACGATGGGCTGGAGCCAGCGCAGCCTTCCCCAGGACTTTTATCAAGGTGTCGGGGGCAGCATTTATTCAACCTATCCAAGCCGCTCAGGTGCGTGGGGTATCTCGTGGGAATACGTGATTTTGCTGGCCAACGCCACGAACAAGGACGTCTGGGTCAATGTACCGATCAACGCGACCGGCTCTCCTGATAAGTACGACACGAACTACGTGGCCTCGCCAGATACCTCCAGCTACGTTTACAACCTGGCCATGCTGTTTAAGAACGGCGACACGTTTACGGGCAACAAAGGATTGAATTCCGGCTTGCATATTTATCTCGAAGACAGCAACGAGGTCTGGAACTCGAGCTTTCTGCAGTACGGATGGAACGAGAATGCGGCCGAGGCCGAGGTAGACGCTGCTCCCGGCGGCGTGTCGGTGCTGAACAACGACGGCAATACCAGCTCGCTGACGTGGGCCTATCGCCGCCACATCAAGCGCGTTTATGAGATTGGGCAAATTTTCGAAGGCGTGTTTGGAAGCGGCTCGTTCGGAACGATCATCCGTCCGGTCTATGCGTGGTTTCAGCTTGATGAAGGCTCAGGGTCTAATGCCGCGGCGGCCCTGGCGTGGTTCAACACGAACTACGGCGCACCCGCAAATTATATCTACTCCATGGCCCAGGGGGACTACTTCACAGCCTCCAACTATGCCAACGACACCACGGTCGCCGATGTGTTGTCTGACATGTCGTCAAACAGCACGGCAAGCGTTGCGTATGTGACGTCAAACCTGGCCACGGCCAATCAGTATGGCCTGCATCTGGTGGTCTATGAGGGCGGCCCGGATAACAGCAACGGGGGCAACCAGAACACCGTGAACGTGGGGCCGCAAATCCTGGCCAATCGCACTCCGCAAATGGATACGCTGGTGCAGACTCATGTCCGCAATAATTACTTCGAGCAGGGCGGCTACACCTTTGGGTATTTCGCCTTGTCGTCGGACTACAGCCGCTATGGAGATTACGGAGCGACGGATGATTATCGCATTTTGACGACGGCAAAATACAACGCCATTGTGAACCTTACCGGGTATGAGCCGAATGGCCTGCCGTTTTCTCCTGGCGACCTGACCGCCACTCCCGGCGGCGGGTCGGTTGCCTTGAGCTGGCTCACTGTCCCGGGCGTAACGAGTTACAACGTGATGCGCGGTACAGCTTCAGGAGGAGAGACGCTTCTGACCAGTGTTTCTTCCACTGCCTCCACGTATACCGACACCGCGGTGACGAACGGGGTTACTTACTACTACGAAATTACCGGAACAAACTCGACGGGCACGGGCGCGCCTTCAAACGAAGCCAGTGCAGTGCCGGCGTCGTCGGTGCCATCGGCCCCGGGAAACCTGACGGCAACAGCAGGCAATGCGCAGGTGGCGTTGAGCTGGACAGCAGCCACGGGAGCAGCAACTTACGACGTCTATGAGGGCACTTCATCGGGCGGGGAAAGCGGAACCCCGATTGCAACCGGCGTCACGGGAACCACGTATACCGCGACTGGCCTTACCAACGGAACGGCTTACTACTTTGAAGTGGCGGGCGTGAATACCGTCGGCACCGGTCCTGACTCGACCCAGGCCTCGGCCACTCCCATCGCTGTTCCGGCAAACCCGACAGGTTTAACGGCGACGGGAAGCAACACGCAGGTGGCACTCGCCTGGGCTGCTTCTTCGGGAGCAACGAGCTACAACGTCTACGAGGGAACCACATCGGGAGGCGAAAGCTCAACTCCCATCGCCACCGGCGTAACCACGACCAGTTACACCGTGACTGGCCTTACCAATGGTACGGAGTATTACTTCGAGGTTTCGGCGGTAAATTCGGTGGGCGCGAGCGGTTACTCGAATCAGGCCTCGGCGACACCTTCAAGCGGTTCCGGCGGATTTGGGACTCCGGTCGGCATCACCATTCCCAATTACTCATTCGAGCTTGACAACCAGTCCAACTACATTGTTCCGCAAGACTGGGCACTCACCACCAGCGGCACATCTTCGGTGGTGCAGCAAATTTGCAGCAATGCGGTGTGCGGCCTGACGCTCACGGGAGTTACCGGCACTTACTACTGGGCGCCGGGAGTGAGTGACTCCGGAACTTCGCCCTACGGCTCAGGAACGGCGACCTTGACGACGACTGCCTCGCTGGGAGTCTTCGGCCCCAACGAGCAATATGTGCTTTCAGCCGCGCTGGGCGCTTCAAACCCCGCCGCGAGTGCGGTTGGCTTCGAGTTATTGGCCAATGGAGTTGCGGTGGCTACGTTTGTAGCTCCCACCACGGGAACCAACGCTATCACGTCCACCGGCTTGACGAACTATAGTCTCACCTTCAGCACAGTGAGTGACTCGTCCGTGGTGGGCGAAAACATCACCGTGACGCTGGTGTACACCTATACGGGGCAATATGAAAAGCCTGCATGGTTTGACGACGTTCAATTGACGCAGGCAATCGAAACAGGAGCGCCTGCGCCGACGGCTCCAACATCGTTGACTGCAACCGCCGGCAATGCACAAGTGGCGCTTAGCTGGGCGCCGGTGGAAGGCGCTACATCCTACAGTGTCTATCAGGGCACATCCTCCGGCGGCGAAGGCTCAACGGCGCTCGCGTCGGGAATCGACACCTATTCCTACACGGCTACAGGACTGACCAACGGCACGACTTACTACTACTTCGTGACGGCGGTCAATCAAGACGGAGCCAGCGGAGATTCCGGCCAGGTGAGCGCGACGCCTGAGGCCAGCCTGGGCATTCCGGCCGCCCCAACGGGGTTGACAGCGACTGCCGGAGACATGTCAGTCACATTGTCGTGGCCGTCCGTGCCCGGAGCCAGCACTTACAACATCTATCAGGGAGCCGCGTCAGGCGCAGAGAGCACAACTCCGGTAGCTACTGGAGTAACAGCATCCCCTTATTCCATCACCGGACTCACAGACGGAACGGCGTATTACTTCAAGATTGCCGCGGTGAATAGTTACGGCGTCAGCGGACTGTCAAATGAGGTCAACGCCACTCCCGCGCCGGCAACTCAGGGAAATAACTCGCCTGCAAGCTTCAGTATCTATCCCCAGGTGATCGCGGCCACTCCGTTCCATGCCGGCTTCAGCATTGCGCCCGCGGCGGGAACCGACATTGGAGAAAATGCATGGCTGGGCGATGGTGGATTTAATGCTTACGATGAGCGCCTGAGTTTGACCGCCGACGCGGCCGGCACGGCCACTACATTCATCTGTGAAAACGCCGGCGGCGGCACTGGGTACTATCAAAGCATCGCTTCGGGCTTCTTTGTGGGGGCCACGGCGCACACCTATCGCTACACCGGCGGCGCGTGGACACTGCTGCGCACCGATACTGTGACCGGCTACACCACGCCCGCGGGAGCCGCAACTCCAACAGCAGCCAACAGCACCGTTACCTTTGCGGCTTCAGGTCCGGCAACTGAAGTGGGAGATATCATCTGGCTCGACCTGGACGACCAGGCGGCTGTGCCGGGCGTGAATCAGCTCAACTCGCGGTTTACGGTTTACTACCCGACCTGGCAAACCGAGACACAAAACGGCGAGTCGGCGTCGCTCACATGGCCCTATACCCTGTCCACCAACGTACCCGCCTCCGACACCGGCAACCTCAGCCTCGAGATCACAGATACAAATACCGAGACTCAGGGAATTTGGCAGTATATTCAGGGCGCATTTGTCGGACCGGCGGACGAGGAGTTTCAATCCGGCCACACCTATGAATTCGATGTCTGGCTGATGCAATCGGGCATTGCGAGCGGCGATGTTACAGTCTCCATTAGCGAAATCGGCGTCTCGCACACATTTACTGGAGTGAACGGCACGTGGCAGCACTTTACGTGGACGTTCCCTGCTCCAGCCGGGCTGCCCGCGGGCTCGTCGCAACCGACCGTTCATTTGGACTACAGTGCGCCGGGTACGCTTTGGGTTGATAACTTCCAGCTTTACGACACGGCCTGGGCTCCGAACACGGTAGATCCGACAGTTATGGCGGCGTGGCAGGCATACAAGCCGGCTACGGTCCGCATTTGGAGTAACTTCTCTAACTCCGGCGGCGGTTATTCTTACTGGGGCTTGAATAGCTGGCTAACTCCGGAAATCAAGTCGCACAATACTCTCGGAATTGGCAACGAGTATGCCGTGTCAGTGCAATTGGAACATCTGCCTGATGCTCTGGCCAATGTGAAGACGATCGGAACGGCCAATCCATGGCTGATCGTCAACATGGCTTTGTCTGAGGTTGAGTGGGGCGAGCTGATCGATTACCTGGCCGCTCCTGAAGGCACAGGCTACGCCTCCATGCGCCCGGCGAGTCATCCTGGCCCTTACACCGCGGACTTCAGCACCATTTATCTTGAAGTGGGCAACGAAGAGTGGGGCACGCAGCAGGTGCCTGCCGATGCGGAATACGGCCAGTGGGCGAGTTTCGTAATCAGCACTGCCACCGCCGGGAAGAGCTACCCCGGCCTGGCTAACCTCAAGTACATTGTCAACGGGTTTGTTCTGAACCCGGGCTTTGGCTCCGCGGCCGTGGGAGCGGCTTCTCAAGCCAGTTACACCGAAGCCGCACTTTACTCCAACGGGAACACGACTCTTAGCGGAGATTCGTACTATCAGTCGGATCTTGTTCAGGTGCCGGTGACCAATGGACCGCAGATCAATGCGCTGGTCTCACAACAGCAACTGGATGCGTCGAGCGGAAGAGTGTACGGTTTGGCCGCCTACGAGGAGGGTCCGGGGAACAGCACAACTCCGGGCGACAACACGCTGGCTGCCGCAATCGGGGCTATCGACGTGAATCTTTACGCGTCGCAGAGCGGCTTCGGACCCGAAAACTTCTTCCTCTACAACCTGGGTACGGGACCGTGGAGTTCGCACCAGAACTTCGCCAACGGCTACTACCCGCACCCAGTGTGGGAAGCGTACCAGATGCGCAATAACTACACCAGCGGTCCGATCGTCCTGACCAACACCAATAGCGTTCCCACTTACAGCGATCCGGTCATTACCAATGGGCAGGCCGTTCCGCTCATCGCCGTGTATAGCTTTGCTGACGCCAATGTGGCGAACCAGGCCGATGTGGTTGTGATTTCGCGTTCGTTGAATAACGACACTCCTGTTACACTCAATTTCCCCGCGACGCCCACAGGCACCGCGAACCTCTACACGCTCACGGGTGACCCGCGAGCCACCAACGACAGCTCGTTGGTAATCCCCATCGGCAGCACCAATGTGAGTGTGACAAAGAATTACACGTTCACCATGCCGCCTGGATCGATGTATATCTTCCAGGTGCCGATGACCGGCGCGTGGTCTTCCAGCGGCGAGCCTGCGCCTCCCGCTCCCACCAGCCTCAGCGCCTCTGCCGGTAATGGAGAGGTAACTCTGACGTGGGCCGCATCAGAGGGCGCGACAGGCTATAACGTTTTGCGCAGTACGGTAAGCGGCGGTTCCTACACGCAGATCGGCACGTCGACCTCTGTGGCCTTCACTGACACAACGGTTACCAACGGAACGACCTATTACTATGTTGTGCAGGCGACGAACCCCGGCGGCGCGAGTTCTAACTCGCCGCAGGCAAGCGCGACCCCAAATGTGGAAGACGACGCTTCGACTTCCACGCAGCCACCGCTAACTGGCGCTAACACAGGTGCATGGGCCAACGCGTCATTTGTGCCGTTGTCTCACTTCTTCGATGGATCTTCAACCGATACTGCCCAGTACAAGACTCTGTGGGACAGTAACTACCTATATGTGCTGGTTTCCGTTCAAGACAGCTATTTGATTGCTCCCACGCAAGCCAACATCTGGGACGGCGAAACGGTGGAAGTTTACTTCTCCGGAACGGATACCAAGAGCACAACCTACGGTCCAACCGACTTCCAGTATGGCTTCCCGTACGGCAGCGGCGGGGCGGTGGTGACTGAAACAAAACACAACGCGGTCACCGGCGTGATCTTTGGACAGGAGAACATCACTGGCGGCTACCAGATGGCCATGGCTCTGCCGTGGACGACCCTGGGAACCACGCCAGTTGTGGGCCAGCAGTATGGATTCGATGTCATGGTGGACACCGCCAACAGCCAGGGCAATCTGCTGGGCAAGCTGGGATGGTGGGCCACCGCAAACAACACCTGGGACAATCCCTCGCTGATGGGACCGCTGGTATTGACTGGGTCATCGTCTGTGCCGGCCGCGCCCACGGGGCTGACGGCAACCTCGGGCAACGGGCAGGTTGCGCTTTCCTGGACCACATCCTCTGGAGCAACGTCCTATAACGTGTATGAAGGAACTACATCCGGTGGAGAAAGCTCGACGCCAATAGCCACCGGCGTTACGGCAACCATGTACACGGTCACCGGCCTCACAAACGGAACGGCCTATTACTTCAAGGTCGCGGCTGTAAACTCCGCTGGCGTGAGTGCCAAATCCAGCGAAGCCGGCGCTACGCCCCTCGCGCCTCCCGCAGCTCCCACAGGACTGACGGCAACGTCCGGAAGCGGCCAGGTGGCGCTCTCCTGGACGGCATCTACTGGAGCAACGTCCTATAACGTGTATGAAGGCGCGTCGCCGGGTGGTGAAAGCTCAACGCCGGTCGCCACCGGCGTCACGGCAACCACTTACACCGTGACCGGCCTGACCAATGGCGTCGCATATTACTTCAAGGTTGCGGCCGTCAATGGCGCCGGGACGAGCGGGTACTCCAACGAGGCCTCGGCCACGCCCTCGAGTGGTGGTTATGGGACCCCGGTCGCCATCACGGTTCCGAATTATTCGTTCGAACTCGACAACCAGTCTAACTACATTGTTCCGCAAGACTGGACTCTTACCAGTTCCGGCTCATCGTCGGTGGTCCAGGACATATGCAGTAACTCGGGCTGCAGCTTAACGCTCACAGGAGTTACCGGAACCTATTACTGGGCGCCGGCCATCAATAACTCCGGAACTTCGCCTTACGGGACAGGCACGGCTACCTTAACAACTTCTGCGTCGCTGGGAACTTTTGCGGCTAACTCGCAATACGTGCTCACAGTAGCTTTGGGCGCTAACAACCCAGCCTACAGCCAGGTTGGCTTTGAGTTGTTGGCCAACGGCGTTGCGGTGGCAACCTTCACCGCTCCCACAACTGGATCCAACGCCATCACTTCCACCGGCCTTACAAACTACAGTCTCACTTTCACAACGGTTGGCAATTCGTCCGTGGTCGACGAAAACATAACCATCGCCCTGGTCTACACGTACACCGGGCAGTATCTCAAGCCCGCGTGGTTTGACGATGTTCAGCTGACCCAGGCGCTCGAGAACGGGCTTCCGCCAGTAGCCCCGACGAGCCTGACTGCGACGGCCGGAAACGCACAAGCAGCGCTGGCCTGGACCGCATCCGCGGGGGCAACATCCTATAACGTTTACGAGGGGACATCCTCCGGTGGAGAGAGCTCGACGCCGGTGGCCACCGGCATCACGTCGGCCAGTTACGCGGTGACAGGCCTGACGGATGGAACGGGCTATTACTTCAAGGTTGCTGCGGTCAATAGCTCAGGGGTCAGCGGATATTCAAACGAAGCAATGGCCATTCCGCAATATATCTATGGCTCCCCGACGGCCATCACGGTTCCGAATTACTCCTTCGAGCTTAACAACGAATCCAGTTACATCGTCCCCGAAGACTGGACCTTAACTACTTCCGGCAACACCTCGGTAGCCCAGGACGTATGCAGCAACTCGGGCTGCAGCCTGTCACTGACGGGCGTAACCGGGACCTATTATTGGGCGCCGTATATCGGCAACAACGGGACCGCGCCCTACGGAAGCGAAACGGCAACCCTGACCACGGCTTCGTCGCTAGGGACATTCGCGTCGAACACGCAGTATGTTTTGACCGTCTCACTGGCGGCCGCAAATCCGGCTGCCAGCCAGGTGGGCATGGAGTTGCTGGCCAACGGCACGGTGGTCGCCAGCTTTGTGGCGCCGACCACGGGATCCAACGCCCTATCTTCCGGCGCATTCCAAAACTACAGTCTTACCTTCAGCACGGCAGGTTATTCACAGTACGTCGGTGAGAACATCACCGTCGCCCTGGTCTACAACTACACCGGCCAGTACGGCCGAGCGGCCTGGTTCGACGACGTTCAACTGACAGAGGCGACGGCGGTGATGCCGCCTGCCGCGCCCACCGGCCTGACAGCAACCGCAGGCAACGGGCAGGTTGCACTGTCGTGGACAGCGTCTTCGGGTGCGACGTCCTATAACGTGTATGAAGGCACCGCGTCGGGACAGGAAAGTGCAACTCCGATAGCCACGGGCGTGACGACGACTACTTATACGGTGACCGGCCTCACAAACGGCACAACCTATTACTACAAGGTAGCGGCGGTGAACGCGGGAGGTTCTGGTGCGCTTTCCAACGAGGCCAGTGCCAAACCTCTCGCACCTCCTGCGGCCCCGACGGGGCTGACGGCAACGCCCAGTGGCGGCCAGGTGTCGCTGTCCTGGACAGCTTCTACCGGGGCAACGTCTTACAACGTATATGAGGGCACGTCGTCGGGCGGTGAAAGCTCAACGCCGGTGGCCACGGGCATTACAACAACCACTTACACCGTGACTGGCCTGACCAATGGAACCGCCTATTACTTCAAGGTCGCGGCGGTGAACGCCGGCGGTGTAAGCGGCTACTCGAACGAGGCGTCGGCCACGCCCATTGTCAGCTATGGAACTCCGGTCGCCATCACGGTTCCGAATTACTCGTTCGAGCTTGACGGCCAGTCTAACTACATCGTTCCGCAGGACTGGACTCTTACCACTTCCGGCACATCGTCCATCGTTCAGGACATTTGCAGCAACTCGGCTTGCAGCCTGTCTCTCACGGGAGTAACCGGCACTTACTATTGGGCGCCGGGCGTCAATAACTCCGGAACTTCGCCGTACGGAACAGGAACGGCGACTTTGACAACCTCTGCCTCGCTGGGGACCTTTGCCGCTAACTCACAATACGTGCTGACGGTGGCGCTGGGCGCTAACAACCCAACCTCCAGTCAGGTCGGATTTGAGTTGCTGGCCAACGGGGTTGCGGTAGGAACCTTTACCGCTCCTACGTCCGGATCCGGCGCCATCACCTCCACGGGGCTGACAAACTACAGCCTCACTTTCAGCACAGTCAGCAATTCATCTGTGGTTGGCCAGAACATTACCATCGCCCTGGTCTACACCTACACCGGGCAATATCTCAAGCCCGCATGGTTCGACGATGTTCAACTGACCCAGGCGCTGGAGAATGGCCTTCCGCCGGTAACTCCAACAAATCTGGCCGCCACGGCAGGAGCAGGACAAGTCGCGCTGGGGTGGTCTGCATCCGCGGGAGCGGCCTCGTACAACGTTTACCAGGGAACCACGTCGGGAGGCGAAAGCTCAACGCCGGTTGCCACTGGCATCACGTCGGCCAGTTACACAGTAACTGGGCTGACGGATGGAACTGACTATTACTTCAAGGTTGCGGCGGTCAATAGCTCCGGAACCAGCGGATATTCGAACGAAGCATCGGCCATAGCGCAGTTTGCTTACGGCTCCCCGACTGCCATCACCGTTCCCAATTACTCCTTCGAGCTTAACGAGGAGTCCAGCTATATCGTCCCCGAAGATTGGACGCTGACCAGCTCCGGAAACACGTCGGTAACTCAGGACGTATGCAGTAACTCGGGCTGCAGCTTGTCACTGACGGGCGTAACCGGGACCTACTACTGGGCCCCGTATATCGGCAACAACGGGAGCGCGCCGTACGGGAACGAAACGGCCACTCTGACGACGTCTTCATCGCTGGGGACATTTGCTTCGAACACGCAGTATGTCTTGACGGTGTCGTTGGCCGCAGCCAACCCGGCGGCCAGCGCAGTGGGGATGGAGTTGTTGGCCAACGGCGCCGTGGTGGCCAGCTTTGTGGCTCCCACAACAGGGTCAAACGCGCTCTCTGCCACGGCGTTCCAGAACTACACCCTCACCTTCAGCACCGCCGGTTACTCGCAGTATGTTGGCGAGAACCTGACGGTCGCCCTGGTCTACAACTACACCGGCCAGTACGGGCGCGCAGCCTGGTTCGACGATGTTCAGCTGACGCAAGCGACGGGGGTGCCACAGCCCGCCGCGCCGACAAACCTGGCCGGAACCGGAAGCAGCGGGCAAGTCGCGTTGACCTGGACGGCTTCATCGGGCGCGACGTCCTACAACGTGTATGAGGGCACCACATCCGGCGGAGAAAGTTCGACGCCAGTGGCTACGGGCATCACCACCACCAGCGACACCGTGACCGGCTTGACGAACGGAACGGCTTATTACTTCACCGTGAAAGCGGTGAATGCCAGCGGGACGAGCGGAGCTTCAAACCAGGCAACGGCGACGCCGTAGTCCGGTTCCACAATCCGCTTGCCCTATTTTGGCGTTAATGTAATGAGGTCTTTTGCGTGGGCCAACGACCCAGGTTGTGGCTACCCGGCCCACGCGACCGACAGGGAGGTCGGCGCTACTGGATTCACAAGCGGGCTATGCCGTCGGCGTCCTATCAACCGCAGGAGGCTATCGCGTCGGCTTCCGTCTCGTAAACGCCAAACAGGCCCAGGATGCCGACCATCTTGAAGGTCTTGGAAACAAAGGATGATGGATTGACAAGCTTGGCATTGCCACCCAGCTTGGTTGAATTCCGCAGCGCGTTGACAATGGAACCGATGCCGGATGAGTCGAGGTAGGGCATTTCCGATAGATCGAGAATCAAGAACAAATGGCCGCTCGCCAAGGCCGACTGAAACGCATTCTCAAACTGGTTGACGGGATCTCCGCTGACCAACCGCCCCTTGACCTTCAGCGTGCAAATATTACCGCTCTGCTTAATATCCAGATCCACGAGCACCCCAATCGCCAAACAAGATTTTACTTTACACCAGGAACCTGGCTTGATAATCTCCAGCTACTTCAGAATCTCTATCCCCTAACCCACCTGTCAAGTACAGATTTGCTTTCAACGGCTTAATGAATCATGATCTCTCCACTCAACGATACCGCTGTTGAGGCCGCCGCGCTGCTTTTGGCCGCGCCTGACGCCGCCTCGCGTGCCGCGGTCATCGCGTCGGCCGTTGTCGAGCTTATTCCAGACTCCGGCTGCGTTGTCTACCGCCTTCTGCCCGCTGAAGTCGATGGAACGTGGAGCGCCATCGCCTCCGCGGGGGAAATTGCTGTCGAGCAGGGTTCGCTGGCCACTGATTTCCGGCTGCTTCTTCCGCTGCTCTCGGAAGCGCCGGAAGCAGTGATCTATCCGGGCGCCGAGCTGCGGCGCGAGGACTACTCTCATCTTCACGTCACGCGCTCTGTCATTTCTGTTGCCTATGTGCCGCTTGTGCACGACGGCAGGCTGACGGGCGCCATCGAAATTTTAACGTTTTCCGCGCTCGTCGAGCGGCAGCAATTCGAGGAACTGGCTCCAATTGTCCGGCTGGCATCGCCGGCGATTTTGGCTGCGGAGGATATGGAAGAACAGCGGCAGACTCTGCTCGATTCAGTCCATCGCATGTCGCAGCTTTACGACCTTGAGAAGTCGCTCAATTCAACTCTCGAATTCGACGCCGTAATCGTGATGATTCCCGAGAAGGCATTGGCCATGCTGCCCTGCCAGGCCATTCATCTTTGGCTCTTCGAGGGAACGGTTTTGCGCTTGTTATCGAGCCAGGGAGCCGACGCCACCGTCGAACTCGGCATGATGCAAGCGGCGGGCGAGGGTTATGTGGCAGATATGGCAGAGGAGGGCGAACCTCTGCTGATTGACGACCCCGACGATGAGCGGCTGAGCCGCCGCAATGCTGCCGCCGCCGGCAGCGACATTCCTCCAGTGACCAATGCGCTGTTGGTCCCGTTGATCCAGGATGAGGCCGAAGTTGGCGTGCTGGAAGCAATCAACCGCGAAGGCCACCCCTTCGACGAAGACGACTTGTTCTTCCTTTCATCGATGGCCGAAACGGTGAGCAGCGCGCTGAAGAACGCGAGCTTGATGCTCTCTGAGCGCAAGCTTGAGATTCTTGAGGCGCTGGTGCGGGTAAGCTCTGAGATCACTTCAACGCTGAGACTCGACCGCCTGCTGCAAATCATCGTGAACAGCCCGCAAAATGTGCTGCCCTACGAACAGTGCGCCATCGCTTTAGACAACCGCGGACGCCTGCAACTCAAGGCCGTTTCCGGCATGGCCAGCCTGCCGATGGGGGATGTGCAGGTGGAGCGGCTTCAGGAACTGCTGCATTGGCTTTCTTCGCAAGAGGATTTGATGTACTTAAGGCAGCATGAGCAGTCGGCGGCTGAGGCAAAGCCTGATTTGCCCCCGCCCGTAACTCGCTATTTTGAAGAGACCGGCTCGCGAGGGCTCTACTCCCTGCCGCTGAACGACGACCAGGGACGCGTGGGGCTGCTGCTCTACGTGAGCAGCGATCCGGACTTTTTGGAACTGCCGCATACGGAGATGATCAAGGTTCTGGCCGGACAGGCGACGGTGGCCATCCGCAATGCGCTGCTTTACCGCGAAGTGCCGCTCATCAGCCTGATTGAGCCGCTGATTCGGAAGCGTGCGGCGCTGCTGCGCACCAGCCTTAGCCGCCGCCTGACCATTGCGGCCGTTGCGGCCGCCGTTGTGCTCTTCCTGATCTTTTGTCCGCTGCCGATGCGCGTGGCAGGGGATGCGACCGTTGCCCCGCAGCATCTGGTGACGGTAGCCGCTCCGGTAGAAGGCAATGTTGAGGCGGTTTTTGCGCATGAGGGCCAGCGCGTTGCCGCTGGAGACGTACTGGGAGCCCTGAACGACTGGCAATGGCGCACTGAACTCACCGCAGCTGAAGCGAAATATCAGCAGGCCGAGTTGACCATGGAAAACGACCTGGCTCACGGCGCTGCCCAGGCCGGCGCCGATCGCACTCAGGCTGAATACCTGCGCTCAGAGGTGGCTCGCGCCCGCACGCGCCTTGACAGTGCGCAGCTGCGCTCGCCAATTGCGGGTATCGTGGTCACTCCCAACCTGCAAAATGCGGCCGGCCAGCATCTGGACGCCGGAGCGCCCTTCGCGCAGGTGCTCGACCTGGACTCAGCGGTCTTCCAAATCGCCATTCCGCAGCGGGATGCTGACTTGCTCGATCCCGGCCAGGCTGCGGCTATCAAGCTGGACAGTTATCCGCAGCGGACATGGCGTAGCAAGGTTTCAGTTGTAGGCCCAGCGGCGCAAGCAGGCGAAGGCGACCGCACCTTTACCGTCGAAGTTCCGATGCAAAACGCCGACGCAATACTTCGCGCAGGAATGACCGGACGGGCGAAGATCTATATTGGCTGGCGGCCGGCTGGATACGTCCTTCTGCGCCGGCCCGCGCTCTGGATATGGCAGACTTTGTGGAACTGGATTGGCTGGTGACGCATGAAATCTCATTTCTACCGCCGGGATCTTCTTATTACCGCCGCCACGCTTGTTGTTGCAGCGGCGCTGCCGTTGGGTTCAGGCTGCAACTCGAAACCAGAGGCACAAGCTGCGGCTGCGGAGAGGCCTGCAGCCTCTACCCCGGCGCCTCCGCCTTCCGTCCCGCCGCCAGCCGCACCGGATGCAGGGCAATTCACGACGACCGGTCCGCTGGTAGCCGAGCAGCAGGCGGACATTGCCGCCGAACGTAATGGCCGGGTGGTGCAGGTCGCCGTGCAGATGGGTGACCACGTGAAGCGCGACCAGCTTTTGGCTTTGCTTGACGACCGCGCCCTGAAATCGGCGGCAAATGCGCAAAAGGCGCGCATCGCGGCGGCGCAGGCTGCGGTTACCAATTGGGAAACCGAGGAGATGAGCGTAAAGAACGATTTGCGCCGTGCAGACGGCATGCGCGCCAACAACATTATCAGCGAAGAGGACTGGGAGCATGTAAAGTACAAGCTCGATGAAACCATTGCGCTGGTTGCCCGCTACCGAAGCGAGGAGGCCGCGGCGGAAGCGGATCTGATCACGGCCAATCTGCAGCTGGAACAATCGCGCATTGTGGCGCCTTTTGCCGGAGTGGTGGGCCGCAGCTCCGTGCGTCCCGCGCAGGAAGTGAAGGCGGGCGATGTGCTTTTCTGGATTACAGCGGAGGCTCCTCTGCGTGTTCTGTTCACCGTTCCGGAAACCGTGATGGCTGCTTTCACCACGGGCAAGGCACTTGACCTGACGACTGCTGATTACCCCGGCCTGCACCAGCCGGGGCGCATTCTTCGCGTGAGCCCGGTGGTCGACCCGGCCAGTGGCAGCGTGCAAGTGATTGGCGTGGTGGCCAGCCCATCGCCGCTGATGAAGCCGGGCATGCAAATGCAGGTGCGGCTGGCGCCATGAACCTTAGCGAAGCCCTCGACGCCGCTCTTCCTGAGATTCCAAAAACGCGCCTGTCGCGCACCCGTCCCCCATGCCTCGATCCAGACCTGGTGGTGCGCGAGGATGTTCTCGACGGCGAGACCTATATCGTCGTTTTGCAACGGAATGGTGGAAGCATCTTTCGCTTCACGCCGCTGCAATGGCGGGTTGCACTGCTGTTTGACGGGGTCCGCACCTATGACGAGATTGCCGAAGACTACACTGCGGAGACCGGCCAGCCGCTGAGCCCAGACGACGTGCGGGGCTTTGCCGAAAACATGGAGCGGGACGATTTCTGGTACAAGACGCCGCAGGAAAAGAACCTGGCCATGAACCAGAAACTGGCGGCGCAGCGGGAACGCAAGGCGGGACGTAAATCAAAGATCAACATTGCCCATATCACGTTCTCGGCATGGGACCCCGATCGCTATTTCGATTGGCTCGATAACGCCATCGGCAAAGCAGTTTACAGTCCATGGAGCGTGCTGGCCGTGGTGCTGCTGTTTGCGTTTGAGACCGTGGTCTTCATCACGAAGTGGAACATCATGGGGCCCGACATTGCGCTCTACTACAACTTCAGCAAGAAAACGCTGCTGGACGTTTTGCAGTTCTACACGTTATTCCTGCTTCTCGGATTCCTTCATGAAACGGCTCACGGCCTCACCTGCAAGCACTACGGCGGACAGGTGCACGCCATGGGCTTGATGTTCCTCTATCTGATGCCGGCGTTTTATGTCGATGTGTCCGAAGTGTGGGTCTCGGCCACCAAGGTGCAGCGGCTGGCTACCATCATCGCGGGCATCTGGATTGAGATGACGGTGTGCGGCCTGGCCATGATCGTATGGGCAAACACCTTGACCGGCGAGTGGCTGCACGACTTTGCCTACCAGGTGATTCTCATTACCGGCATCGCTGTGGTGCTCATCAACCTCAATCCGTTGATCAAGCTGGATGGCTATTATTTTCTCACGGAATTCATCGGCATTCCCGACTTGAAAGAGCGTTCCACGGCCTTTCTTTCCGGATGGTTCCAGAAGCATGTGCTGCGATTGCCGGTGGAAACTCTTGTGGTGCCGCGCAGGCGAGCGCCGCTTTTCATCCTTTATGCGTTTGCCTCCGGATTGTACAGCTATCTTTTGTTATTCGTCGTCATCCGGCTGGCTTACAACATTGGCTCGAAATGGCTTGCCGAGTTTGCGCTTGTTCCCGCAGGGTGGCTGGCCTTTATGATCTTCCGCTCGCGCCTGCGCGCGCTGCGCAACGTGTTGAAGCGGCTGTGGGAGCGGAATTTCGGTCCTGGGCGCGAGGGGCGGCCGCTGCGCGTCGCCGTAGCGGTGACGCTGGTGGTAGTTCTGTTTGTTCCGATTTTGCGCGACCGGGAAAATGCCTATTACACCATTGAGCCGATGCGCTCTGAATCGTTGCACGCCGCTGTCCCTGGACGGGTAAATGCGGTGTTGGTTCAGGAAGGCGAGACGGTACATGCGGGGCAGCCGCTGCTGAGAATGAGCAGCCTGATGACCGCGCATATGGGCTCTTCGGCAACGGCGCAGGCGGGCAATGCCCGGTTTGAGGCGATCAGCTCAGAGCTGCGCGGCGACAGCATCGCCGGCGCGGCCGCCGAGCAAACCGCATCGGTGCGATCAAGCGGTCTGGCGCGCGAGGCGCAGTCCGCACTGGTGATTACCGCGCCAACCGACGGCACGGTGGTCACGCGCGACCCCGGTGCGCTGGTCGGTCAGGAGGTGGGCAGCGGTCAGCCGCTGCTGGATGTGGCAGATGCGGGACCGCGAATGGTGAGGGTTTACATTCCAGTTTCCACGCTCGACCGCATTCCACCCGGCGCTGAGGTGGCCCTGGCGTTGCCGGGCAGATTCTCTGTGGTGCGGATGAAGCTGGCTGCTCCAGCAGGCGATGCATTGAGCCTGCCACCGGGACTGGTGCCGAGCCAGGATTACAAGGGCATCAAGATGCCGGTCTTCTACTGCTCACGTATGATGGTGCCGGCTTCGGCGGGCAATCCGCGCTTTGGCATTTCAGGCGAGGCCAAGATCTTCGGCGAGCGGCGCAGCATCGCGGGACATTTTGCGACCTCGGTTTACAACCTGGTGAAAGCGCACCTCTGGTGAAATAAAAAAGGCAGCCGTTTGAGCGGCTGCCTTTTTTGAGCGCCTCAAGCTGGAGGCCGAATCGCCGATTGATTACCTTTTGGGAGGGTCGAGCGATCCGACGGTTCCCTTTTCTTACTCTAAGTCCGCGGCTGCTACGCAGCCAGGTTTTGGCTAGAAGCTGTAGGCCTTGCCGGTCTGCAATCCGCCGCCCTTGCCGGTCTGCAATCCGCCGCCCTTGCCGGTCTGCAATCCGCCGCCCTTGCCGGTCTGCAATCCGCCGCCCTTGCCGGTCTGGAGTCCGCCGCCCTTGCCGGTCTGCAATCCGCCGCCCTTGCCGGTCTGGAGTCCGCCGCCCTTGCCGGTCTGGAGTCCGCCGCCCTTGCCGGTCTGGAGTCCGCCGCCCTTGCCAGTCTGGAGGCCGCCGCCCTTGCCAGTCTGCAATCCGAAGCCCTTGCCGGTCTGCAGTCCTGCGCCCTTGGCAACCACTCTGCCGGCGATGACCATCTTGGTTGAGGCCAGCAGGCTGGCTGTGTACTTGGTGGCTGTGCCGCTTGAGATCAAGGATTTCTTTTCGATTGTCATGTGAATTCTCCCAAAAGGATTTGATTTCGTTCCAACGCCCTACCTATTTGCATCCCGCGTGCCAAACGTCGGGCGGCAACAAATTATTTTTCAACTTAAAGAAAATAAACATCTTAGCAAAATAGGAGCTTTTGAGTGGCTAGGGATGATTGTTGCTTTTTGGGTTAAAATTTAAACCTTTTGGGGTTATTTTTTAACCCCTTGGGGCTAAACCCTGCATTTGCGGCAGAGATATTCGGTGAGAGGCAAAGCACCGCTGGGCGTTTCGCGTCCTCTGGCTTCAACCTGGCGAAAGCGCACCTCCAGTGAAATGAGAAAGGCAGCCGTTTGAGCGACTGCCCTTCCAGGTTGCTGATAAACCCGCCGCTTTGAAAGGGCACGTCTTTAGACGTGCCGCTAAGACCCATAAAAAGTGCGCGGCTTTAGCCGCTGAGGAATCTATTTCGAGCCTCGCTGAACTTTGTCAGCAGGCTGAAAGGGCAGCCGTTTGAGCGGCTGCCCTTCTTGAGTGCCTGAAGCTAGAGGCCGAATCGCAGTTGATTGCCTTTTGGGAGGGTCGAGCGATCCGACAGATCCCCTCTTACTGATTGATGCGTGGCTGCTATGCAGCCAGGTCCGGGCTAGAAGCTGTAGGCCTTGCCGGTCTGCAATCCGCCGCCCTTGCCGGTCTGCAATCCGCCGCCCTTGCCGGTCTGCAATCCGTGGCCTTTGCCAGTCTGCAGTCCTGTGCCCTTGGCAACCGCTCTGCCGGCGATCACCTTGTCGTTAACCATCTTGGTTGAGGCCAGTAAGCTGGCAGAAGATTTCGCGGCCGCACCGTTTGAGATCAAAGATTTCTTTTCGATTGTCATGTGAATTCTCCCAAAAGGATTTAATTTCGTTCCAACGCCCTACCTAAGTGCATCCGCCGTGCCAAACCTGGGCCGGGGGCAAATTATTTTTTATCTCGAAGGAATTAAAGGTCTTAGCGAATTGAGCGCTTTTGGGCGCGAGAAGCCGACGCCCGCCTCTTCGATTAAAATTTAACCCTTTGGGGGTTATTTTTTAACCACACGCTCCTAAAGCCCGTATTTGCGGCAGAGATATTTGATGCGCTGGCCGTCAATATTCAGCAGGCGCGCTGCAGCCGCCTTGCTTCCTCCGGTGCGGCCGAGGGCGGTGGTCAGCAGGGCCACTTCGAGGCGGGCAATCTCCTCGTCGAAGTTGGCCCCTTCAGCCGGCAGCAGGATAGCCTCCTGCGCGGCGATGCTCTGAGCCAGTACGCGAGGAGGCAGTTGGCTTACGCCAATCTCATCTCCTCGCACGGTCACCACCAGGCGCTGAATCAGGTTTTCAAGCTCACGAACATTGCCCGGCCAGGAATGCTCCTCTAGAACTGACAGCGCATCGGCGGTGAGCCGCTTGATGCGCAGGCCGTTGGCCAGACAATGAACCTCGAGAAAGTAGTCGCAAAGCAGGGGAATATCGCCGCTGCGCTCGCGCAGAGGTGGGATCTGAATGGGAACAACATGAATGCGGTAATAGAGGTCCTCGCGGAAGCGGCCCGTGCGCACCATCTCTTCCAGCGGTTCGTTGGTGGCGCAAATGAGGCGAAAGTCGATTTTGCGGTGAGAGCGCCCGCCGAGGCGTTGCACCTGGTGGTCTTCCAACACGCGCAGCAGCTTGGTCTGCAAGGCCACGGAGAGAGTCGCGATTTCATCCAGGAAAAGCGTCCCGCCGTCAGCCAGCTCGATCTGTCCGGGGCGCGACTCGGTGGCTCCGGTAAACGCGCCGCGCTCGCTTCCGAAGAGTTCCGACTCGATCAGATTTTCAGGCAGAGCGGCGCAATTGAGGCGAATGTAAGCCTCTTCAGAGCGGTGGCTCAGCGCCACAATAGCCCGCGCAGCCAGTTCCTTGCCGGTGCCGCTCTCGCCCCGGATCAGCACGTTAATGCTGCTGCCGGCCACTTGCTGAATGGCGTCATACACCAGCCGCATGGGCTCACTGGCGCCCACAAAGTCCTGAAAGCGGCTGGATTCGAGCGACTGTTGCCGCATGCGCTCGCGCTCGCTCTCTTCGCCGCGGCGGCGCATCGTTTCGGCCAGGGTCATGCGTAGTTCCGCCAGGTCAACAGGATTGCGGAAGTGGGCGTCGGCCCCCGCATTGAGCGCTTGCTTTTCCACTGAGCGCGCTCGGGCGCGGCTGAGCGAGATGAGCGTCAGGTCGCCGTTAAGCCTGCGCAGCTCGTCGAGCACGCTGAGCCCGCCAAAGGGTTCTTCCCCTTCCGTGTCGATGTCGAGCAGAACCGCCGCTGCGAACGCTTCGCGGGTCCAGCGAGCCAGATCCTCATAACTTTGGTGGACGATGACTTCGAACCAGGGAGAGAGTTCGGGAATCAGGAGTTCCAGGAACTCCTCGTCCACGGTGACGATGCACACCACCGGCTGCGCCGTTTGCGGCGTCGAGGGCGGCTCGGGTTCCGCGGGCTTCCGTTTCGAGCTCATATTGAATTTTAACTGTGAATGAGCAGATTGTCGCGAACAGATTTAGAGCCGTCGGGCAGAGCGCAGGCGCACGGGCGCCTGATTGCTGCGCCCTGATGCCGATGAGCGCCCAAAGCCGGTCGATTTAAAGGTGCTTTGACTTTGCAACGCCGACCTGGGCAGCCGCATCCTTATGCGGAGATTCCCAGGTTTGATAGCTGTTGAAGAGAAACTGACCGCCGAGGATAAGCAGCCACACCCAGAGCGCTAAACGCAGCGGCCGGCGCGGCACGCGGGTGCTCAGCAGCGTCCCGGTAATGGCGCCCACCACTCCCCCGGCGATCAATTGCAGCAGCAATTCCGGGTTGGAGGCGTGAGAGAACCAATGGGCGCCGCTGCCGATGAGTGAAAGGGTGAAGCCAAAAGCAATATCCGTGCCGACCACCTGGGCAGGCGCCAAAGCGGTAAGGCTGAGCAGCGCGGCGCTGCCCAAAGCACCGGCCCCGGCGGAGGAAAAGCCAACCTCAGCGCCTATGGGAAACATAAGCCAGGTGAGCAGCGGGCTGCGATCGCGCGCATTGGGATTCTGCTTCATGGGACGGAAGGAAAAGAACAATTGCCAACTTGCCGTTCCCACCAGAATCGCGCCCAGCAATGCGTTCAACAGGTTTTGCGGACCGGCAGTCACCAGGTGCTGCAAGAACAGCGATCCGATGATCACTCCCGGCGCTCCGCCCAGAAGCATGAAGCCGAGGGTCCGCCAAACGATGTTGCGGCGGAAAATCTGCGCGGGAACCAAAATTAATTTCACCGCAGCGGAGAACATGAGGCCAATACCCACGGCAACCGGGGCGGGCACGCCGAGAAAAAGCACCAAAACAGGGACGGTGACCGTGCCCGCACCCACACCGGTGAGAGCGATAAACAGCGCAATGGCAAATCCAATGATGTATTGCATTTCGTTTCCTCAATCGCTGCGCGCCGGCTTACTTGGCGGGCGCCGCTTCAATGTGAATGCCGCACTCAACCTTGCGGCCGGCCCAGCGGCCCGACCGCGGATCATTGGGATCGAGAGGCAGCGAAGTACATGGCTCGCAGCCGATGGAGGAATATCCGCGCTCATAAAGCGGCAAGAGCGGAATGCCGAGCTGCTCGCAGGCGTACCAGACGTCGCGCGTGGACCACTCGGCAAGGGGCGCAAGCTTCAGCACCTGCTTTCCGCCGGGAAGCGTGAAAAGCGCCTCTTCTTCCAGCGCGGCGCGGCTCTTCGCCTGCTCGCGCCGCAAACCTGTGAGCCAAACGCGGTATCCGGCAACCGCTTTAAACAACGGCTCAACCTTGCGCAGCTTGCAGCATTGGTCCGGGGCTGATTGATAGAGAAGGCCGTGCTCGGCTTCCTGCTCGGCAACGGACTTTTCCGGCAGCAGGTTGATGAGATTGAGCTGCCACTCGCGCGCAATGCGATCGCGGTACGCGTAGGTCTCTTGAAAGTGATAGCCGGTGTCGAGAAAGAGAATCGGGATCTTCGCATCCAGGCCGATAGCCACTCTGGTGAGCAGCGCATCTTCAGCCTGGAAGCTGCAGGTGAGGCACACATCTCCAGCGCCGGTGATTTCACGGGCAAGTGTGGCGCGAACCGCATCCAGTTTGGCATTGACCTCGGTGTAGATTTCGGCTGTACCCATGATGCGATTTCCTTTCTCCGGCTAGATTTGCCAATCCGTGCTTCCCGGCCAGGAAAGAATGCCGGCTCGTTGCAACAATTCATGAATGGCCGCGGCCGCCGCTGCGCCCTCGCTTGCATCGACAACGATCTGTTCGTTTTCCGCCTGCGCAGTCAGAGCGTCGCCGCCGGTCCTGGTGACGACCAGCGCAAGGAAACCGGACCGAGCCTGCAAACCGGCGAGCATTTGAGCAACGCCGGGATGGGTTCCGAACGCGGGGTCGCCGGTCTCGACGCGCGCTGTAATGACTCCATGCGAAAACAAATCGCGCTCGATGTGGTCGATCAGCTCCGTCGGCCCATTCAATTCAAGAACACCGCCGCGATGGCCCCAGCGCGCGGCTCTTTCCTCGGCGGTCACGGGACCCGTAGCGGTTGCGAAGCTGGCTGGGCGAGCAGCGCCATCCGCGAAGATTTCAGTCACCATCCCCGCCGCCACAGTGGCATTGCTCTCCGGGTCGATGAGGATGAACGCGCCGGTAGAGCGATTCTCTCCATAGAGGTCGAGAGCGATGGGACGCAGCAGGTTCAGAGTGACCGTACCGATGCCATTCATCTCCAGCGATTCGGCAGGTTCGCGAGTGAGCGTGAAAACGTCGGTGCGATGATCGAGCGATGAAACAAATGCGGGCGCCGTTTGGCTGGTGTGTTTGAGCAGATAGCGGCGATGAAGCCTGAGCGGGCGCTGATCCATCCACACCAGGGCGGCTTTCACGGTTTTGGCAACAGTGGCCGGCGCTTGAGCGGAAACAATAAGATCGCCGCGGCTTATGTCGAGTTCCTGGTTCAATACCAGCGTGACCGAAAGCGGCGCGTAGGCCTCGGCAAGATCGCCGTCCCAGGTGACGATGCGCTCGACCTGCGCGTTTCTTCCCGAGGGAAGCACGCGGATGGTATCGCCGGGGCGAACGGTCCCGGAAGCAATTTGGCCGGCGAATCCGCGAAACATGTGATCGGGGCGAAGGACGCGTTGCACGGGAAATCGGAAGGCCGCAGTGCGCGTGTCCAGCGACGACGGTAACTGCTCGAGGAGCTCCAGCAGCGATGGCCCCGTGTACCATGGCATGGCCTGCGTCCGATGCACGATGTTGTCGCCAACCAGCGCGCTGACCGGGACAAAGGCGGCCTCCACCGGGTTGCCGGTGTCGGCCGCGATCTGGTCAAGCAGGCGGCTGAAATCGTGCTCGATGGCGCGGAAGCGAGCTTCGTCATAGCCGATCAGATCCATCTTGTTGACGGCCACCAGAATGTGCCGCACGCGCAGCAGAGACGCGATGTAGGCGTGGCGGCGCGACTGCACCAGCACGCCTTTGCCCGCGTCGATAAGCACCACCGCCGCATCGGCCGTCGAAGCGCCGGTGGCCATGTTGCGCGTGTACTGCTCATGGCCGGGTGTATCCGCGATGATGAATTTGCGCCGCGCGGTGGAGAAATGGCGGTAAGCTACGTCGATGGTGATGCCCTGCTCCCGCTCCGCGCGCAGGCCATCGGTGAGCAATGCAAAATCGATCTGCCCCGGAGCTGTGGTTCCCTTGCCTTCAATAGAGCGCACCTGGTCCTCGTACACTGACTGGGTGTCATAGAGCAGGCGGCCGATGAGCGTGGACTTTCCGTCATCCACGCTTCCCGCCGTGGAGAAGCGCAGCAGGTCCTTTTCGCGCTCCTGGTGCAGGAAATCGTCGATGAAGAAAGCTGAAATTGCCGGCGAGCCCATTTAGAAATAGCCCTCCCGCTTCTTTATCTCCATCGAGCCTTCCTGGTCGTGGTCGATGGCGCGGTTGGCCCGCTCAGAATTGCGAAACGAAATCAGCTCCGCGATGATGTCGGGAATGGTCTCCGCGTCCGACCGGATGGCCCCGGTGCACGGACTGCATCCGAGAGAACGCAGGCGTGAGCGGACCATCTGCGCCTCTTCGCCGGGAAGGGCGACAAAAGACTGCTCGATGGGCAGCAGAGCATCGCCGCGGACGTACATCGGCCGCTCTTTGGCAAAGTACAGATCAACGACAGGAATCTTCTCCTCGTGGATGTATTGCCACACATCCATCTCGGTCCAGTTTGAGAGCGGAAATACGCGAATGCTTTCGCCCGGATGAATGCGCGCGTTGTAGAGGTTCCACAACTCGGGGCGCTGGTTCTTGGGGTCCCATTGTCCAGCGCTATCGCGGAAAGAGTAGATGCGCTCTTTCGCGCGGGATTTTTCTTCGTCGCGGCGAGCGCCGCCAAAGGCCGCATCGAAGTTGTAGTGGCGCAGGGCATCGAGCAGCGCCTGAGTCTTGAGCAGGCCGCAGCAGCGTTTGGTATCGAGGACGATGGGATTGGTTCCGGCGGCAATGGCCGGTTCGTTGCGCCACACCAGCAGTTCCGCGCCGACCGAGCGCGCTGTTTCGTCGCGGAAAGCAAGCATCTCGGCAAACTTGAATCCGGTATCGATATGCAGCAGGGGAAACGGAATTGGCCCCGGGTAGAAGGCCTTTTGCGCCAGGCGCAGCATCACCGAGGAATCCTTGCCGATGGAGTAGAGCATGACGGGCCGCTCGAACTCCGAAGCCACTTCGCGCAGAGTGTGGATGCTTTCCGCCTCAAGAAGAGCCAAATGACTCAGAGGTTTCCCAGTCCGCGCCGCGGGCAAACGGGATGACAGCGGCGATGAAGTTGTTTGGCTGACGGCGACCGGCATACAGACCTCTTTGCTTGCAAAGTGGATGCTGAAGGCCGGAACAATAAGACACTGACCCGGCAATTCAACTCGGGTGTGTCTTCTCAATCGATGTCGTGGGGAGATTGGAGACTAGCGGATACACCCGTCGAAGAAGATCGACAGGCAACAACAAGAGCGGCTTTGGGAAGCGCGGACCATGTGTACGTTCATAGTAACAAAATGGCGGAGATGGCACAATTTGGGCCTCGCGGCGAGAGCTGCGGACTTAGCGGGATGTTAGATGATTAGAGCTTCTGTTTCCGTGAACGGGTCGGAGTTTGGCGCGGTGGACGATAGTCTGGCGCAAGGATCGATGGTGAGCCAGGCAACCGCGCCCAGCGCCACAAATATGGTGGCCGCCAGAAAAGACGCACCCCAGCCAAAGTGCAGGGCAATCCATGGCGTAAGTGAGGCAGTCACGGCTCCGCCCACTTGCGCGCCTGTATTCATTGCGCCGGAGACGATTCCCGCATACTCCCCGGCGAAGTCGGCGGTTACCGACCAGAAACAGCTTTGCGCTATATACATGACTCCGGCTCCACAGGCCAGGATGATGCTCGCTGCCTGGGCTTGATGAGCTCTCGAACCATCCACAAGCAAGACCGCGGTGCAGGCAAGCGAGAATGCGGGCAGAAAACAGCGGCCAATTCGCGGACCAAAGTGTCGGACCAGCCAATCGCTTGCCACTCCGCCAAAGAGAGAGCCGAGCGTCATGGCGATAAACGGAAACATGGAGTAAAACGCGCTGGTTTTCAGATTAATGCCGCGAACCTGAACCAGATAAATATAAAACCAGCTAAAGAACAGCCACGCAACATAACCGTAGGTGAAGTAGCTGAAAGTAAGCGCCAGAATCTCTTTGCTGCAAAGAATCTTCTTCCACGGCACGGCTTGCTTGCCTGCTAAACGGGCGGAATTTTTTTCGCCGGCCTCTGACGACGGGCCGCAGACCTCATCGCGGCCACGAACAATGATTTCAAGTTCCCCGGCTTGAACCCAGGGGTGCGCTTCCGGCGTGTCTCGCGCCGCCAGGTACCAGATGGTTCCCGCGATCAAAACCGCGGCCGAGCTGAACCAGAAGGATGCCCGCCATCCGAAATGCAAAATAATGCCCGTCACCAGCAGCGGAGTCAGGCCCGACCCAAGCCCCACGCCGCCAAAGATGATGCCGTTGGCCTTGCCCCGCTCGTCAATGGGAAACCAGCGCTCGACAAACTGGTTGGCGCCCGGATACATCAGGGCTTCGCCGGCGGCCAGCGAAAAACGAATCAGGATCAGCACCCACAAGGCGCCACGCATGCCCGACGGCACAAATCCCGTGAGCGCTGTAAACAGCCCCGACCAGATGACGCCGAGCGCGATGACGCGGCGCGGACCCAGGCGCCGGGCAAGCACTCCACCGGGAATTTGAAACGCGGCATAGCCGAGCAGGAATGCGCTGAAGACCCAGCCAAGGTGGGCATTGTCGATCTTGAACTCACGGCCAATTTGGACGCCTGCGATGGAAATATTGGTGCGATCCAAAAACGCCACGGCGCTCATCACCATGAGCCACGAGACGAGCAGGTAACGTTTGGGCAGGCCCCTGCCGGGCTTTCTTGCCTTGTCTATTTGCATCCTGGTTCAAAGCCTCGGTCCAGCTTGTCCTGCGTCACCGCTCGTTAGCCCATGCCGGTTTTCGCTTTTCGAGAAACGCCGCAACGCCTTCGCGGAAATCCGCGGTTTCGCGCGCCTGTGCGTTTGCTTCCATGGCGTGAGCAATTGCGGCGTCCAGCCACACCTTATTCTGGACGGCCAGGAGGCGCTTTGTCGCGGCCAATGATTCCGGGCTGTTTGCCGCCAGCGTCTGCGCCAGCGCATGCACTCGCTCCGCGAGAGATTCCGCCGGCACGATCTCATTCGCCAGGCCGAGCCGATGCGCCTCTGCCCCGTCAAACAGGCGGCCGGTCAACAACAGGTCGCGAGCTCGCTTGTCGCCGACTTGCAACGCCAGAAACGCCGAAACCAGGGCAGGCACAAATCCGATTCTGACTTCGGTAAATCCAAACCTGGCGGCCGGCGCGGCCAGGGTGAAGTCGCAGATGGTCGCCAGCCCTGTTCCGCCGGCGATGGCCGCTCCGTGCACCGCGGCGATGGTGGGCTTGGGTAATTCATACAGCGTGCGGAAGAGCCTGGCGATTCGTTCCGCATCGGCTCGATGCTCGGCGGCGGTTTTGTTGTTCATGGCCTGCAATGCCGTCAAATCCAGGCCTGAGCAAAAGGCCTCGCCGGCTCCTCGCAACACGACCACACGGCAGTTACTCGCCGCCGCGTCTTCCATTGCGGCAATCAGCTCCATCTGCATTTCAGGCGTCATGGCGTTGCGGCGCTCGGGGCGATTCAAAGTAATCGTCCTGACTTGGTCTTCATCGGTAATTAAAATCGCGGTATAACTCAAGCCGACCCTCCAGGCTGCCGTGAATCCAGAAAAAGTAGCTTCCTTCAAACATTTGCGGCGAAATATTTCCGGGCAATCTCCGCGCTTGAATGAATAAGTTTATCCAGAGGCCGTAATGCGGGCATTTGCGCTCCCAAAGCCTTCAATTCCGCGACCAATATCTCCGTGGGGATGTTGCCGACCAGCGCGTCCTGCGCGAACGGGCAGCCGCCCAACCCGCCAATCGCAGCATCAAATCGCCTGCACCCCGCTCCATACGCGGCGCGAATCTTCTCCGGCGCTTCATCCCGGCGCGCATGCAGATGGACGCCGATTTCGATTTCCAAATGCGCTGCGCGCACATGTGACACGACGTCTGCGATTTGCGAAGGCGCGGCCAGTCCCACCGTATCGGCCAGCGAAATTTGCCGCGCGCCGAGCGCGATGAGCCGGGCGCAGGCGTCTGCAACATGTTCGATGCTCCATGGATCTCCGTACGGGTTGCCGAAGGCCATGGAGAGATAGGCCACCGGATTCAAGCCCGCACCACGCGCCATTGCGCTGATGGCCGTCAGCACATCGAGCGATTCTTCAGGCGTTTGATTCTGATTGCGCTTGAGAAATTGCGCCGAAATGGAAAAGGGAAAGCCCAGCGTCTTTACGCCGCCCGTTGCGATGGCTCGCTCCGCGCCCTTCGCATTTACGACGATGGCGATGATCTCCACATCGGCTTGAGGGCCAAGAAGCTCAAGCACCTTCTCCGAGTCTGCCATTTGCGGAACGGCCGCGGGTGAAACAAAGCTGACCGCATCGATGTGCGTAAAGCCCGCTGCGACAAGCTCGTCCAGATAACTCGCCTTCACCTCCGGCGGTATCTGCCCGGGAATGCCCTGCCATGCGTCTCGCGGACACTCGACGATCTTGATTGAACCGTTCATGGCTGCCGGGCCCCTGACTGCATGGTTTTCGACCATCTCCGTGCCCCATCCTTTCGCCTTTTTTCTGGCGAAAGGGTGGGACACAATGAACCCCAAAGTACCAAGTCATTTGCTCGTCGTCGCTAGTCACCCACGCGAGGGGTGAACCTTCAGGATTTCTCTTGCAATGACCATGCGCTGAATTTCGCTTGTGCCCTCGCCGATGGTGCACAGCTTCACATCGCGATAATACTTCTCCGCGGGATAGTCTTTGATGAAGCCATAGCCGCCGAAAAGCTGAACCGCCTCATCGCAGATGCGCACGGCAACCTCGCTGGAAAAGAGCTTGGCCATCGACGATTCGCGCGTCACCGTGCGGCCTGCGTCCTTAAGCACCGCCGCGCGCTGGGTCAGCAGCCGGGCTGCGTCCAACTCCGTCGCCATGTCCGCGAGCTTCCACTGAATGCCTTGAAACTCGGCAATCGCCTTCCCAAACTGGCGGCGCTCCTTCACGTACTTCAACGCCGCGTCGAGCGCGCCGCGCGCAATGCCCAGCGCCAGCGCCGCAATCGAAATCCTGCCGCCATCGAGAACTCGCATGGCGTCAATGAACCCCTCGCCTTCAACGCCGAGCAGGTTTTCCGCGGGAATTTCGCAGTCTTCAAAGATAAGCTCGCTGGTGTCGCTGGCTCGCAGGCCCAGCTTGTTTTCTTTCTTGCCGGGCCGGAATCCGGGAGTTCCCTTCTCCACCACAAATGCCGATAGCCCGTGCGTGCCCTTGCTTTTGTCGGTTACCGCGATCACCACTGAAACATCCGCGAAGCGCCCGTTGGTGATAAAGGTCTTGGTTCCATTCAACACGTAGCGGTCGCCTTTCTTCACCGCGGTGGTCCTGGCTGCGCCCGCATCCGATCCCGAGCCGGGCTCCGTCAATCCCCACGCCGCCAGCCACGCGCCGCCGGCCAGCAGCGGCACGTATTTCTTTCTCTGCGCCTCATTTCCGGCGAGAAAAATGTGGTTTGTGCCCAGCGAGTTGTGCGCCGCCACAATGATGCCCACCGATCCGTCGACAGCGGAAAGCTCCTCGATGGCCAGCACGTAGTCCACATAGCCCAGTCCCGCGCCGCCGTACTCGGGCGGAAAGATGACGCCCAGCAGGCCCATCGCGCCCAGCTTCTCGACCACCGCCGCTGGGAACTCGCAGGCCTCGTCCCACTTCATCACGTTGGGCGCGATTTCCCGCGCGGCGAAGTCGCGAATTTCGCGCCGAAGATGTTCCTGTTCCCCTGTCAACACAAACGGGTAAAGGCTCTCCACACGCTCAATCTCGATGCTCATGTTGACCCTCCTGCGCGCTGAACCCTTGCGCCTGCTGCCATTTTGCTGCCTTTAATAAGATGCGATGTTTGGGGACTGAAGCAATCTGAGAATCATGTCTGCAAGACGCCGGGATTGTACTTCGGCACCTCATGATTCAATGCGCAGGCCTCGAGGGCCTCAATCAACACCTCTCTGGTTTTCAATGGATCGATGATGGCGTCAATCCACAGCCGCGCCGCTCCATAGCGCGGATCGGCCTGCGCATCGTACGTTTCTTTGATCTCGTCATAGAGAGCCTTCTTCTCCGCATCCGACAGAACTTTTCCGCCGCGCTCCATCTGTTTGGCGCGAACCTCGGCCAGGGTGTTCGCCGCCGAAGCTCCGCTCATCACCGCGTAGCGCGCCGTGGGCCACGCAAACAGAAAGCGCGGGTCGTAAGCCTTGCCGCACATGGCATAATGGCCCGCGCCGAAGCTGCCACCGATAATGACGGCGATCTTCGGCACTACGCTGGTGCTGACTGCGGATACCATCTTCGCGCCGGCGCGGATGATCCCCGACCACTCCGCGTCCTTGCCCACCATGAAGCCGTTGACATCGTGCAGAAAGACCAGCGGCGCCAGGTTCTGATTGCAGTCCATAATGAATCGCGCCGCCTTCTGTGCGCCCTCGGTATAGATAACCCCGCCGACCTCGATGCGCTTCATTCCCGCGGCAGGCCCCATGGCCACTGTCTGGCTCTGGTTGGTTTTTTGATTGGCGACGATCCCCACCGCGCGGCCGCCGATCCGCGCGTAGCCACAGAGCACCGTCCGGCCAAAGTCCGCCTTGTACTCGTCAAACTGGCTGCGATCGACGATGCGGGCGATTACCTCGCGCATGTCGTATACATTGCTTGCTTCCGGAGCGGGATTGATCAGGCCGTACAGGTCCTCGGCCGGATACTTGGGCGCGTCCTCGACGGCATCGAACGGGATGGAATTGAAAACCTCCTGGCCGGCCGCCGCGGAGGGTCCGTGCCGTTCGCCGATCTTTGCCACCAGGGAACGCAAGCGGGCGATGCAGAGGTGATCGTTGGGCTCCTTGAAATCCACGGTGCCAGAAATTTCAGCGTGCATGGCCGCGCCGCCCAACTCCTCCGCCCCCGTCTTTTGCCCGATGGCCGCCTGCACCAGCGAAGGCCCGGCCAGAAACAGTCCCGATCCTTCGGTCATGAGCACGGTATCGGTCATCACCGGCAGATAAGCGCCTCCTGCGACGCACATGCCCATAATGGCCGTAATCTGCGGAATTCCCAAGGAACTCATGACCGCGTTGTTGCGGAAGACCCGCCCAAAATCGTCGGTATCCGGAAACACATCCTCCTGCAAAGGCAGGAAGACGCCGGAAGAGTCCACCAAATATAGCGTGGGAATGCGGTTCTCAAGAGCGATGGTCTGCGCCCTGAGCACCTTCTTGGCCGTCATGGGAAAAAACGCGCCCGCCTTCACCGTAGCGTCGTTGGCGATGATCATGCACAGCCGCCCGCCAACGCGGCCCACCCCCGTCACCACGCCCGCGCCGGCAGCGCCGCCGTACTCGCCGTACATGCCGTGCGCGGCCCAGATACCCAGCTCCAGCAGCTCCGTATCTTCGTCGAGCAGCAGCTTGAGGCGCTCCCTCACCGTGAGCCGGCCCTTGGCGCGCTGCGCTTCGGCGGCTTTTTCTCCGCCGCCCAGGCGAATCAGCGCTTCCTCCGCGCCAAACGCAGCCACCAACGCCCCAAGCGCTTCCCGGTTGGCCCTCGCGCGCGGAGCCTGCGCATCGAGCTTCGATTCCAAAGTGTTGCTAAACTGCAATTTGTCCTCCATGCCGGCCATCACGGGACCTCGCAGACTATAGCACGTTCTTCATCATCCTCGCACCGGTCGAGTTCGATCAAAAAGTGACGGTCAAAAAAGGTATAATCTGCCCCATGGCGGCAAGCACACATACTGATTTGCCGGGAGCTGATATTGCGCAGCGTGAGCCGCTGACAGCGGCCAGGCTGCTGGCCCTGGAAGCGCGCCTGCGGCAGTTAGGAAGCCTGATGGTGGCTTACTCCGGCGGCGTGGACTCCGCATTTTTGGCGGCTACGGCGCATCGCGTCCTGGGCAACAAAATGCTGGCCGTGCTGGCCGATTCCGCCAGCCTTGCCCGGCGCGACATGGAAGAAGCCTGCGCCTTTGCCCGCGCGCAGGGGATGCCGCTGCGCGTGGTGGTCACGGAAGAGCTGGACCGGCCGGAGTATGCGCGCAACGACGCCAACCGCTGCTTCCATTGCAAGGACGAGCTCTTTGTGGTGATGGAAGCGCTGGGTGCGAAGCTCGGCTTCACGCAAATCGCCTACGGCATGAACGCCGACGACACGCGGGATTTTCGGCCCGGCCAACGTGCGGCCGAGCAGCATGCGGTGCTGGCGCCGCTGGCCGAGGCCGGCTTGACGAAAAACGAAGTTCGCGCGCTGGCAAAGGCGGCGGGCTACTCGCTGTGGGATCGGCCGGCGGCGCCGTGTCTGTCCTCGCGTGTCGAGTATGGCCGCACCGTGACTCGCGAGGTGCTTGAGCAGGTGGAGAAGGCTGAGGAGAGCTTGCGGCAGTTGGGCTTTCGCGAGTTGCGCGTCCGCCATCACGGCGAGCTGGCCCGCGTTGAGCTTGGCCGCGCGGAGTTGCCCCGCGCCCTGGCCATGGACATGCTGGATGCGATTTCAGCAGCACTGAAACAGGCCGGCTTTCAATACGTCACGCTGGACTGCACCGGGTTTCGCTCCGGTTCAATGAATGCCATCCTGCCCGCCGACGTGCTGTTGCGGCGCGGAGCCTAGCCGGCAGTTTAAAATCACAAGGCGATGCGAATCGGATACCTGGAGTGTTTTTCCGGCATAAGCGGCGACATGCTGCTGGGCGCCCTGGTGGATGCCGGCGTGGATTTCAAGCGCCTTGAGGAAACCGCCGCTGCGCTGGGCGTGGGCGCGCGGCTTGAGATGCGCAAGGTGAGCCGAGGCGGGCTGGCGGCGACCAAAGTCGATGTGCTGACGACGGAGCTGCCCGCAGCGGGGCATACGCATTCGCACGACGGCCTCGCGCCGCACACGCATGAGCCCCACTCGCACGAGCCGCATTCGCATGAAGGGCACGCTCACGAAGGGCACGGCCATTCGCATACGCTCGGTGCCCACCGTCCACTGTCGGAGATTTTACAGATCATTCGCTCCGCGCCGCTGGCCGAAAACGTGAAAGCCCGCTCCATTCGCGCCTTTCAGCTGCTGGGCGAGGCCGAGGCAGCCATTCACTCCGTTCCCATTGAGACCGTGCACTTCCACGAGGTGGGCGCGGTAGATACGATCGTCGATATTGTCTGCTCGGCGGCAGGCGCGGAATTATTGGCTGTCGATCGCTGGCTCGCGTCGCCGCTGAATGTGGGCAGCGGAACAGTGGTTTGCCAGCACGGAACTCTGCCCGTGCCTGCGCCGGCTACGCTGGCTCTGCTGGCAGATGCCCCGGTGTATGCGGCGGGCGAGCCCATGGAGCGCGTTACCCCAACCGGCGCGGCGCTTTTGCGCATGCTCGATGTACGCTACGAGACTCTTCCGCCCATGCGCATCCGGGCTTCTGGTTACGGAGCGGGCGGGCGCGAAACTGCGGGCCAGCCCAACCTGTTGCGCCTGCTGGTGGGCGAGCAGGACGTCGCGCAGGCTGGCCGCACCGAATCCGTCGCGGTGATCGAGACCGTGATCGACGATTCCAGTCCGCAGTTGCTCAGTTACGTGAGCGAGCTGCTGCTCGCCTCGGGCGCGTGGGATGTGTATCGCGCTTCGGTGCAGATGAAAAAGGGGCGCGCTGGAGTGCAACTGACCGTTCTCTGCCGTCCCGACCTGGTTCCCGCACTGGAGGAATTGCTCTTTCGCGAGACCACCACCATCGGCCTGCGCTGGCGGCTGGAGCACAAGCACTCGCTGGCCAGGGAGTTCAAGAAAGTGGAAACCGCGTGGGGCGAAGTGACCATCAAAATTGCGCGCTGGCCCTCCGGACAAATCGCCAACGCTTCGCCGGAGTATGAAGATTGCCGCGCGATCGCTACGCGGAATTCGGTTCCACTGAAACAGGTGATGCTGGAGGCAACGCGCGCCTTCGCCGCCACAGAAAAGGACGACGCCTGATGGATCGCGCCGCAATTGAAACGCTGCTGAACGAAGTGCGCGAGGGCCGCACCGCCGTAGACGCGGCGCTTGACCGGCTGCGCGATTTGCCCTTTGAAGACCTGGGCTTCGCCAAGCTCGATCATCATCGCGCGCTGCGCACAGGTATGCCGGAGGTACTGTTTGCAGCCGGCAAGACGGTTGCGCAGGTAGCAGCAATTTTTGAGCGCATGGCGAAGGCGGGAGGCAATGTGCTGGCCACGCGCGCTTCTCGCGAAATGTTTGACGCAGTGGTTGCCGTCGAGCCACGGGCCGAGTTCCATGAAACCGCCCGGGCAATCACGCTAACGCAAGCCCCCGCGAATCCCGGCAAGGGAACGATTGCAGTGGTCTGCGCGGGAACCAGCGATTTGCCCGTAGCCGAAGAGGCCGTGGTCACCGCGCGGCTGATGGGCAATACCGTGGAGCTGATCGCCGATGTGGGCGTGGCCGGCATTCACCGCCTGCTGGCGCAGAGAACCCTGCTGCAGGCCGCGCGGGTGCTGATTGTGTGTGCCGGCATGGAGGGCGCGCTGCCCACCGTGGTGGCCGGGCTGGTGAACGCGCCGGTGCTGGCCGTGCCCACCAGCGTAGGTTACGGCGCGTCATTTGGAGGCGTAGCGGCGCTGCTCGGCATGTTGAACACCTGCTCGCCCAACGTCTCGGTGGTCAACATCGACAACGGCTTCGGCGCCGCCTGCATCGCCTCGCTGATCAACCGGCTATGACCGTCGCTGCAGTGCGCCCCAATTCCTCGCGGACCACGCTATTGCCCCGGCTGCACCACCAGGTCGTCTGCCAGCGTAAAGTGCACAATCGACTCCGCCGGAATGTCGATATCTCGATTGCCGGTTAAGCCTGCGGCTGCGGTTCCTGCGCCTCCGCCTACCAGGCCGCCCACCAGCAGGCCAACTCCGCCGGTAGCCACACCGCCCACCAGCATGCCCAGTCCCGACCCGCCGCCAATCATGGCCGCCGAGCGCTTGCCCTTGCCCTTCTTGCTCTCCGTCAGGTCACGCGTCGTCAATGGATACCGCGTCCCATTCAACGTGAGCGAGGTCAGCCGCAATTCCAGAATCGATCTGCCCTTGAAGTGCCCGCGCCGGTGCGAGGCATCCACCACTCCTTCCACGGTTGAGCCTTTGGGGACAAGCGCGTTGTTGTCGCTGCCCACAATCGGTTCAACAATCTCACCAGTAAACGGGCTGCCGGGCCGTGTGGTTTTTACGCTGATGCGCTGGTCAACCCGGATGGTCAGCCGGGTGCCCGCCGGAATGGTCACATTGACCGGCGCGGGAGGCGGCTGCGGCACTGCGGAAACCGTCGGTCCCGAAGGAGCCGGAGCGGGTGTCCCGGGTGTGGGAGGCGCGACTGTGGTTTGCATCGCCTGGTTCGTCTGCCCGGAAGCAGGCGGCTGCACGACGGTCGTGGTGGTGGTTCCGCTCTTGTCGACGGTAACCACTTGCTGGGGCTGCCCGGTCTTCACCGCCTGCTGTTTGGCTTGATCCAGTGCCTTTTCCTGCTTCGATTCGCATCCGGAAAGGATGCCCGCAGCCAACGCCAGCACCAGTATTCGTGTCAGACTAGCTCTGGCTAAGTGCTTTGAATTGAACATCGTATCTCCTTTCTTCCAGCGGCTGCCTGCCCGCGAAGCCCGCAGTCAATGCCTCTGGTTCACGATACCGAGTTGTCTATCGGTTCGATGCGCAGCCTTTGGCCGAGGGTGTCTCTCCTTCGGGAAACACCGTGTATCTCGTTGTGGAAACAGGTCTTTACATCAGAAGAGCAAGGGTTTAAGGCCAACAAGTGATCAGGATCACTGCCTGCCTCTGGCCCAATCTCCAATGATGGGTGTCTGCACCGCTAGAGCCCGTTCGCGGCGCGCGGAGGAGTTTCTTGGCCCGTTCCAGGTTGCCGATGTGGCGAAGGATCTCGCAGATCTGCTTTCTGCTGCTGTTTTTTGCGCTGCTGATCCTTACCTCGCTGCGCCCCGGCGCCACCGGCGACATTCATCTGCGCGCGCCTGTGCGGCTGTTTTTTGAGCTCGATCCGCTGGTTGCCATGGTCAATGCGCTGGCCAGCCACGCTCTTTATCGCGGGCTGCTCTGGAGCCTGCTCATCCTCGTTCCTACGCTCTTTTTGGGCCGCTTTTTCTGCGGTTGGATTTGCCCCATGGGCACGCTGCAGCACTTCGCCGGCAACCTGCCTTCTGAGGCCAAGCGCGGCAAGCAGCGCATCGATTCAAACCGCTATAAGCGCTGGCAGACGGGCAAATATGTCGTTCTGATCGCCGGCCTGGTCGCCGCCTGCTTTGGCTCCGCAGCCATTGGCTGGCTCGATCCCTTCAGCCTCCTGGTCCGCTCGTTTGGCCTGTCGCTGCTGCCGGCTTTCAACTTCGCCGTGCGCGCCGCGCTGGCTCCGCTGGAGCACAGCCACATCGCCGCCGTCCAAACCGCGGGCAAGACCATCCACGCGGCGCTGCAGTTCACAGTGCTCGATTTCCGCCAGGCGCACTTTGCTCAGGGACTGATCCTGGGCGTTCTCTTTCTGGCCATTCTGGCGGCCGGCTTGCGCGTCACGCGTCTGTGGTGCCGCGCGCTGTGCCCCCTGGGAGCGCTGCTGGGCGCGGTTTCGCGCTGGTCGATATTGGGATTGCACAAAGACCCGGCCGCATGCGACAAGTGCAACCGCTGCCTGCTCAGTTGCCAGGGCGGCGACGACCCCATCGGCGGCGTGCCGTGGCGCAAGTCCGAGTGCCTGATGTGCATGAACTGCGTGGGCAGTTGCCCGCACAACAGCCTCGTCTTCCGCTTCTTCCGCAATGAAAAGGAAGTTGCTTCGCCCGACCTGAGCCGTCGCAAAACCCTCACCGGCCTCGCCGCCGGCGCGGCGCTCGTTCCGCTGATGCATGCCAATGCCGGCCAGGGCAAAAGCCGCCATGAGCGCCTGCTGCGCCCACCCGGCGCGCTCGATGAGTCCGATTTTCTTTCCCGCTGCATCCGCTGCGGCGAGTGCATGAAGGTTTGCCCCAACAACGCGCTTCACCCCACCTTGGACCAGGCCGGCCTGGAAGGCCTTTGGACGCCCACGCTGACGCCGCGCATCGGCTATTGCGAGCCCAGTTGCGTGCTCTGCTCTGAAGCGTGCCCCACCGGAGCCATTTGGCAGATCACGCCCCAGCAAAAGGGCTGGGTGGTAGGCGTGGGCGCGGCCTCCGCAAGCCAGCCTGTGCGCTTGGGGACAGCGTTCTACGATCGCGGCCGCTGCTTGCCGTGGGCCATGGCCACCGATTGCATTGTCTGTGAGGAGTGGTGCCCCGTTTCGCCCAAAGCCATCTATGTGCAAGAGGCGCAGGTTGTGGATGCGGAGGGCAACACAAAAACGCTCAAACAGCCGCGCGTGGACCCCAGCCGCTGCGTGGGCTGCGGCGCATGCGAATACGCCTGCCCGCTCCAGGAGCACCCGGCCGTCTACGTCACCAGCATCGGCGAAAGCCGCTCGCCCACCAGCCAAATTTTGCTCGATCGCAAATAAAAGGAGACCGTTTCGTGATTTCTCATTTAAAGGGCCTGAAGGGCTGCTCGAAGGCTTGGATGCTCGCAGCCTTAGCCGCTCTACTGTTCACCACCGCCGGCACAGGATGCAAAAAGCAACCGGCCGATCCGTTTCCGGCGTCCGGGGCCGTGGCCGGGTGGGACAAGACCAGCGACACCCGCACCTTTGCCGCCAAAGACCTTTGGCAATACATCGACGGCGATGCCGAGCAGTACATCTCCGCAGGTGTGGTTTCCACCTCCACCTCCGACTACAAATACCAGGGTCAGTTGGAGGCGGTGGTGGACGTACACACCATGGGCGATGCGGCCGGTGCGCGCAAGATTCTCGAGACGGGAACCGGCGACGCCAAGCCCGTTTTACTGGGCGATGCGGGCGTGGCCTACGCGCAGAGCGTGATCTTCCGCAAAGGCCCGTACCTGGTCCGCATTGTTGCTTATGAGTCCACGCCCGCCACTCCGCAGGCTCTGCTTGCGCTGGCGCACGGATTGGAAGCCAGGCTCTAAACCCGCCGGCCGGAGCATAGGCCGCAAAAAGAAAGGTGAGGATTGCAATGAAGAGCCGCCGGGAGTTTATCAAGACCACTGCAACCGGAGCACTGCTGCTGGGCTCGTCTGCCGCGGCGGAGGGATTGAAGTTGGCCGCCATGCTTGACCAAAACGCCGACCATGCGCCGGGCAAGTCGAAAGTTGTGGTCGCGCGCGATGCGGCCCTCCACGGCCGCGACGGCCAACTTGACGAGAAGCGCGTGCTTGCGTTGCTTGACCGCGCCATCGCCGCCTACACCGGGCACGACAACCCGATCGCGGCGTGGAAGCGCATTGTGCCTGTGGGTCATGTAATCGGCCTCAAGACCAACGGGCTGGGCGGCAAGGGAATCTGCACGCACCTGGCTCTGGTGCTGGCTGTTGCCGAGCGCCTGCAGCAGGCCGGCGTCAAGCCGGGTGAAATCATTGTGTGGGACCGCAACGCGCGCGACCTTGAAGTGTGCGGACTGACCATCAACACCGATCCCAGCCGCATCCGCTGCTACGGCTCCGATGTGGCGGGCTTCGAAGACCAGCCGGCCGCGTTTGGCCAGGCCGTGAATGTAAAGCTGGCCAAAATTCTTACCCGCGAATGCGCCATGGTCATCGGCCTGCCCATCCTCAAAGATCACGGCGGCGCCGGCGTCACCTTTGCCATGAAGAATATGTACGGCGTGGTTGCGCACCCGCAGGAACTGCATGCCAACCACTGCAACCCCTACGTGGCCGATTTGAATTGCATTCCCGCCGTTCGCCAAAAGGTTCGCTTCACCATCGGCGACGCCATTACGTCTGTTTACGATGGCGGCCCTGGCTTTCATCCCGAGCGCCTGTGGCAGCCAAACGCCCTGATCGTGGGCGAAGATCGCGTGGCCATCGACCACACCGCATGGCAGATGATCGAGCGCAAGCGAGCCGAGGCGGGAATGCCGACACTTGAAGCCGCGGGCCGTCCGCCGCGTTACATTGCCACCGCCGCCGATGCCGAGCACAAGCTGGGCATCAACGATCCGCAACACATCGACCTGCTTGAAGTCTAGAACTGGCCGCATCGCCCCGGCTTTGAAAGGGCGCGACTTTAGCCGTGCCGCAAGACCATGAAAATGAACGGTGGCGCCTACATGCCGCGGAAAAACCCGCCCTGATGCCAACTGGCGAGGGCTTTATATCAGGGCACGACTTTAGTCGTGCCGGGAAGGCCAAGAAAATGACTTGGGCTTTACAGGTTGCGGAAAAACCCAATGATGTCAGCGCTCGAAGGTTTTGTAACCAGGGCCTGACTTTAGTCGGGCCGATAAAGCCAGTTAAATCAATGTTGGGCTTCAGCCCCTGCAAGAGTTGGCAGGGCATTCATCTCAAGACGGACCTTTTTTCCGCAACCTCTTTAGCCCCAGCGGGAAGGTTTCCTGAGTGATTTGATCTTTCGCCACAGGTTTACTTGACGGCCTCCCCAAGGCCTCAAACGGAGAAAAATGTTATGGCCGACGAAACCGAAACAAACGCAGTCCGCGATCCGAACCGGGCTCGGTTCCAGCCCTCCGCGCTCACCCGCCGCGAAGCGATGCTGCAACTGCTTCGCCTGGGCGGCGCGGCAGCGGGCACGGCGGCCGCTGCTGTGTGGTTGAGCAAGCACAGTTTCCGTCCCGTTCCGGCACTGGCTGAGGAAGCTCGCCGCGACCATCGCGTTGCGTCCAATCCGCAATGGCCGCACCTTACCGTCGTGCAAGGCGGCGAGCCCCGCGCTCTCGTGCAGCGCGCTCTTGAAGACCTGGGAGGCATTCGCCGCTTCATCAGCCGAGGAGATGTGGTGGTCATCAAGCCCAACATCGCCTGGGACCGCACGCCGGAACAGGCCGCCAACACCAATCCTGAAGTTGTCGCGGAAGTCGCTCGCCAATGCCGGCAGGCGGGCGCCAAACGCGTCATCGTTACCGACGCCAGTTGCAACGAACCGCGCCGCTGCTTTCAGCGCTCCGGCATTCAGGCCGCCGCGCTCGCCGAGGGCGCTGAAGTCATTCTTCCCGACCCCGACAATTACAGCCAGGTCGATTTGGGCGGGGTGGTGCTCAAAAGCTGGCCTGTGTTGACGCCGTTCCTTGAAGCCGACAAAATCATCAATCTGCCCATCGCCAAGCATCACGGCCTGGTGGGCGCAACGCTGGGCATGAAGAACTGGTACGGCATTCTCGGCGGCCAGCGCAAACGCCTGCACCAGCAGATTCACCAGAGCCTTGCCGACCTGGCCAACTTCATGCTGCCCACCGTCACACTGATGGATTGCTACCGCATCCTGCTGCGCAACGGCCCCACCGGCGGCAATCTTGAAGACGTCGCGCTGAAGAAAACCATGGTGGCCGGCACAGATCCCGTCGCTCTCGACGCCTACGTGGCCAAAGCCTACTGGAACCTCGACCCCGCGCACCTGCCCTATCTGCAAATGGCCGCCGACCTTGGCCTGGGCACTGTGGATTTCGACAAGCTGCCGGTGAAGTTCAGCCGGCTGGGCTGAAGGATGGCGGCTCTCAGCAAAGGTTCGTGCTATCCCGGTCCAGGAACCCGGACCTGGGGTTGTAGGCTCCATTTGGAGCATCGTCTCAGAAGCATCACGCCGCCTTCCCGACGAGTTGAAGGCGCGCCACCCGTCTATTCCGTGGAAAGACATAGCGGGAGCGGGGAACGTGTACCGGCACGACTACGAGGACGTTGCCGCGAAGCTGGTGTGGGACACCGTGCAGTTGGCTTTGCCTGGCCTACAGGCCGCGATCCTGCAAGAGATCCAGCGAATTGGCTCTTCGCCGGGCAGCGGTAGTCCAAAAGGATGAAATGCCGAGGTGCCCGCGGCGCGTTCTGCTTCCTTCACACAGCTATCTAAAGGGTCTTTCGGTGCAGACTTTCAATTTCATGCTTCCATCGGACATCTAAGACCATCCTCCCTTGCACAGATGAAGGTGATCCCCTTGACGAGAACAGCCGTTCCAAATGGGAACGGCTGTTGTCGTTAAAGCAACTCAATCAGCTTCATCTATCAGTCGCCCGCAACCGGCTCGGCTTCCTGATGACGGTTAATGGGTGAGGCAGCATTGTTTGACGCCGGCTTGATGGCATCCAGCCTCACCAATCCGTCGACCGGCTTTTCACCCAGAACATGCTCGCGATAGAGCTTAGCCATCTGCGCGTTTTCGGCGTCGGCCTTGAGCTTGTCCGCGGTGGTTACGGCGCGTGCGCGAATCTTTTCTTCGCGAGCGTTCTTGGCGATGCCCAGGTTGTCGAGCGTATGGTTGGCTTCGGAGTTGACGTGCTCCATGTTCAGAGCCAGGCCGTGGCCGATCTCCGTCATGCCCACCTTCTTGCCGCCGGCGAAGATTTCGTGGCGGCCGTGCTCCTCATACCACTTGGTCAGCGTGGCCGTCATGTGCATCTTCTCAATAATGTTGCGCCAGCCCACGCCGGTGTTGTACGCGCAGAAGCTGATTTCGCCTTCCTGCGTGGCGTAGGGAATGATGCACTGCTCAGTGCGGCGGAAGTCGTAGTTGAACAGGTCCTGGAACCACATGCCGGCGATGAAAAGGAAGTTCCAGCGGTCCTGGCGGCGCTTCTTGATGTCTTCAAGCGTGCGGTCGCCCTTGACGCTGCCGTAGTTTTTGCCGGTGGCGTTGAAGGTTTTGTCCATCTTCTTCATCATGTCGGTAATTTTGAAGTGGGTGGGCGCCTGGAAGGGATCGTAGTTGCGCAGCAGCGCCAGGCCAAAGCCGATGAGCGAAAGCGTCTTGCCGCGCGCCGCGTCGTTCACCTTGGCCAGGTCCTTGGCCACCTTGTTCATGTTCAGGAAGGCCGTTACGGGCGCGGACTCCTTGGTTTCCTTGTCGATCATCAGCGCCATGCCGATGCCGCAGTTGGGATGGCAGCCGCAGCTGAGCTGTCCCCACTCCGCGCCCGGCCCGTGAATCATGTCCGCCCAGTCAGAGAAGGTGCTCATAAAGCTGATCGGGAACCAGTCGCGCTCCGGCTCGCCGATGCCGCATTGGCTCTTCACGTCGTGCGCCATGTGGCTCAGCGTGTAACGTTGCGCCTGGCGCCGTTCGTCGGTGATGTCTTCGTCGCGGCCCGTAAAGCTGACCGGCTGAAAGCTGAGAAAGCTGATCGTCTTGGGGTTGTCGAGCGCGAACTCGATGATGCGGCCCACCTGCTCGTTGTTGATGCCGTTGATGATGGTGGTCACCGGAACGATCTCCACGCCGGCTTCGTGCAGGTTATTGATGGCCTGCAGCTTCACGTCAAACAGGTTGCCCACCTTGCGGTGCGAGTTGGCTGCGTTGCCAATGCCATCAAACTGAAGGTAAACGTAGCGCAGGCCCGCTTCAGCGGCTGCGCGGCAAAGCTCCTTGCTCTTGGCAAATTCAATTCCGTTCGACGCGGCCTGCACGCTGTTGTAGCCTACCTTGCGGCTGTAGGCAACGGCGTCAAGGAAGTAAGGCGACAGCGTGGGCTCGCCGCCGCTGAACTGCACGCTCATCTGCCGCTTGGGCTTGATGGTGATGGCGTTGTCCAGCATGGTCTTGATCTCGTCCCAGGTCAGCTCGTGGACGAATCCAACCTGGTTGGCGTCCATGAAGCAGGGGTCGCACATCATGTTGCAGCGGTTGGTCAGGTCGATGGTCAGCACCGAGCCGCGGCCGTGGGTCACCGTCGAGGTGCCGTGGTGGTGCAGCTTCTCATCGTTGTGGGCGCGCATGTCGCGGCCGGGGAAGCTTTCTTCCAGGTGCTTGAAAAATTTCGTGTCGATCGACATCACGTCTTCAAAATGCCCGTGCTTGGGGCAGTCCTTCACCATCAGGATCTTGCCGTCGCGCTCGATGATCTGGGCCTTGATTTCGCCCACCTTCTCGTTGAGCAGCACTTCATGGGGCAGCTTGCCGTCGAGAATCTGCTGGCGAATCTCAGGCACGCACTTGGGACACAGCGAGTCCGTTGTGCGCGGCCAGCCCAGCGGCGGCTTTTCTTTCTGCCAACTCTTCTGCAGCGGCTTGTCGCTCCACTTGGGCGTAAACGACGGGTTGGGGCTGATGCGGTTGAGCCGCTCATAAACCACCCACGCTCCCCTGGCTGCATACACGGCTGCTTTTTCAACGTATTTAATGGCTTTGGGCATATTTGCGGTCTCCTCAAGTGGTGGGTTCGCCAGGCGGCGATCACGCCCGGCCCGTCCCGGATCCCTCAAAACGAGGCAATCCCGGCTTCTAAAATCCCAGCATCAGGGTAACCGGCTGCCCCGGTCGACCCAAACCCCGAGCAGTGAATGGCGGAATCCAGCCCTAAGCGGTCAATACAGAGCACCGAACGGATAACCCGAAATCCCTCAGCATCAAAGACAAGCTACCGCCCTGAAAGCGCACGACTTCAGTCGCGCCGCAAAGACCGCAAAATCAAGAAGGGCCAAACAGGCCGCGGAAAAACCCAATGATGTCATCGCTCGAAGGTTTTGTAACCAGGGCCTGACTTCAGTCGGGCCGATAAAGCCAGTTAAATCAATGTTGGGCTTTAGCCCCTGCAAGAGTGGGGAGGGCATTCATCTCAAGACGGACCTTTCGAGTGGCCGCCGGGCCATTTTCCTTTCGCCGCGGGATTCGCGCGGGCTCTTGCAGAGAATCAACCCCCGATGGCGCACAATGGAACGATGAGCAGTTCCGCGGCGAGGTCAACACCGCCCTGCCCGGACCGGCGAGAACAGGGCAAATTTCGCCGTCTCTTCGCCAAATTTCCCTCCGAAAAGCCGCGCACCCCACCCCCCTCCTCGGAAATGTCGTGTTCTGGATCGGCGTTTGCGCATTCAGAAAGATGTAAGGTATTTGTAATCATATAGATATAAGATTCAATCAACCGCGGCCATGATCTGGAAGTGAATTCAACCCATCAAAAACGCCCTGCTTTTGGCGATTTTGACCCGTTTTTCGTCGATCTTCGACCCCAAAACGGCACTTCTAAGCAGCGCATGCCGCCAGGAACGCTTGTGTTCCAAAATCACGTGCCTGACCCATTCTTGTTGGCTACCTGGTTGATGATCTGCTGGATGACGACGACGCGGACGTGGATGTGGCGGGCTACGTCGGGCACAAACTCGTCGACGAAGTTTTCAATGGGAGCGGTGGCCAGGCTGATGCCGTAGCGCTGCGCGTCAGCTGGGAGGCTGGTCTGGCGGCCCGGCACATAGAGGTTGGCGATGGCATCGTCGATCGCAAAGCCTCCCAGATCGGCATAGTTCACCATGCCCTTGCCGTAATCGCTCTGGGTCCACGCAATCTGGTAGATGCAATGGGCGATTCTGCGCTTGATGCTGGCGTCAGGCATGCGGTGATAGTGGGGGTCCTGGTGGACGATCGAGGGAATAAGAAAGGTGCCAAAAAATTCTCCGGTCATGTCCTGGCTGTAACTGACGCCCACGTCCTTGGCCCAGCCGGTCATTCCAGGTCCGTAGGGGGAGTGGGAATTTGCGCCCACATAGATGGCCGAGAATCCCAGGATGGTAATGCCGTTGAAAGGGTCAGCCACGTTGCGCACCGCCAGCCAGGCCTTTTCTTTGGGAGTCATGAGGGTGGCCTTGGGTCCGGTGATGAAACGCGTGTACAGGCTGATCAATGGCTCCAGGGCCGGACAGGGCGGCGCGGCGGCGGCAGAGGCGGCGCCCGGTGTCTGGCTGCTGGTGTGCGCGGCTACCGTGGCGCCCGCTGTGGCCTCAATGACCGCGGTGACCGTTTTCTTTATTTCGCAAGGTTGGTGAGCAGCAGCGGCGGCGGGCGGCGGAGTTTGCGGCTTGGGAACGTCTGGCACCGCCGGTGGGGGTGCGGGGCTCTGACCTTGGCCGCCGCAGGCCGGCGCGAACCATAACAAGAACAGTGCGGGAAGAATTGCGAGCCAGGTAAGCCGAGGGCGCAGCATCCGTACGCGCGTGCCGGAACCTCCCATCGTGCTGTGTTCTGGCAAAGCGATCTGCAAAGCGGTCGATCCTCAGTAAGTGTGACGCAGATTTGCGGCCAAGGGTCTCCTGCGGCGGCCATAAAGACTCCAAAATGCAACCGGGAGCACGGATCTGCGCCTGCGCATTGTAGTTATTGACGATTGCGGCACCTTTGCGTCATCCGCCATTGACGCGCCGCGCGACGCCGCCCAGACTGGGGGGTGAGAACATTTGCCAGCTGCAAAGCCGGAGGTAACTCGCCTTGAGCACGTATCCTCCTCCCGGGCCAGGTGTGGGCGGCGTGGGACGCCGCATTGAAGAGGCCATTGAGCTGATCGAAATGGAGATTCGCCACGCGGCGGCTTACGTGAATGACGCCGTGATTCCGCAGGTGCGGAGCGAGTCAATCAGCGCCATGCGCAAGGTTGCCGATTCACTACGCAACTTCGCCGACCGGCTTGACCGGGGCCCTGGCGCGCCGGCGGGCCAGCCGCCTCAGCCGCCGGGCCAAACTCCTCAGCAACCGCCGAAGGACCCGGGGCTTTGACAATGAACCCAGTTTCGCAGCGAAGGGCCGGGCGCTCAGTAACGCCCACAGTGATTGCGCTTGCTGCCTTGTCGCTGGTTGGTTTGACGGGCTGCGGGCATCGCCGCCAGGCAGCACAGCCACCCGCCCCTCAGGCGAACGCTCCGGCGATTCAGGGGCAATCCTCTGAAGCGAGGCCCCCGGCGCGCATTCCCGTTACGCCGGTGCCACCGGGCGGAGTGAGCGAGGAAGACCGCGACTATGTCGCGTCGCACAGGCCTATCTACACCGAGGAAGGTTTGGCTACGTGGTATTCTGCGCCTTACAAGGGCCGCAAAGCCGCCAACGGACAAGTGTTCAGCGATCGAGCTTTGACCGCCGCGCATCGCACGTTGCCCATGGGCTCGCTGATCGTGGTCACCAATCTCAAGACCGGCCAGTCGAGCCCGATGCGCATCACCGACCGCGGACCGTTTGTGGAGGACAGGATTCTCGACCTGACCGTCGCATCGGCCAAGGCCACGGGAGTCTACCGCGGCGGCCTGGTCCAGGTGCGGCTCGACGTCTACCGCACGCCGAGGCCCATTGAAACCGGCGGCCGGTGGTGCGTGCAGATTGGCGCATTCCAAAGCCAGCACAAAGCCAACAAGCTGAAGGACCAACTGCTGCGCAAGTATCCCGGCTCCAACGTGATCGAGTTCCCTGGCCAGGACAGCTTCTGGGTGCGCATTCGTCCCGATGGCGACAACCGCGAAATGGCCGAGTCTATTGCACGGCACCTGCGCCCCAAAGAGGGCGAAGCGTATTTGACCCGGCTGGACTGAGCTGCCGCACGGAAATATTCCGCATTTCTCACTTATCCAAGGCAAAAAGCAAGCGGAATTAGGCTACAATCCCGCCCATCTGCCTTTTTCGCTGGACGGGTGTGCCCCAATGCCTCCCTCAAAGCGCCGCAATATGCGCACATTCATGGGCCGGCACAGGCGGAATTGAAATGGAGGATGAAATGACAGACTCACCATCGCAGGTAAAGCAGAACTACCTGGCCATTCTGGTCGCCGCCATTGCCTGCTTCCTCTTCGAAGCCGGCTGGTACTCGCTCTTTCTTCAGCCATGGCTCGACGGCATTGGCCGGACCAGGGAGTGGCTGATGGCCAGCGGCGTCAACCCGGCCTTGCAGTACGCCACGGCGCTGGTCTCCGCGGCCGTGATGGCCACGGCCATCTCGTGCGTTACCCAGCTCACCGGTCCGCAGACGGCATGGCGAGGCATGAAGGTCGCAGCGCTGCTTTGGTTCGGTTTTGTGCTCACCGCCTATTGCACCGAGTACATTTTCGAAGTGCGGACGTGGAGCCTGCTGGGTGTCAATGCCGGATTCTGGCTTTTCGGCATGATCGTCATGGGCGCTATCGTCGGCGGGTGGAAGAAAAAGTAACTCTCTACTCCGGGGGCGGATAGAAGGGGAGCTTCTCGTTCTTCTCGTTGGCGCGCTTTACTGTCACGTCGTCCAGAAGCAGAGCCGGTGCGAGCACCGTCGCGGGCACATCGCTAAAGTTGTTGGCCACCCAGAGGTCCTTGCCTGCCGCCTCCACGCTTGAACGCAGGGACCGCTGGTCGAGATCGTCCAGGACCGCTCCGCGGACCAGTTCGCGTTTCCCGGCCGGGGTTCCGTCAGGGCTCACGCGATACAACAATCTGGGCGTATTCTCGCCGCCCATCGTGGCCACGAAATAAACGCTCTTCAACCCACGGTCCTTGGCCAGATCCAGCAGTTTCTTGTTCAGTTCATCGTCTGACAGGCCGTTTTGCGCCGTCACCTTGAGGACACCCACCGACGGCCGTGGCACCTGGGCAATGCCGCCTCGCGCGTGACCATTGGAGCGGGGGAAGTCGCGCACCGGCTCGCGGCCGATTAAATAATTCTCCAGCTTGCCGTCTGTTACCAGCTTCACCGCCTGCGCCGGCACACCCTCGTCGTCCACGTCATAGGCGCCCACCAGCCCCTTGCCGTTGAAGGTCTTCAGGAGGGGGTCGTCGACAACGTCAATGAAATCCGGAAGGACCCGCGCATGGTAACTGGAGGCGAACGGCCCGTTGGTGCGGGCTTCGGTGCCCATCTTGGGCCGGGTAGCCGTGATGCCACTGCCCAGCAGCGAACCCAAAGTATCGGCGCTGGCGTCGGCGCTTAATAGCAACGGCCCGTGATACTCCTCCTCAACCAAAGGGGCCTTGCGCAGATCGGTGAGAGAAGCAATCAGTTTGAGCGCGTGTTTCTCAAAGACGTCAGCAGCGTCCAGGTCAGCGAGCGAAACTCCGACGGACGCATGGGAACGGTCAAGCCGCATTCCATCGGCCGCCTGCGTGCCCACGCCGATCGACTCCTCGTAATCACTCGCGGATTTGCGGACAATGGTTCCTTCGCTTGTGACCAGCCA
>JBEKEQ010000011.1:0-50044 GCA_050013735.1 Occallatibacter sp.
CAAAGTAGCGAAGGACGGATAGCGCATGTGAACCCGATAGGGCTTGGCGGTACCGTCCGACACCACGTAATAGCCCATCTGCCCGTGTCCCGATTCAATGCCCTGGTAGACCTCGCCGGCAGGCACGGCGAAGCCCTCGGTGACGATTTTGAAGTGATGGATCAACGCTTCCATCTGGGTCTTCATCTTTTCGCGATCGGGGAGGACGATCTTGGGCGCGTCAGCCTTGATGGGGCCTTCGGGCATGCCGTCAAGCGCCTGCTGGATAATCTTCACGCTTTCGCGCATCTCGTCGAGGCGAAGAAGATACCGGGCCCACACGTCGCAGTCAGTGGAGACGGGCACGCGGAAATTGAACTTTTCGTAGCTCGAGTAAGGCATGTCACGGCGCAGGTCGAAGTCGATGCCCGAAGCGCGCATGACCGGCCCGGTAACGCCCAGCGCAACGGCATCGGCGGCGGAAAGATGTCCGACGCCCTTGAGCCGATTTCTGAAGATCGGATTGCCGGTCAGCAAGTTGGAATACTCGTCAATCTTTTCTGGGAATGTGCGAATAAACGACTGCACACGATCGAGAAAGTCGAGAGGCGCTTCCATCGACAGGCCGCCGATGCGGATGTAGCTGGTCATCATCCGCTGACCTGAGATTGCCTCAAAAAGGCGCAAAATGTCTTCCCGTTCGCGGAAGGTGTAGAGGAAGACAGTCAGCGCGCCAATATCCATGGCGTGCGTGCCCAGCCAGATCAGGTGAGAGTTTAGCCGGGTAAGCTCTGCCAGCAGAACCCGCATCCACTGGGCCTTCTCGGGTATTTCGAGCTGGAGCAGCTTTTCGACGGCCAGGCAATAGCAGAGGTTGTTGGCCATGGGGCCGAGGTAGTCAACGCGGTCGGTGAGCGGGACGACCTGCTGATAGAACTTGGCTTCGCAGGTTTTCTCGATGCCGGTATGCAAATAGCCGATTTCAGGATACAGGCGCACAACGATCTCGCCGTCAATCTCCAGCACCAGGCGCAGAACGCCGTGCGTCGACGGGTGCTGCGGCCCCATGTTCAGGACCATATGCTGGTCCCCGGCGCCAACGGCCGATGGTGCTTCCAGGATGGGCGTGCCGGCAACGTCTGTCATCAGCGATAGCCCTCCACCGGATAATCCTTGCGCAACGGATGGCCTTGCCAATCGTCGGGCATCAGGATGCGGCGCAGGTTGGGATGTTCTTCAAAGCGAATGCCGAACAGGTCGAAGACCTCGCGCTCGTAATAGTTGGCCGAGGGCCAGACGGGGGTGATTGACTCGACCGAAGGGGAGGCATCTTCAACCAGCACTCGCAGCCGAATGCGCTCCTTAAGGGAGTGCGACAGAATGTGATAGCTCAATTGGAAGCGAGGCGAGGAAGGGAGCCAATCGACCGCGGTCATATCCTCGAAGAAGTTGTAGCCGGCTGCCTGGACGGCAGTGCAGGCGGCACGAATTTCTTCTGGCGCAATGGTGAGCGTCAACTCGTTCCGGTCAAATTTTGCATCGGTCAACGCTGCCGGGTTCCAGGCCAGGATGGCCTTGATGGCGGGATGGTCCGGAAGACCTTCCAGCACGGCGGTCTTGCCCTCGAATAGATTGACAGGGCTCATCCTAAAGGTCCGCCTTATCCAGGCTCCAGTTGAGGATGCCCTTGCGCACGATGTAGTAGAGTCCCACGGCCACAAAGCCTAGATAGACCATCATTTCCCAGAAGCCGAATAGGCGTGGTACGCCGGTCAGGGCGGGCAATCTGCGGTAGATGACCGCCCAGGGCATGATGAAGACCGCTTCCACGTCGAACAGGATGAACAGCACGGCCACCATATAGAAGCGCACGCTGAAGCGCCCCCGGGCGTCGCCGACGGCCTCGATTCCGCATTCGTAGGCGGCCAGCTTGGTGGCCGTATTGCGATGCCGTCCGACGAACCATGAGGCCGTGACCATGCCCAGCCCAAGCAGGATGGCGGCAAGAATCTGCATCAGCAGCGGGAGATATTGCCAGTAGTAAGGGATTGTTGCCTCCCGATCAGGAAAAATTCAGTAAAATCGCACCCGGCCCGCCCCTGCCCGCTGCGGCCCCACTCGCAAAGGATGCTGGTTTGAGATTAGGTTTTCAGCCTCCTCCCGTCAAGGCAGAGCCGGAACCCGAGTCTGGCGGAGCCCTTCGCCTGGACTGCGCAAGGAGCCTCTGCCCTAAAAGGACTATTGGCAATTTGGTGAAATTCGGGTATTCGAGTATCAGCTTTCAGTGATAAGAGGCGGGGGCGGGTTCCGATCCCGGCGATTGGGGCCGACCCCAAGAGAGCCGGGATTCGCGGATCCGGGGTTCGCAGCGTGACGTTCGTCACGTTAATTCCCGAATAAAAGGAGCGATACTTGGCTGTTCTTTTATGGGACACAGTACGTCCGTCATCTAAAAAGAGTGACTGAGTGGCCGAAGAACAGGGTGAGGATAAACCCCATGGCAGCTACTACGACCATCGACTTTCCGATTCCGGATTCCGCACCGGCCGCAACAATGGCTGCAGTGCGCGCCAAACGCCGCCGCATCACTCCGCGCGCCGGGCATGCTCTCGAGATTCTGGGCCACGCAATTGGTTACCTCACCGATGAGTTCGTCCACGAGGCCACCACGTTTTCACCGCACAACGCCCAGGTGGAAGCGGTGCAATTGCTGATGTCTCTCAATCGGCAGGTGTATTTCGAATGCCCTGAAGTGCCCACCATTGCCGAGCGTTTCCGTTCCGTTCTGCACTTTGACGCGGCATAGCCAATCTGGACGCGCGCTGATCCGATTGAACCGGTTCGGCTACTGCCCAAAGGCGAGAATCGCAAGCAACAGGAGCCACGCCAGGCCCATGGCGTGCCAGAACCACGCAATTGTGTCGACGGCGATTTGGCGATACTCGACGCGCCTTAGCTTTCCCACGGCGCAGAGGCAAAGCGCCAGCGCAACCACGCCGACGATGAGGTGCGCGGCATGCATGCCGGTGATGATGTAGAAGAAATTGCTTGCCGGCGTGGCCAACTGGCCAAAGGCGAAGCCCTGCGCGGTCAACTGCTTCCAGGCGATGGCCTGCCCGGCGAGAAACGCCGCGCCCAGCAATAGCGTGGCAGCGATCCAGGGCAAAGTACGACGCAGCGCGGGCCGGCCCAGCCCCAGCCATTCCTCCATCACGTCGACTTCGCGAAAGATATTATGCCGGGCACGCTCCATGGCCAGGCTGCTCAACAGCAGCACAGCAGTATTGAGATAGAGGATGGGCGGCAGCAGCATGGGTTGCCAGTCGCCAGATAGGAAGTGGGTTCGCGGGTCAGTGCGCATGCCCGCCTGGCGCGCGAAGAAGAAGAGCACCAGCACGGCGAAAAAGAGCATGTCTGCTGCCAGGGCGGAAAACACGAAAAACCGGACGCGATAGAGCAGCTCTCGCGGGCCGCGCCGCGGATTGCTGCCATTGTCGTCGCCGCCGCCCCCGCCGCCGCCGGTGGGTCTGCGGGTCACGGGAGGTTTGCCGCCGGTTCCTGGCTCTTTCCTTTCCGTTTCGGCCGGGGATTGCGTAAAGGTGGAAGGCATGGGGCCTCTTTATTTCTTGAGATTACTCCCGTATTCGGTTGGACGCATTTTGATTCGTTAAGGATGGGTTGAACATTTGAACTTATTGCGGGAAAGCTGTGGACCGGCGACAGACTAAGCCGCCGAATTGCGCGCTCCGGCTACGAGCTCTACAAACAACCGGTGAACGCGGCGGTCGGAGCTGAGCTCCGGATGAAAGGTGGCTGCCATCACATGGCCCTCGCGTATGAGGGCCGGGGAGCCCTCGCGGCGAGCCAGCACTTCAACTTCGGGACCGGTTTCAACGATGCGCGGGGCGCGGATGAAGACCATCTCAAGCGGGCCGCCGGGGAGCTCGGTTCGAGCCGTGAGAATAGCCGAATCGATCTGGCGTCCATAGGCGTTGCGCTCGACGACGGCATCGAGGACGCCCAGGCTGCGCTGCGCCGGGTTGCGCACCTCGCGGGCCAGCAGAATGGCGCCGGCGCACGTTCCGAAGACCGGATGGGTTTCGCTGAACTCTTTCAGGTCTTCTAAGAAGCGGTGTTTTTCGAGGAAGCGCAGCATGGTTGTCGATTCGCCGCCGGGCAGGATGAGGCCATCAAGACCGCACAACTGGTCCGGCTTGCGAATCTCGCATGGCTCAGCGTCGGTTTCCAGAAGTGCTTCGGCGTGGGCAGCATAGTCGCCTTGAATGGCCAGTACGCCGACGCGGGGGAGTTTTGTTTCCGTCAATGTTCTTCCTGGGAGCCAGTGCCTAATGTTGACCTCTGGGTTTGGGCATTTAGATCTCTCCATTCTCGTGCAGAGAGGAAAACCGCAACTTCAACTCCGTGCCGGGCCACTATCTGAGGGCCTTCCATGCTGGTAGCGTTGAGAAACTCTTTAAACCTTTCCGCTGCATCGCTCTCAAGCCAAATCATGCGTACGGCCTCTTCTACTAGTCATACCATCGGCCGTTTGATAGAGTCCATCTCTGAGGTAGCACAGGCGAAGCTAACTGCGCTGATATGATTCCAATAGGACGCCTGTCCTGTTGCCGTCGGCCGTGGGCGGTTAGCTCAGCTGGTTAGAGCGCCTGCCTTACAAGCAGGAAGTCGGGGGTTCGAGTCCCTCACTGCCCACCATTCAAACAAGCGGCGCGAATCAGTTGGGCATCCAGGCCAGGGGGCTTAGGCTCGAACTTCTTCGACTCGCTCAAGCGGCATGATCCGCGCGACGCGTTCCATGACCTTCTTGTCCTTTTCAGCCATCTTGAGGTCGTAAGCTGCCTGCAATCGCATCCACACTTCCGGTGAGCCACCCAGAAGGCGAGAGATCTTGAGGCACATTACGGCAGACAGGGGACGGCGCTCCGCTAGGATGTCGTGAAGCATCTGGCGGGAGACGCCGAGAGCCTTGGCAGCCGCCGTGACGGACAAGCCGACAGACGGCAGAACATCTTCTTTGAGAATCTCGCTTGGATGAACGGGTGGCAATCCACTCTTCCTCTCCATTACTTCCTCCCAGAAAAACCGCATCTCAGGCTGCTAATGGTAATCCTCAAAGTCGACATCCAAGGCCGTTTCGCCAGACCAGCCGAAGATGATCCGGTAGTTCCCGGTCACTCGCACGGACCATCGTTTCGGCTTCCCTTGCAGGCCGTGAAAGTGGAAACCGGCGATGTTCATCTCTTCCGGTTCCGTTGCGGCTTCCAGCAATTGCAAAATCCGAATGCACTTTCTGATCTCATCGGCGCCAATCCGGCGGGTCTTGCCGGTAAGGTAAATCTCTTCAAGCCCCTTGTGCCTGAACGTGCCGATCATCCTTGAAATGTAGACTATTTAGTTTACAGTGTCAAATGCCTTCAATGGCGCTGTTCATTATTAAATAGTTGACATTGTTCTATTCATATAAGAACATTGTTCTGTGAACGCCAACGGCCTCCGGTCCGCGCTTGCAGAACTCGAAATTAGTCAGGCCGATTTTGCACGTTTGATCGGCGTGACTCCAAGAGCAGTCGCGCTTTGGGCCGCTGATGAGCGTGCCATCCCTGGATCGGTGGAAGGATATCTGCGTCTATTGCAGCTGCTTCCCCCGCATCTGCGCCAAATGGAACTCAACCGACTTAAACAGAAAGGAACCGGTATGCGCGATGGAATGTTTGGAATAAGCTTTCAAGGCCAGCAAGGATATGGGATGGGAGTAATCATTTTAGACAACGGACGTGTCTATGGCACAGACGTAGGCGGGGTGCGATACGACGGTGAGTATCTTTTTGACGAGGGGGCAGGGTTGGCAAACGTGAAGGTGAAGATTACCTTCCCTCCAAACGTCAAATCGGTATTCGGAATTTCCAACCCTTACGAATGGGCCTTTGATCTGACTACGTCATTCGATCCCAGGCAGAACTCTGGTCCACTTTCACTGAAGACATCTATTGGCAAATCTATCAGTGCGCAATTCGTTTTTCTCAGAAGTCTGCCCGAAGCGGCTTGAGTGTGTAGCTTTTTGCTCTACAGTCAGCTGCGGATCGTTGGAGCCTCCGGTCCTTTGGCTATTTTTTAGCGCAACAAATGGAATGCACAAACCTCATGCGAGCGAAGAGCGAGCGTCTGCCCCACCGCAGGTGGTTACCAACCGCGCGTTTGCAGCAACTGCGACTCTTCGATGGACGCCGCGGCGAGGCCCTTCATGGTCCCGGTTACCTGCTCGGAAACTTCTGCCAGAATCTTGGGATCGTTGAAATGGGTGGTGGCCATGACGATGGCCTTGGCGCGGCTGACGGCTTCTTCGCGCTCCTTGGGATCGTTCTCAACATCCAGGGGGGTGGCGCGCTCCTTCATAAAGATTCCGCTACCGACGAAGATGGCCTCGGCGCCTAGCTGCATCATCAGCGCTGCGTCGGCCGGCGTGGCGATTCCGCCGGCGGAAAAGTTGGGAACCGGCAGCTTGCCGGTCTGCGCGACCATGCGGACCAGCTCGTAGGGTGCCTGATGGTCTTTGGCTGCGGCGTAGAGCTCCTGCTCGCTGAGAACGGTCAGAGCTTTCATCTCCTTGATGATCTGGCGCATGTGCTTGACGGCGTGGACCACGTCGCCCGTGCCTGCTTCACCCTTGGTGCGAATCATGGCCGCGCCTTCGGCAATGCGGCGAAGGGCCTCGCCCAGGTTGCGCGCTCCGCAGACAAAGGGCGTGGTGAAGGCGTGCTTGTCGATGTGATGGGCCTCATCGGCGGGGGTAAGGACCTCGCTTTCGTCGATGAAGTCGACGCCCAGCTCCTGAAGAATCTGCGCCTCTGCGAAGTGGCCGATGCGGGCCTTGGCCATGACCGGAATGGAGACCGCCTGGATGATCTGCTTGATGAGGCTGGGCTTGGCCATGCGGGCCACTCCGCCCTCGGCGCGGATCATGGCCGGCACGCGTTCCAGAGCCATGACCGATGTGGCCCCGGACTCCTCGGCGATGCGGGCCTGCTCCACGTTCATGACGTCCATGATGACGCCGCCTTTGAGCATCTCCGCCAGGCCCACCTTCAGGCGCAGGCTGGTTCCCGTGAACCTCTCGTTTCCGTTGTTTTCCGGCATGGTCTCTAACCTCGTTTCGGCGCGGCAACCGGGCGTGTTGGGCCGGGGAAAACCGCGCTTGGATATCAACTTCAAGTGTAGCAGTGATGTTGCTGCGAAGTTTCATAGAGCCTGGCGTACGGAGTACCGGCATCGCATTCCTTAGTCCTTTCCAATCTTTCTGTCTTCTTTCTGGTCACTTTTCTGCATGAATACTCAGCACATGGCAACCGCACATCCACTGCCTGCGCCTTCGGCGGAGCAGCCGCGTGAGCCCGGGTCGACCGCGGCGGAGCATGGGTCCGGGGAACAGTCCCTGGTGCCTTCGCCCCGCCTGCCGGAAGAGCAAGATCGCATCCCGCTCGGCGAGCCGCTGGCGAGCCTGCCGGTGGAGTTGGAGGTCAGCGTTCCAGTGCGGGAGTTTCGGGTGCGCAACCTGCTGGCTCTGGAGCCGGGCGAGGTGATCGAGTCGCAATGGACCCATGGCGAGGATCTTCCGGTGGCTTCTGGCCAGGTGCAACTGGCCTGGAGCGAGTTCGAGGTGGTGGATTCGCAGCTGGCGGTGCGGATTACCCGGCTGGCGTGAAGGACAACAGGGACTAGGGGCCAGGGACTAAGGGACCAGAGACTAAGGGACGAAGACGGGAATGAGATCGGGAGATCAATGAAGCAGAGCGAGAAGACGATGCCGGCGGGCGGGGTGACCGCATGGTTGTTGGCGAGGTTACGGGCCGGGCGCCGTCCTCAACCGCGGCTGGCGCTGCTCGAACGCATCGCGCTGGCGCCGCGGCAGTCCCTGGCGCTGGTCGAGGCCGAGGGTCGGCGGTTCCTGGTGGCGACTTCGCCGGAAGGAGCGCCCGCCTTTTATCCGCTGGACGAGCAGAGGCGCGGGTCGATTACCAGATTCCCGGCCAAATTGCCGCAGTCGAGCGCGGGCGGGTCCGCGAGGGTGTCATGGTAGCAATTTGGGCCGCGGCGCGTGTAGCCGCTGCATCGCCCGCCCCTCTGTTGCCCGATCTCGGCCAGCGGCTGCATCCCTCGGATTCAACCCCCTGGACCATTCTCTTTGTACTGACGCTGATTACACTGTTGCCCGCGATTCTGATGGCCATGACGCCGCTGGTGCGGCTGCTGGTGGTCTTTCACTTTCTGCGCCAGGCGCTGGGGACGCAGACCGCACCCTCCAACCCCACCCTCATGGGGTTGGCGCTGATGATGACCTGGTTCATGATGACCCCGGTGCTCAACCAGGTGGACCAGCAGGCCGTCGAGCCCTACCGCGCCGGCCAGGTGACGGGTTGGGAAGCCATCGACCGGGGCGCCGTGCCGGTGAAGCATTTCCTTCTCCGCTACGCGCGCGAAAAAGACCTGGCGCTGTTTACCGCCGCCGGCCAGATCCCGCGCCCCGACAAGCCCGACGACCTGCCCATGCAGGTGGTGGTGCCGGCCTACATCCTTTCCGAGCTGAAGGCCGGATTTGCCATCGGCGCGGTGCTCTATCTCCCGTTTCTGCTGATCGACATGGTCACCGCTTCGATCACCACCTCGATCGGCATGTTCCAGCTGCCGCCGGTGGTGGTGTCGACGCCGCTGAAGATTCTGTTGTTTGTGATGGTGGATGGCTGGAACTTGCTGGCCAATTCGCTGCTGAAGAGCTTTTGAAGGGAAGTGCGATGTCGCCCGATCTGGTTGCCGAACTGCTCCGCCAGCTCATGAAAGAGGCCATGATCCTGGCCGCGCCCCTGCTGATTGCCGCGGCGCTTTTGAGTTTCCTGCTCAGCCTGGTGCAGACCCTGACCAGCCTGCAGGAGCAGTCCCTGACCAGCGTTCCCCGCCTCGCCGCAGTGGCCCTGATTCTGCTGGCCGGCATGCCCTGGTTCCTGGGGCGGATGGCGGCTTATACGCGGCTGTTGCTGAGCGATTTTCACAGGTACCTGGGATGAGGAGCAGCTTCAAGCTCTCAGCTTTCAGCCCAGACATGCCGGGAAACAAAGCATCGGCGAGGCCGGTAGCAGAAGGTTCGAGCTGAAGGCTGAAGGCTGAGAGCCGAAAGCTGAGAGCCGAAAGGCGAGAGCTGAAAGCCGAGGAAACACCGATGGCCGATTGGACAAGCTTTCTGAGCGCGATGACCCTGGCCCTGGTCCGGGTGAGCGGGATGCTGGCCTTCGCTCCTTTCTTCTCTTCGACCGCGCTGCCCATGCGCGCCAAGGCGGTCTTCGCTGGAGCGGTCGCTTTTCTGCTTGCGCCGCTGGTGGCCGCGCTGCCCAGCGCGCATGTCTCCATCGGCTTCGAGGCCCTGCTGGGCGAGCTTGCCGTGGGACTGGTCTACGGCCTGGTGCTGGCTCTATTGAACGAGATGCTTCTCTTTGCCGGGCAGATCGCCGGAGTGCAGTTCAGCTTCTCGATGGTGAATCTGCTGGACCCCACCTCTTCGATACAAACCCCGCTGCTGGGCGACCTGTTTCAGCTGATGGGCACTCTGGTGGTGATTGCCTCCGGCCTCGATCGCATCCTGCTGGCCTCAATGGTGCGCAGCTTCCGCGTCGTTCCTCTGGGCAGCTACGGGCTGTCCACGGTCACCGCGCTGGGGATTGTGCGCGCCGCGGGGGGCATTTTTCTGGCCGCCGTGGAGCTGGCCGCGCCGGTGCTGGCCGCCACCATGCTGGTCGAGATTGCCGTGGCCCTGTTGGGCAAGCTCAGCCCGCAATTGCCGGTGATGAGCCTGACCGTGCCACTCAAAACGCTCACCGGGTTCGCCATCCTGACCGGCTCCCTGGCCCTGTGGCCGCGCTTCATCGAGGCGCGCTTCGCCGGGCTGCTCGACCTGGCCGAGCGGCTGTTCGCCCCCGCCGGCGGTCTCGCGGCTCCGGGATCGGGAGGATAGCCGATGCCCGGAGAGCGCACCGAACAGGCAACCCAGCACCGCCGCGAGAAAGCTCGCAGGGAAGGCGATGTGCTGCATAGCAGGGAACTCTCGGCGGCGGCGGGAACGCTGGCCGGCGTCATGACGCTGGGAGCGTTGGGCGGCCGGACGCTGGAGGCGTGGCGGGGAAGCTTTGCCGCCTTTCTCGCGCTGGGAGCTTCGGCCTGCTGGGAGCCCTCGGCGATGCAGCCGACGCTGATCGCGTTGCGCCGGCTCTTGCTCGCGGTCCTCGGGCCGCCGGGCGCGGTGATGGCCGCTGTGGCCGCGGCCAGCCTGGGAATGGGGATTCTCCAGACCGGGGGCGTCAACTTCTACGCCGCGGCGGTGGGCTTCAAGCCGGAGCGCATCAACCCGGTCTCGAACATCAAGAACCTGTTTTCGCTGCGCGCCGCCGCGCGGCTGGGCAAATCGCTTTTTCCCGCCGGCCTGCTGGGGGTGTTTGCCGTGCAGCGCATCGCCCGGCAGTTGACCGTGCCGCCGTTTTCGACTGCGCGGCTGGAGTTGCTTGCCTCCGACATTTACGGGCTACTGCTCACCGCCGCATGGCTGCTGTTTGGCTGGTCGGCCATCGATTACGCGGTCGAGTGGCAGAGCCGGGAGTCACGCCTCAAGATGAGCCGCCAGGACATGCGCGAGGAGTTCAAAGAGACCGAAGGCAGCCCGCAGATTCGCAGCCGCATCCGTGGCCTGCAGCGTCAGATGCGCCGCCGCCGCGTCAAGGCCGACGTCTCGAAGGCCGCCGTGGTGCTGACCAATCCTACCCACTATGCCGTCGCCCTGGGCTTCGACTTCGGCACCATGGAAGCTCCCAAGGTGGTGGCCAAGGGCCGCAACCTGCTGGCCGAGGAGATCAAGGCCGAGGCCCGCTGGGCCGGGGTTCCCATTGTCGAGAATCCGCCGCTGGCCCGCGGCCTCTACCGCTCGGTCGAGGTAGGGCAGCCGATCCCGGTCGATCTGTATGCCGCGGTGGCCGCCATCCTGGCCTATCTCTATCGCCAGAGGGTGGAGGCCGAGCTCAGAGAACGCCGCGCGCGCGAGACAGCGGCGCGCGCCCGGACGCAGGCCCAGGCGGCGCAGAACCGGCGGCCGGGCAACGCGCCGCCGGAAGGAGGCGCGCGATGAGCACGACAGCGCTGGCAGCGGGCTCGCCGCCTGCCCAGTCCATCTTGCACCGGCTGCGCGAAGTGCTGCTGCCGCTGGCCGCAATCAGCGTGATCTTTGTGATGCTGGTGCCGCTGCCGGCCGCCGGCCTGGACTTTCTGCTGGCCCTCTCGATGGCCGCGTCGATCATCGTCTTTCTCTCCGCCGTGCAGATCCGCAGGGCGGTCGAGCTGAGCGTCTTTCCCACCCTGCTGCTGTTGCTGACTCTGTTCCGGCTGGCGCTGAATATTGCCTCCAGCCGCCGCATTTTGCTGCACGGCCAGGAGGGCACCGCGGCTGCCGGCAAGGTGATCGAGGCCTTCGGCCAGTTTGTGGTGGGCGGCAATTACGTGGTTGGCTTTGTGCTTTTTCTGGCCCTGATCGCCATTCAATTTCTGGTGGTGTCGCACGGAGCGGTGAGGACCGCCGAGGTCACCGCCCGTTTCACCCTGGACGCCCTGCCGGGAAAGCAGATGGCCATCGACGCCGACATGAACGCCGGGCTGATTGACGAGGCCGAGGCGCGACGGCGCCGTCAGGCTATCGCCCGCGAGGCGGAGTTCTACGGCGCCATGGACGGCGCAGCGCGCTTCAACCAGCGCGATTCCCTGGCCACCATCCTGATTACCGCCATCAACATTATTGCCGGCCTGCTGATTGGCACCTTGCAGCAGGGCATCGAGCTGGGCGATGCGGCGCGCACCTACACCGTGCTTACGGTGGGCGACGGCCTGGTGACTCTGATCCCTTCGCTGCTGGTTTCAATCGCCGGGGGCATCACCCTGACCAGGGCCAATTCGGCCGGCCTGCTGGGCGGCGAGATCCGCCAGCAGCTTTTGGCCAAGCCCACGACGCTCTACCTGGCCAGCCTGGTCTCCGCGGCCATGTGCCTGATTCCGGGGCTGCCCAAGCTGGCGTTTCTCACAGTAGCTGCGGGGCTCTACTGGGGCGGGCGGCGGGTCTCTACCCACGCGCAGGCGGGAGCTCCGGTTGAGCCCGGACCGGTCGAAAAAAAGAAGACCGAGCAGGCGCAGGGGTCGGATCTGGCCTCGCTGCTGCGCCTGGAGGAACTGACGCTGGAGATCGGCTTCCAGCTCATTCCGCTGGTGGACGAGAAACAGAGCGGGCAACTGCTCAGCCGTGTTCGCGCCCTGCGCCGCCATCTCTCCTCCGAGATGGGCTTTCTGGTGCCGCCGGTGCACATTTCCGACAATCTGCGCCTGCGGCCGCGCGAATACCTGTTTTCTCTGCGCGGAATCGAAATTGGCCGCTGGCAGACCGAAGGACCTCATTTGCTGGCCGTCTCCGGCGACCCGAACCGCCGTCCGCTGGCGGGCAAGGAGGCTCGCGAGCCGGCATTCGGGGTTCCGGCCATCTGGATTGCGCCAGCGCTCGAGGACCAGGCGGTCGCCGCGGGCTACTCGGTGGTGGATGCGGTTACAGTGATCACCACCCACCTGGGCGAGCTGATCCGCCAGCATGCTTACGAGCTTCTGGGCCGGGCCGAGACCAAGCGGCTGATGGATGCGCTGAACGAGAGCCATCCCAAGCTGCTCGAGGAACTGGTGCCCAAGCTGCTAACGCTGGGAGAAGTGGGGCGGGTTCTCGAACAGTTGCTGCGGGAGCGGGTTTCGATTCGCGACCTGGGCGCCATTCTTGAGGCCCTGCTCGAGGCCGCGCCGGTGAACAAAAGCGTTGTAGCCCTGGTCGAGGCTGCCCGGCAGGCGCTGGGGCGGCGGCTGATCCGCCCGCTGCTCGACGCCGAGGGCCAGCTCCCGGTGTTGTTGCTCGACCCGGTCCTCGAAGAAGAGATTCTGGCCACCCTGGCGCCGGAGACCGGCCAGCGGCTGCTCTCCTCCCAGGCAACGCCGGCAGCTCCTTTGGTTCGCCGGCTTACCGATTCTGTGAGGCAACTTATCGGTTCCGCCTCCGCTGCGGTCCTTCCCGTGCTCCTCTGCCCTAGTCCGGCGCGCTATCACGTCAAGCGCTGGCTGGAGCCGATCCTGCCCCGGCTGGCGGTCGTTGCGGCAGGGGAAATTCCTCCCGAGATCCGCTTGCGGCCCGTGGGAACGGTGCGTTGAGCGCCGGGCGGCAGATGGTCTGGAGATGAGCGAAGGAGCGAGCGATGGGGAGCGAATCTGTGGCTGCGGCGGGAAATCGGATGCGAGTCGGCCGGGGCGCGGCGGCAGGCGGTTACCCTCCGGCCGCGGCCGCGATTCCCGTGCTCTCCGGCGAGCAGGAGCAGGTGCTGCTGGAGCACCTGCCCATCGTCCGATTTCTGGCCCGCCGCATTCACGAGCGTCTTCCTCAGCATGTGGATATCGAAGACCTGGTCTCGGCCGGGGTGGTAGGGCTGATGGACGCCTTTGCCAAGTTCGATCCGGCAAAAAAGGTGCAGTTCCGCAGCTATGCGCAGTTTCGCATCCGGGGAGCGATTCTGGACAGCCTGCGCACGCTCGACTGGAGCCCGCGCGAGCTGCGCCGCAAGGGCCGCGCGGTGGAAGAGGCCATCCGGGTGCTGACATCCAGGCTGGGACACGCTCCCGGCGAGGGAGAGGTCGCCGAGGAGATGGCGCTGGGGCTGGAGGAGTACCAGCAGCTGCTGGGAGATTTGAAAGGCCTGGAGATCGGCACCCTGCACATGGAGCGCAACGAAGACTCGGGCGAGGAAGAGCTGGCCTATGTTCCGGGGCGCCCTGAAGACGACCCGCTCTTCCGCTGCCTTCGGGGCGAACTCGAAGACCGCCTGAGCGACGCCATCGCCAACTTGCCCGACCGCGAGCGGCTGGTGATGACCCTCTACTACTTCGAGGAGATGACCATGCGCGAGATTGGCCTGGCGCTGGGGGTGGTCGAGTCGCGGGTTTCCCAGGTGCACGCTTCTGCCGTGACGCATCTGCGCTCCGCATTGAGAGATCTGGCCGCGCGCGGCACGTTTGACCGTGCCGGGCCGCGCAGAGCGCCGGCGCGGATACGCCGCTGAGGGCCGGACGTGGTTGGCCCTGAAGCGGGAGAGATGCAGTTGGCCGGCGGGTTGGCGGTGAAGCGGCAGAGTAGAACAACGAAGGGTCGAAAGGGAAACACGTTTTGATGGAGAAAACGCTCAAGCAGGACGAGATCGATGCTCTATTTCAGGCCGCGCGCAGCTCGGCCCCGGACGCGTCGCGGTCCGAGGTGCGGGCCAGGGTAGTGCCTTACAACTTTTCATCCTCCGGCCAGATATCGAACGACCAGTTGCGCGCCATCAGCATGTTGAACGACCTGTTCGCCCGCAACCTGACCCACAATCTGGCCGCATGGCTGCGCACCCGCTTCCAGGTCAACCTGGTCTCGGCCGAGCAGATTCAGTTCAACGAGTTTCTGCTGCGCATCCCGGAGATCAGCTATGTTGCTTCGGTGCGCCTGGAGCCGCTGGGGGCGCTTTCCGTGCTGCAACTGGACCTGGCCCTGGCTCCGCCGGTGATTGACCTGCTGCTGGGCGGGGAGGGCCGCGACGGGCCGCTGCGCGAGCTGACCGACATCGAGGAGTCCATTCTGGGCTCGGTGGTCGAGATCATCTGCCGGGAGCTGACCGCTGCCTGGCAGCAGGTGGGCCTCAGCTTCAGCTTCGAGCGCCGCCAGATGCAGACCCAGGTGGCGCGCATCATGTCGGTCACCGAAAAAACTCTGTGCCTTAGCTTTGAGATTCGCATGCCGCACAGCTCGGGGCTGCTGAATCTGGCCTTCCCCGCCGTGGTGGCCAACACCATCCTGCGCCGCCTGACCTCGGACTGGGGTCATAGTCGCCGCCATGCCGGCGAGATCCAGTCGCGGATCGAGACCTCGGCGCGCCGTATTCGCTTTGGCGGCTCGCTGCAACTGCCCCCGATGCGCCTGGCGGCCAGCAGCATTGAGAACCTGGAGCCGGGAACGGTCCTGCGCTTCGATCTTCCCGCCAACACGACGCCCGAGTGGCGGGTTGGGGGCCAGCTGCTCTCCGCGGCGCAGGCCGTGCGCCAGGGCTCGTACCGTGGAGCTCGCATTGAGCGCCGCATTGGGGTGACTTAGGCATGAAGACCTATCTTGAGTACTGGACCGGCGTGGCCTCGGCCCTGTTTTCGCAGGCCCTGGCAGGAGAGCCGCAGCTGGCCGAGTCGCTGCCCGAGCCGCTCGCGGCGGGCTCCTTCGGCTTCGCCGCTACAGTTTCCGGCGACCGCGAAGGCCGCTTCGCCGTGGTCCTCGACGGAGCGATTTTGGAGTCGCCGCTGCTGGGCGAGGGAGTGGACCAGAAGGCCGGCTGGGGCGAGCTGCTGCGCGAGGCGGCCGATGCCGCCGCCGGTGAGCTGCTGGCCAAAACCGGCGAGAAGTGCCGCGTCGAGAAATTCGAAGCGATTGAAGGCGAGAGCAAGGTGACGGGTGCTTTCCAGTTGAAGTCGGGAGATCGCGCGTGGACGATTCTGGTTCGCGACGAGGTGCGCGCTCCCCGTCCCGCTCGCCCGGCCGAGCCCAGGGCGGGAAAGGAGCAGGGCGGCGGGACTCAGCCGGGCCCGTCTCCGGCCTTGAGCCCCGGAATCGAGCTGCTGCTCGATGTTGAACTTGCCGCCTCGCTGCGATTTGGCTCCCGCGAGATGATGTTGGGCGAGATCCTCGACCTGGGGCCGGGAGACGTTGTGCAGCTGGACCGCCATGTCGCTGACCCGGTGGACCTGATTGTGGGCGACAAGATCGTGGCCCGCGGAGAGGTAGTGCTGGCGAACGGGAACTTTGGCTTGCGGGTAACCGAGGTGGCCGCTCCCCGCAAGCGGCTGGAGAGCATACGATGCCTGTTCTGAACCGGAAGCCGGCCGAACGCCCGGAGAGGCACGGCGATCTCGAAGATTCCTCGAGGTCCGGGACCGCGCGCGGCATGGTCCGGGTCGAAACACGGGGCCGAGGTTTCAGGGCCGCCCCCCTGGGCCTGTTTGAAACCTGCGCCAACCCCGGCTGCGGCTCGGGTTGGCTGCACCTGCTGCGCAGCCGTTCGGCGCCGGTCTTCGAGGGCGGCTGGACCTGCTCGGCCGCATGCACGGCGGCTTGTATCGGGGCCGCGATCGGGCGCGAGCAGGAGGGCAGAGGCTCTGCGCACGAGAGCCACAGGCATCGCATTCCCTTGGGGCTTACGATGCTGGAGCAGGGTTGGATCACCTCAGGCCAGTTGCGCCAGGCGCTGGATACGCAGAGGGTGGCCGGAGCCGGGCGGCTGGGACACTGGCTGGTGCGCCAGCAGGGAGTGAGCGAGCAGTTGGTGACCAGGGCGCTGGGCCTGCAATGGAGTTGCCCGGTGCTGCCCATGGAGTTCCACGACGCCGAGGCGCTTACGGTGCTTTTGCCGCGGCTGTTTGTGGATGCCTTTGGCGCGCTGCCCCTGCGGGTTGCGGCGGGCAGGCTGCTTTACCTGGGATTTGAGGACCGGCTCGATCCGGTGCTGGCGTTAGCGATCGAACGCATGACCGGGTTGCGCGTAGAGAGCGGGCTGGTCGAGGAATCGCTTTTCCGTCCCGCGCACGCGCGCATGCTGAACGCAAAGTTCCCGCCCGTGGAGTTGATCGAAGCTGCCTCGGAGCTGGCCCTGGTGCGCGCCCTGGCAAAAGCGATCGAGAAGACGCGCCCGGTCTGGTCCCGGCTGGCGCGGGTGCATGACTGCCTGTGGCTCAGGATGAGCGTGCGCCCGCAGAGCGGAATGTTGCCGGAGGCGGCCTCGATCCGCGACCTGATCTGTTCGGTAGGCGCAGCGGAAGGCTGGCGGGGATGAACCGCACTCATGAAGTGAGGAGCGTCGCCGATAAACCGGGAAGAGGAGCCTGGGCATGAGTGAGATTCGAGCCTTGATCGTTGACGATTCCTCGGTGATGCGCAAGATCGTGGAGCGTTCTCTGCGTCAGGCGGGCCTGGAGCTGCTGACGGTCCACGAGGCCGGCAGCGGCACCGAGGGGCTGGACCTGTTGAGGTCCAAGCAGGTTGACCTGATTCTCTCCGACATCAACATGCCTTCGATGGACGGGCTGGAGTTCCTGCGCCAGATCCGGGCGCAGAACCTGGCTCCCGGCGTGCCGGTGGTGATGATTACCACCGAGTCGAGCGAGGAGCACGTAAAGCAGGCCATTCTCTCCGGCGCGCAGGGATACATCCGCAAGCCCTTCACGGCCGAGCAGGTCAAGGAGCGGGTTTTGCCGTTGTTGAATGCGGCATGACCGGAAGGAAGCGATGTGCTGTTGAATGGAGTGCGGGCTGCCGCCATTGCGTGTGCGCGCGGGGGCGGGAAGAACGAAATGGAGCGTACGATGGCGGTTTCGTTGCGTGAATCCGTGCAACTGGTCTCCGATCCGCGGAACCTGGATGCGAGCGTGGAAGAGGTTTTTCAAATGATGCTGGGGGTCGATTGCCGGCGCGACTCCGGGCCGGTGGTTCCCGAGCCCGATTCGGTGACCGCGGTGGTGGGCTTTGGCGGGCTGCTGAGCGGCGCCTGCGTCTTCCGGTCGGGTAGCGAGGCCGCCATGAAGATCGCGGCGCGCATGACGGGCATGGAATTCACCGAGGTGGACGACACTGTCAAGGACGGCATAGGCGAGATTTGCAACATGGTGGCCGGAAGCTGGAAGGCCAGGGTTCCGGACCTGGCTGCCAACTGCGGACTTTCGGTGCCGGCCGTCATCACCGGCCGTGATTACAAGCTGCACGTTCAGGCTCCCGAGTTTCAGCTCAACCACGCTTACCGCTTCGAGGACTCCCGTTTCGACGTAACCATTGTCTGTGACGGAATTCAGTAGGCCCTTTCGATCCGGTTGACGATCGAGGTATTCCAGGACACGGGAGAGCGATACGCGGCTCTCGAATGCGGCTCTGTCCGATCTTTCCGGCTCGCATCCGTATCTTCACCCCAAGATGATTTTGTTCTAACCCTCCTTCCCTCGTTCCGGTCCTCCATCTGCATCCTCCCTTGCGCTCGAGGAGAGGCGCGCGATGGACAGTGGATACTATGCGGCAATGGCTGGACTGGTGGCCCGAACCCAGGCGCTGGACATCGCGGCCACGAATCTGGCCAATGCCCAGACTCCGGGCTATCGGGCCGAGCAGGAGTACTTTCGCTCGGTGCTGCTGGGGCCGGACGCGATGGACTCACAATTGGGCAAGACTGTGAACAACTTCGGACTGCTTGGCGGCGACCGGTTGAACCTGGCCCAGGGCGCGCTCGACCAGACCGGCAATCCTCTTGACCTGGCCATTGAAGGCGAAGGGTTTTTCCAGGTGCAGACTCCCAATGGCCTTCGCTATACCCGCGACGGCAGCTTTCACCGCGCTCCGGGAGGGCAACTGGTCACAGCGGCAGGCGACCCGGTGCTATCGGCCGGGGGGCAGCAGATTGCCATGCCTCCCGGCGATGTGGCAGTGGGCGTGGATGGCGCCCTGTCGGTAGCCGGCGGCGTGGTGGCGACGGTCGGCGTCTTCACCTTTCCCGGCGACGCGCAGTTGACGCCGGAAGGGGCCAACCGTTACGCGGCGCCGGAAGGCGCGACGCCAGCGCTCTCAAAAAAGGCCGCGATTCACCAGGGCACCGTCGAGACCGCCAACCAGGGCATGATTCCGGGGACGCTGAACCTGCTCCTGGTCCAGCGCGAGGCGGAGATGATGCAAAAGGCGCTCACCGTATTCCACACCGAGTTCAACAAGATCGCCACCGAAGACCTGCCACGCGTGTGAAAGGCAGTGATCAGTGAACAGTGCTCAGTGATCGGAAGGGGGGAGGGTAGAGATGGTTTGCAGGCAACCGGGCTTTTCAACACTGATCACTGATCACTAACCACTGTTCGCTGGCGACTGAAAGGAGCCCCAATGATTCGAGCCTTGTATACCGCGGCCAGCGGCATGAGCGCGCAGCAGCTCAACCTGGACACCATTGCCAATAACCTTGCAAACTCCTCGACCACCGGATTTCGCCAGCTGCGGCTGGAGTTTCAGGACATGGTCTACCAGAACCTGGTCACGCCGGGGGCGGCGCAGAGCCAGTCGACGGTCTCGGCCGGGTTGCAGATCGGACTGGGAACCAAGTCGGCGGCGACGGAAGTGATCATGACCCAGGGGTCGTTGAACCAGACCTCAAACCCTCTGGACGTGGCCATTGAGGGAACCGGATTCTTCCAGGTGCAGCGGCCGGACGGAACCATCGCCTACACCCGCGCCGGGCAATTCCAGCTGAATAACCAGGGAACCCTGGTGACCACAGACGGCGACCCGGTTATTCCCACCATCACCATCCCCGCCAATGCGACGGCAGTGACCATCACCCAGTACGGGGTGGTGAACGCGACCCTGCCGGGCCAGCAGAACCCCTCGCAGCTGGGCCAGATTCAGTTGGCCACTTTTCCCAATCCCGGGGGTCTGGAGAGCATGGGCTCGAACCTGTTGCAGACCACGCTCAGCTCCGGCGACCCGGTGCTGGGCAACCCCGGCGGAACCGAGGGGTTGGGCACATTGCAGCAGGGGTATCTCGAGAACTCGAACGTCGATGTGGTCACCATGTTTGTGCAGATGGTGCTGGCCCAGCGGGCCTATGAGTCGAACTCCAAGGTCATCAAGGCAGCCGACGATATGTATTCCCAGGTCAATAACATGACCCGGTAGGGCGAAGAAGAAGATGAAGAACAGGCCGGACAAGCGCGAGATAGGGGTGGGATGGAAGGCGGGGCTGAAGTTAGCGCTTCGCCTGGCTCTGCCATTACTGGCAGCCGCTGCTCAGGCGGTGGGTCAAGACAACTCCGGATCGCGCATCCTGGTCTCTTCACCCGCCCTGGCGTCGCCGGAGCAAATCGTCCGGGAGATTAACGATCCTAACACCGGCTCGCGGTGGCTGCTAATGCGCGATCCGAGCCACCCTGGGGGACCGGGACGCCTGGTTCAGGCTGAAAGCGCCGGCGGCCGGGCTGCTCGGAATCCGGCCCGGCCGGAGCTGGCCGGGATGGATCTTCGCCCCGCCATTCACCCCGGCGAAAGACTAATCGTCGAGGAGAATACGTCCGTCGTGGAGGCGCGCCTGGAGGCGGTGGCGTTGGGCCCGGCGGCGATTGGCGCGCCCTTCGATGCTCGGCTCGCGATCGGCGGCAGGGTGGTGCGCGTGGTGGCGCTCGGGGCCGGCAGAGCTCGAATTCAAACCAAGGCCGGGGTGCGGCCATGAATGCGAAAACGCTGTGCGCCGTGATTCTTGCAATGGGGCTTGTCTTGATGCCGAGCGTGCCGGCGCATTCTCAGGACAAGAAGAAGAACCTCTTTGTGCCGGCCGCCAAGCCGACCCCGCCCGAAGAGGCTTTGAAGGCCTACATCGCCCGGGTTCGGGCGCAGCAGGCGGCGGAGGTAAGGACGCCTGGCTCGATCTGGTCCGCGGAAGGCCGCCTGGTGCGTCTGGGCACCGACGCCAAGGCAGTGCGGCTGCACGACGTGGTTTCAATTGTGGTCAGCGAAAGCCTCGAAGCCTCGACAGACGGCCAGGTGAAGAACTCCAGGGCCTCCAACGCCAACTCCGGCCTGACCTCGCTCTTCGGCGCGCTTAAAACCTCCAACGCTCTGCAGAACCTGGTGGGCATGACGGCCAGTTCGGGCCTGTCGGCGCAGGGGCAGAGCACCACCAACACCAGCCTGACCACCACATTCGGCGGCGAGGTGGTGGACGTGCTGCCCAACGGAATGCTGGTGGTGCAAGCCACGCGGCAGCTGACGTTTTCGCAGCAAACGCAGGTAATCAAGCTGCGCGGCCTGGTGCGCCCGGAGGATGTAAGTTCGCAGAACCAGGTGCTCTCGACGGCTATGACCGACCTGGAGCTTGAGGTCACGGGCAAGGGCATCGTCAACGACTCCACCTACCGGCAAAATCCGCTGGTGCGGTTTCTAGAGAAGCTGTTGATTTTTTAAAAGCAGTGGTTAGGGGTTAGGGGTTAGTGGTTAGGGGTTAGTGGTTAGGAAATAGGAAATGGGGAATAGGGATCAGGGGTTAGGGATAAGGGGCCAAGGGCGAAGCACGAATGCGAGAGACGAACCGAGTGCGGAGTGCGACGAACTTTCGGGGCTGGATTTTGGCTGCTGCTCTTCTACCGATGGCTGCCGCCGCGGCGGGCGCCGAATCCACCCCGCAACTGGCGCGGGTCAAGGACGTGGCCTCGATCGAAGGGATTCGCGACAACCAGTTGGTGGGCTACGGGCTGGTGGTGGGATTGCGCGGGACCGGGGACGGCTCGCAAACGGTCTTTCCGGCGCAGACGCTGGTTTCGGCATTGGAGCGCATGGGCATCACGGTTCCCCAGACCGGTTCGAACAGCGCCAGCAACATGCAGGTAAAGAACATGGCCGCGGCCTTTGTGGTGGCCACGCTGCCGCCCTTCAGCAGGCCCGGCTACAAGATGGACATCACTGTCTCCTCGGCCGGGGATGCGCGATCGCTCGAGGGGGGAATTCTGCTGATGACGCCGCTCTACGGGCCGGACGGACAGATCTACGCCCAGGCGCAGGGAGCCCTGGTGCTGGGCGGCTACATGGCGACGTCTGGGGGCAACACCAAGCAATTGAACCATCCCACCACGGCGCGGGTTCCCGGCGGTGCGCTGGTGGAGCGGCCCGTGCCCTTCGACCTGAAGCAGATGCACACCGTAAGCGTGGTGCTCAATGATGCAGACTTCCACACCGCCGAGCGCATGGCCGCGGCGATTGACAAAGCGTTGGGCTCGGCCCGCGCGCATGCAGTCGACAGCCGGCGGGTGGAGATTGCCGCGGCTCCGGAGGAGGATATAGCGGCGTTGCTGGACCGCGTCGAAGCTGTTGAAGTGGAGGTTTTTCCGAGGGCCCGGGTGGTGGTGGACGAGCGCACCGGGACGGTGGTGATTGGAGGCACGGTGCGGTTGCAGCCAGTCTCCATTCTGCATGGAGGGTTGAGTGTGAACGTGATCTCAGAAACCAGGGTCTCGCAACCCAACCCGCTTTCCTCCGGAACCACGGAGGTGGTGCAGCAGACCACCGTTCAAGCCCAGGACAAGCCGGTTAACCGCATCGATTTGAAAGAAGGCGCAACGGTGGAGGATCTGGTCCAGGAATTGCAACGAACAGGGGCAGGGGCGCGGGATGTGATTTCGATTCTGCAAGCCATGAAGGAGGCCGGCGCACTGGAAGCCGACCTGGACGTTCTTTAATTAAGGAGCGGGGATGATTTCCATCATGAATTCGGCGGCGGCAACCGGAACCGGTTCAGCGGGCGCACCCGCGCCGCAGCCGCGATTGGTGCATGCGGCGCACGAGTTCGAGGCGCAGATGATGAAGGAATTGCTCAAGCCGATGACGCGCGCCAGCTCGCTCACCGGAGAAGACGATGACTCCAGCGATTCAGGCTCCAATGGGGCGCTGGGAGAGTTTGCGTCCGAGGCTTTGGGGAGGGCTCTGAGCAACGGGGGAGGATTTGGTATTGCTAACCAAATTGTGAAGGAGCTCTCCCATTCTGGTAACCAGAACGGTACCGGGACGGTAACCGGAAAAACACACCGCGATACCGTGATGAGAGCTCTCAAATGACTACAGTGATTAGGAAGCGGCGCCGATAGTCCCAGCAAGGAGCAAAATAAATGGACATTCGCAGCAGTCTCGATGGATTGAAGTCACTTTTGGGAGTTCCCACTCCGGCATCGGCCGCACCTCAGAGCAAGTCCGGCGCCGCGGCATCCGGAGGCGGTTTCTCGAGTGATCGGGCAACGTTGAGCAGCGCCGGAAGCGAGGTTTCGCAGACGGCTTCTGAGCCGGAAGCGCGCATGGATAAGGTTGCATCGGTTCAGGCAGCGTTGGCGGCGGGAACCTACGATGTGCCGTCTTCCGCGGTCGCGTCCAAAGTGGTGGATGCCATGCTGGGCGGCGACCGGTGACGGCGGCAGGGCTGTAGCTGGAAAGAAAGCGCGAATGCAGCAGGGTGGGGCAAATCCGGAGCAGTTGGAATTGAAGGAAATTGTGGCCGAAGCTTCGCGCGCGCTGGCGCGCCTGGATGCGGACAGGCTGGAGGAGTTGGCCTTGTCTTGCCAGGCTCTGAACCGGGATTTGCCGCCGGCAAAGGCGGAAAAGCGGGCCGTGCTGGCACGAGAGGTGAAAGAGGCCGCGAAGGATATGGAGGTCCTGGCCCGCGTGCTGGAGGCGACGCGAGCCAATTTGAATGTGATGAATCGATTGCGGGAATTGCGCGCGGGGCGGCTGGAGTACGGCCCGCAGCATGCGCCGCGGTGGGTGCATGCGGGGAGCAGTCATGGGGACAATTAGCTCCGCATTCAGTCTGATCTCACAGGGCCTGGACGCCGATCAGTCTGCGCTGAGCGTTGTGGCCAACAATGTGGCCAACGCCAACACCCCGGGCTACACCGAGGAGACACCCAACTGGCAGGAGAATCAGCCGCTGGAGATCAACGGAGTCTCGTATGGGGATGGCGTCACGGAGACGGGCGCCACCTCGGCGCGGGACAATGTGCTGAACGAGCGGCTGGACCAGCAGCAGCAGCTGGCCTCCGCTTCGAGCGCGCGTCTGACGGCGCTGAATGAAGTGCAGGCGCTGTTCACGCCTGACTCGGGCTCAAGTACTTCGACGGCGGGAGACATAGGCAGCGACATCACCAGCTTTTTCAGCTCCTTCGCGTCGCTTGAGGCCAATCCCACGGACAACGCCCTGCGCCAGGATGTGCTGTCGACGGCAACGGCGTTGGCCGGTGACATTTCCAATGCCGCGGCCAGCCTGGATTCTCAGCGGCTTGCTCTGGACCAGGAAGCGACCGGCGTAACCAGCCAGGTAAATTCACTGACCGGCGCCATCGCCCAATTGAATCAGCAAATTCAGGCCACTTCGCCCGACGCCGATGCAGGCACGCTTGAAGACCAGCGCCAGCAGGACCTGAGCCAGCTTTCACAGCTGATTGGGATCAATCAGGTCACCACGGAGAACAATGGGCTTGAGATTACCACGACTTCAGGACAGCTTCTCGTCTCGAACGGCCAAAACGAGCAGTTATCCACCGGCACGGTGAACGGGGTCAGCGATTTCTTTCTTGGCGGCGCGGATGTTACCTCGCAGCTGGCCGGCGGCGGTGGGCAACTGGGCGGCTATTTGACCGCGCGCGATCAGGACATTCCAAACGCCCTGGATTCGCTCGATCAGCTGGCCTAAGGAATCTCCTCATCGGTGAACGCGCAGAATAATGCGGGTACCGACCTGGATGGAGTGACCGGCACAGCGGCTGCTCCTTTGAACATCTTCAGTGAGCCGGCAGCCGTGGGCGGCAGCGCGGCGAACATGAGCGTGGTCATGACCGATCCCAACCAGATTGCCGCCGCGGGATCAAGCGACGGAACAGGCGGCAACACCAACGCAACCGCGATGGCAAATCTGGCCAACCAGTCGATTGCCGGCGGCCAAACGCCGACCGACTTCTACTCGAACTTTGTCACTACGCTGGGCTCAACCGTCTCCGGGGTGCAAACGGAGAATACGGCGCAGAACGCCTCGGTAACCCAGTTGCAGACCCAGAGCAATGCTCTCTCCAGCGTCAATCTCGACGACGAGGCTTCCTCAATGACTACGCTCGAGCGCAGTTATCAGGCGGCGTCGCAGGTGTTCACCATGCTGAACACCATAATGGCTTCAGTGTTGAACCTGGGAGAAGAGTCAACGGTTTCATAAGAAACGATGACTAGTTGAGTGCGCATGGGTTTCCCACCCTTTCGCCAATAAGAAGGCGAAAGGCGGGCGCGGAGCGGTTGCGCAGGTGGAGGGATTGAATGCGGGTGGATCCGAATTACATTACCAATCTGGTCAGTTCGCTCGATCAGAGCCAGGCAAACGAGCAACAGTTGACGGCCGAACTCTCCAGCGGCGTGAGCATTAACTCTCTCAGCCAGAACCCAGTGGCGGCGGGCGAAAATGTGCTGTTGCTCAACCAGATTCAGCAGGACGATTCCTTCACGCAGAGCTCGAACCTGGTCACCGGCCAGTTGCAGGTGGCCGATTCGACCCTGGGCAGCGTGGTATCGCAGCTCACCCAGGCCATTTCTCTGGCGACCAGCGCCAATAACGGCACCATGAATGCGAGCGACGTGAAGTCCATTGGCAACCAGATCTCCGGCATTCTTGACGAGGTGCAATCGCTGGCCAACACCAGCTATCAAGGCCAGTACATCTTTGCCGGCAGCGTGACGTCCGCAACTCCCTTCACCACATCGACGGACGCGTCGCCGGCCACCACCACTTACAACGGCGACGAGAATATCAACTACCTGGAGACGCCCAACGGCCAGAAGATCCAGTTGAATGTGCCCGGCGATCAGATCTTCACGGCCAGCGGCTCAAACAGCGTTTTCGGCGCGCTGAACAACCTGGTGGCCGACTATTCCAGTGGCACTGTCGATACTGCCAAGGCAGTGAGCGATACGACGGCGCTGAGCGCGGCGCTGAACTACGTCGGACAGCAGCGCGTGACTATCGACAATTCCATCACCCAGCTCAACGCAGCCTCTGACGCCATCACCGGGGAGCAAACCCAGCTGACTACCGCCCAGACTAACCTGATGCAAGCCGACGTGGCAAAGGTTTCCACGCAGCTTTCGCTCTCTGAAACGCAGCAGACGGCACTGGAGGATGTGATTGCGCAATTGAATTCGACGTCCAACGACCTGTTCAGCAAGCTGCCGGCGTAACCTCGCAGCAGCGGCGGCACCTGTTGGCTTTGCATCGTCTACCGCTTTCTGACTTCCAGAATCAGCACGCGCGAGTTCCCGGTGAAGGGAATCTCCCAGCCGTCACGAAGCGCCTTTCCCTCCAGGCTGATGCTTGCGCCACCATTCCAATCGCTGACGCTGAAAGCGCCGTCGGGGAATCCTGGAATGGCGAATCGCGCGGATGAGCCGGCGCTCTCGTTCCTGAAAATCACAATCAAACCCTCGCCGGTCTTTGCGAAACGGGCATAGCCGTCCCATCCGTTCACCCTGGGCTGCCGCCAGGAGCCCAGAGGGAAAAACGATTCCTGCAGCCGGACCTCCGCGCGCAGTTTGCGGAAGTGTGCAATCCATTCTGAAGCTTGCGCCGCGTCCTGTTGCGAGAGCTTGCTTAGATTGCCCAGGAACACAGGAGCTGAGGCCATCTCGGTGGCAACCCGATCTTGCCAGCCGGGGGTCTCGCCCTGCAGGTTGCCGATGAGCATGTCTTCGGTGGGAATGGACATGCCGCGCTGGTAGAGCAGCATTCTTGCCTGCAGCGGCCCCGCATCCTGCACGCCGTGATCGGTTACGTTGCTTAGCCAGTCGAGGTCGGCCACGCGCAACAAGCCGTAATCGATAAGGTGCTTTTCTCCCCATAGTTCGAACGTGTAGTCGATGAGCAGGTTGGGAAATCGATCATGGAGCTGGTTTGCGAGCCAGTCGAGCGCTTCGTAGATGCGAACCGTGGACTCGGCCGCTGATGCGTGTTCGTGGCCTGTTTCGAAACAGCCCGGCTCCTCGCCATAGGCGTTGAAGACAGTGGTCAGATCGAGCTTCACGTAATCGAGCCGGTATTTTTCCACGGCATTGGCGATCCGGTCCAGTGCGGCCTGCTTATAGGGCGAAGCCATGCACATCACCACTCCCTGGCCCTGCGATTCCTTTGGCTTGCCGTCGCGGCCGCGGCAGACCCAATCGGGATGTTCGCGAAAGTCGCGCGAGTCGCGGGCTACCAGCGCAATGGGAATCCAGAGGCCCCGCTTGAGAGCGGAGCCGCTGCCGGACTCGAAAAGGGAATTAAGGCCGTCGGGAAATCGCTGCGCATTTACCCCATTCTCGCCGAGCGTCTTCTCCCAGCCCTCATCCTGGGTATACAAAGTCAGCCCCATGGCAACCGCTTTAGGAAGTAAAGCGTTGACGGTTGGCTCGGTAACTGTCCCGATAAACGGTTCCCAGTCGTTGTAAATCCACTCGGGCTGCAATTCGTTTTTGTTATGCGCGATTACCTGCTCAACATACTGCGGCAAAATCCAGTGGGGATCTGCGGCCGTGCCCCGCTGATAGAAGACAACCGATGCGGCCGCTGTCTCAAACTTTTCCCCTGAAGCAAGGCGGCGTTCAAACGGAAACAGATCGGTGTCGTACATGGCACGAACCGACTGGTCCCATCCGTTATTGCCCAACTCGCTGCGGCGCAGGTAGCCGGGCACTTCGCTCAGCAGAGCCAGCCCCAGCCCGGTGCGCGCGTTCTCCACCATGGGCGTCACGTCATTTACGCGTCCGGTAAAAAAGATCTCGCGCGGTTCTTCGCCGTAATTTCCAAAGGCGATCAGGTCGTGGATGGCGCCCGGAGACACAACCTGGCAGGATACGGTGAGGTTGCGAAGGGTCAAGGGCTTATCACCCGTATTTTCAAAGGTGAGCCATTGCCGAACCCCGGCGAACCCGGATGGAAGCTGATAGTGAATCACGACGCGCAGCGGCGCCCTGCGAGCCGCGAGAGCTACATCGAGAAATTCGTTCTGTCCGCGTTTGCTGCTCACCGGCACGCCTTCCAGAGACATATCCTGGGCGGAGCCGGTTACGGTTTGATCGTCGACCTTTACCTGGAATTCCTTGCAGCGAGAATTGCGCGCGTCGACCTCACGAATGAAATCGAATTGCGCATCAAGGTCTCGCCAGCTTTTTGTATAGAGCCCGAGTTGTGGGTCGTATGCCAGAGTCCGCGCGATCATTCCATTCTCTAAAGTCCATTCCTGCGCATAAGCCGGGGGCAAAAATGCCATCAGGCAGAAACAGGCGGCGAGCGCAGTCAACAAAAAGGAGCAACGATCGGGAAGGTGAGCGGGCGAGGACGTTGTTGCAGTCATGGAAACCTCGAAAGAGAGACCATTACAAAGTGAATAGCGAGAAAGCGGAAGTTTACACGAAGAGCCCTACGGCGGAAATGCAGGTCGAAGACGAGATCCTCCGACCATCCCTTGGATATGCTTAAACGGCTATACGCGAGGCGATCGAGAACGGCCAGCTGGGCGTGCCGAGGGCGGAAATTCCTGCGCGCCGACTCGACGCCGAATATACTGGATGCAAAGGACATCCCTTGTTTGCGCCGATTCGTTTCCTGTGGAATGCAACGCGCGGCCATCGGCTGGCTCCCTGGCGGAGCGAGTACCTGCGGTGGCGCGTAGAGACTTATTCCGGCATGCATGCCGAGACCATGACCACCAAAGACATTCTGGGCTTTGTCTGGACCTCCCGATGGGAGTTGCTGGCTTTCCTCGCATGGATTGGCCGGCTCGACCGCGAAGTGCACAGGCAGGTGTAGGGCCGCAATGGACGAAATCGGACAGGGAGCTGCCGATAACCCGAAGGCGATCGCTGTAGTCTGAAAGCTGTATGAAACTCGGATCACCCCGTTTGGCTCTTCCTGCGCTCTGGTTATTCGTGGTCGCCGCTGCCGGCGCGCAGCAATTGCCGCCGGTTGAGCCGCCTCAACCAGTTCCTGCAGCTCATTCCGACACTCTGACGTTGCACGTTACCGCCAATGAAGTGCTGGTGCCCACGCTGGTGGAGAAACGCGGCGGCGGCATCGTCTACGGCCTCAAGCCGGACGACTTTGTGCTCGAAGACAATGGCGTGCGGCAGAAGATTCGCGTGCAGGAGGAGATGGATACGGCGCCGGTTTCGCTGGTGGTGGCCGTGGAAATGGGCGGAGCCAGCGTACTCGAATTCGACAAGCTGGCCAAACTCGGTCCGCTGCTCGATCTTCTCCTCTCCGACCCCAGGAGCGAGGCGGCGCTGGTCGGGTTCGACTCAGAACCTCATTTGATTTGCGACTACACGCACAACGGCGAGAAAGTGAACGAGGAGCTGCGGCAACTTGAGCCGGGCGATGGCGGCGATGCGATTCTTGACACCGTCAGCTATGCCGTCGATCTGCTGGGTTCCCAGCCCAAGGAGTATCGCCGGGTTCTGCTGATGATCAGCGAGGAGCGCGATCACGGCAGCAAGCACGCCAAGCCGGAGCAGGTGGTGCGCAAGATCGGTCAATCGGATGTGCTGGTGCTAAGCGTGTCGTTTTCTCCCGCGCGCGCAGAGTTGCTCCACGACATGAAAGACTCGGGCGATGAACGCACCATGAACATGGTTTCAGCTCTGATCATGGCGGTGCAGGCTCTCAAGAAGAACGTGGCCAAAGAAGTGGCCCTCATGAGCGGCGGCGAGTACACCACCTTCACCGGCGACAAGCGCTTCGAACAGCGGGTGATGGAGGCAGCCAAGCACGCGCGCAACCGCTATCTGCTCACCTTCAGCCCCTCCGACCCTACCCCCGGCCTGCATACCATCAAGGTTCAAACAGCGCAGAACTATGGGGCGCATGTCGTGGCGCGGGCCAATTACTGGCGGGAACAGGAACCGTAGAACCCCCGCTATTCTCGCTACTGGACAAAATGCCGCGTAAAGTGTGGCATAATGTCCCTATGGGTCAGACTGCTTCAGTTCCGGCTGTACCGCAGCCCTTTCAATTTGACTGGCAGGCCGTCGAGAAGGGTATGCCCCTCTCCTTGCTAGAGGAGTTCGCAGCCCGCACAGGATTCCCAATCAAGGACCTGCTGGAAGTTGTCATTCCGCCGCGCACGCTTAAGCACCGCAAGTTGCGCAAAGAGCCCCTGAGTCTCGATGAGTCTGACCGCCTGGCGCGGGTAGCGCGCATCTACGATCTCGCGGTGAAGGTTTTCGGGGACGCGGTCGACGGCCGCGAATGGCTGATGTTTGCAATCGACAGGTTTGAGGGACGAACGGCGCTGGAGATGCTGCGCACCGACGCCGGCGCGCGCCAGGTGGAAGAGATGCTGTATCAGATCGACGAGGGAGTCTTCGCATAGCACAGAACGGCAAACGCATGATCACGCTCTGGCGCATCAGCGATCATATCGATCTCGAAGGCAGCGGCGGGCGGTTCTTCGCGTCGCGATGGAGTTCGCAGGGGCGGCGAATCGTTTATCTTGCGGAATCTCCCGCCGGCGCAATGCTTGAGATACTGGTGCATTTGCCTTTTAGAAACGGTAAGCTGCCGCAAGGCTACACTCTTCTCCAGGTCCGAGTACCCGACGATTGCGGATTCAAAGCCTTGAACCCGTCGGCGCGGAGTGAATGGCGCAATCGCCACGCGGTTACCCGGAAGCTGGGGGACATGTGGATGGCATCGGCGGAAACTCCCCTCGCCCGCATTCCTTCGGCCATTATGCCCCACACCTGGAATTACCTCCTGAATCCCGAGCACCCCGACGCCAAACAGGTGCAGATTGCCGAGGTCATCAAGGAACGCTTTGACAATCGCCTCTTCCGCTTCGGTGCGAGGTGAATGCGATTGGTCTACAACCAGGTACCGCGCGGCACTCAAATGGCGTCAGCCCGCGCATTCATGGTAATCTCACATTAGACACTGAAGAGTGGACACGAGAAGACAAGAGGAGTAACACACGCCGTGCTGGCGACTGCTAAGAAAACAACCCTGATTGAACGCTTCCGCACTCACGAGACGGACACCGGATCGCCGGAGGTCCAGATCGCGATTCTGAGTGAACGGATTGGCGAACTGACCGAGCATTTCAAGACCCACAAGAAGGATCACGCCTCGCGGCGTGGCCTCTTGCAACTGGTCAGCAAGCGCCGCCGCCTGCTGGATTACCTGAAGACGCATGATTCCGACCGCTATCGCGACGTGATCGGCAAACTCGGTATCCGCAAGTAATCGGAAAGCCCACTTTGACCCGGAAGCGCCCAGACCGCGAAATGGTCACGGCCCCCGTTCCACCCAGAACCTGGGGCCATGGTGTACCTGGCAAACTGAACCCGCTGCCAGGGCTTGCGCACAGCTATCGGCTGCGCGCGGCCCAGGTGGCCAGAATGGCCGGCAGGCCGGGAGAATCCGCTCCCCCGCGCACATCCCACTCTTTTGCGCGCGTCCTGCTAACTACGGGCTCATTGCCTGCACCCTCTGGCGCATTCCCCTCACAAATCTCCCAAGCGAAAAAAACGAAACGAGGACACTATGTCTACCAAGCATGAAGTATCCGTCGAGCTTGCCGGCGGCAAGCGACTGGTTTTTGAAACCGGCCGCATGGCCAAGCAAGCCTCTGGCGCCGCATTGGTCACCACCGGCGAAACCGTGGTTCTGGCCACTGCGGTCGCTTCTCCCGACCCCAGGGAAGGCATCGACTTTTTCCCCCTCACTGTCGACTACCGTGAGTACACCTACGCAGGCGGGCGCATTCCCGGAGGCTTCATCAAGCGCGAAGGGCGGCCCAGCGAAAAAGAAGTTCTGACCTGCCGCCAGATCGACCGCCCCATCCGCCCCCTTTTCCCTGATGGTTTCCGCAACGAGACTCAGGTGATTGCGCTGGTTTTCTCGGCCGACAAGGAAAACGACCCAGACGTGGTGGGCATCAACGCCGCCGCAGCCGCACTGGCTCTCTCTGACATTCCTTTCAGCGCCACCGTCGGCGCTGTGCGCGTGGGCCGGGTCAATGGCGAGTTCGTCATCAACCCCACCTATGAAGAGCGCGCTGCCACCACGGTCAACATTATGGTGGTGGGGCACAAAGACGGCATTGTGATGATCGAGTCAGGCGCCAAGGAAGAGACCGAAGAAGTGATTCTGGCGGCCATCGAGTTCGCCCACGTCGAGATCAAGAAGATTGTCGCCGCCATCGATGAGTTGGTGGCACTGGCCGGCAAGCCAAAGCGGGCCTTTACCACGCCAGAGTTCGACGAAGCTTATTACGCAGAACTGAAGGCCAAGGCCGGGGATCGGGTTAAGGATGCGCAAGACACCAAGGCTCACGGCAAAGCCGAGAGCCACACCCTGACCAAGAAGATCAAGGAAGAGCTGGCTGCCGAGCTGCCCGCCGACGATCCCGCGGCCAAGAAGAAGCTGGCTCACTACTTTGAGCACCTGATTGAGCGGACCTTCCGCGAGCAGGTGACCAAGGAGCGGGTCAGGCCCGATCGCCGCGCCTTCGATGAGATTCGCGAGATTACCATTGAAACCAGCGTGCTGCCCAGGACGCACGGCTCGGCGCTCTTTACCCGCGGCGAGACGCAGGCTTTGGTTACGGCAACGCTGGGCACAGCCGACGACGGCCAGCGCCTGGAGAGCTATGAGGGCGAGAAGAAAAAGAATTTCATGCTGCATTACAACTTCCCGCCATTCAGTGTTGGTGAAACAGGACGCATGACGGGCACGGGACGGCGTGAGATTGGTCACGGAGCGCTGGCAGAGCGCGCGATTTCCGCGGTACTGCCCACCGCTGAAGAGTCGCCCTACAGCATCCGCATCGTCTCTGACATTCTGGAATCGAACGGCTCATCGTCGATGGCTTCGGTTTGCGGCGCGAGCCTGGCGCTTTACGACTCGGGCATCGCGCTCAAGGGCTCGGTGGCCGGCGTGGCCATGGGACTGGTGAAGGAGGGCGACGACTACGCCATTCTTACTGACATTGCCGGCGCGGAAGACCACTACGGCGATATGGATTTCAAGGTGGCCGGCACGCGCAAGGGCATTACCGCTCTGCAAATGGACATCAAGATCGGCGGGCTGACTCGCCAAATCCTCGAGCAGGCCATGGAGCAGGCGCGCAAGGGCCGGCTCTTTCTGCTGGACAAGATGGACGCCGTGCTCGATGGTCCGCGCACGGAACGCTCTGCCTATGCGCCGCGCATTGAAACCGTCATGATTCCCACCGACAAGATCCGCGACCTGATCGGCAAGGGCGGTGCAACCATCCGCGGCATTATTGAGCAGACCGGCGCCAAAATCGATGTGGACGACACTGGCCGCGTGAGCGTGGCTTCGTGCGACGCTGACGGGCTGAAGAAGGCGCTTGAGTTGATCGGCAACATCACAGCCGTGCCGGAGATTGGCAAAGTCTACCTCGGCAAGGTGGTGCGGCTGGCTGAGTTCGGCGCGTTTGTCGAGCTCTTCCCGGGCACCGATGGGTTGCTGCACATCTCCGAGATCGCAGAGCATCGGGTCAAGGAAGTGAAAGACGAGCTGCGCGAGGGCGACCAGGTGATGGTCAAGGTTCTGGCCATCGAAGGAAATCGCATCAAGCTCAGCCGCAAGGCGCTCATCAAGGAGCAGAAGGCAAAGCTGGCTCCTGCGGCGCCAGTTGAAGCGGGCGAAGCCGAGGCGGCCCCATACACGCCTCCCGCTGCGCCCCCCGCCCCGGCCAGGGCCCGCAACGAGTTCGACGAGCGTCAGCCGAAAAGCAATCAAAGCACGATTCTCATAGAAGGCGGCGACGATTTCGACGATGAGCCTGCAGGCGATTTCGACGAAGAGAGCGAACCGAACTTCAACCGCGTTGAGGGAGCGCCCGTGCCAGTAGGGCAGGCAGTTGGCGCGGGCCGTCCCCCACAGGGTAACAACAACAATCGCCGTCGCCGTCGTCGCCGGCCGGGTGGTCCCGGCGGCGGTTCTGGCGGCGGACGCGGCTAAGGGCTACGGTTAGCAATATCGGAAATAAATAGAAAGGCCCGGACGCCAAGCCCGGGCCTTTCTATTTGCACTCAATTTTAATCGGGATGCAGCCGAATATTCAGCGCCCGGCTCTTACCGTACCACGTGAGCGTCAGTTTCTTTCTCAGGCAAAACCGCGGGGCGGACACTGGACGGAGGAAAGCCGGCATTCCCGCCGCGGGCCGAGGCTTCGTGCTTGGCATCGTACATCCGCAGGTCAGCCGCGATGCATAAAGGCTCCAAAGCAGCGGCGTCGTCGGGGAAAACCGCGATGCCCACGCTGGCGCCGATACGCACGGCGTGTCCCTCCAACTGCATGGGCTCATTGAACAGCCGCTTCAACGATTGACTGACATGCAAAGCATCTTCGCGACTGGTGGGTTCTTCCAAAATCACTGAAAACTCGTCGCCGCCCGTGCGTGCCACGGTGTCAGAGCGGCGGACGCGTCCCTCCAGCAAGACTGCGACTTGCTGCAACACAAGATCGCCCACGTGATGGCCCAGCGTGTCATTGACTTGCTTGAAGCGGTCGAGATCCACCACCAGCAAGGCTGCTTCAGCCGAGTTGCGGCGCGCGCGCACCAGTGCGCTGGCCAGGCGGTCCTGGAACAGCCTGCGATTGGGCAGCCCAGTCAAATGGTCGTGGAGCGCCAAATGCCGGTTGTGCTCGATCTGGTCTTCAAGCAGAAGCAGAATCATGCCCACCGCCACCACGTACTTTGGCAGGTTCCAAACTTCGCTCTCAATGTGGATGGCGGGCCAGAATGCCGCCATTGACGGCGCCACCACAAACACCATTGCCCAGGCCAGGAACCCCGCGATACTGATGAATGCGCCCGCGGTAGCGCGGCGATAGGAATACCAGAAATGAACACAGCAGCCAAAGTAAACAGTAAACAGAACAGCGTTCGTCGCCATGCCCGGGCCATCGTCAGGCCGGTGCTGAACATTCAGCAGGAAAATCGAAAGGGCGCCATACAGGCAAACAACGAACCAGCGCAGCGGATGGTTGAACTTGCGCAGGTTCACGAGCGCGATGGCCAGGGGAAAGACGCCCAGCAATGCCGCGGCGGGGATCAAGGCCCAGGAGGCAGGGAACAGGGTGATCAGGGAAATATAGAGTGTGTTGGTTGCCAGAAATGCCGCGAGCATCCAGCGGCTTGAGTGCTCTCTGCGGTAGGGAACCGCGGCCCACATGAACAGCACTCCGGCCCCGACCAGTGAAACCAATCCGATCAGTCCTGCGAGCGCGCCCCACAGACCGGGAGCGGTAAGGAACATGAATGCTGCGAAATGCCCCGCGATCATCAACCAGCCGGTAAGCCAGATGCCGGATACAGAGGTCCGATTGCGGCGCGTCACAGACGCGAATGCGCACACAAGCAGAGCGACTGCCATCAGATCCGGAAGCTCACTCCAGTTCACCAGCTTCACCTCGGAATGCAAAGACTGCTCAAGAATAGAATCGTCTATCTGAAGGCCTTTACCATAGCTCTTTTGTAGCATTGTTGCAGATTCAGAGCGAAACTGGACGGCTAAATGCCGTCAATCTCACTCCTGCAATTAATTGCACATTGGTCTGCTATTTCGGCGACGCTTGTCGACAGTGGGACGATAGCATCTTCGAGCTCTCAGTCGGCGGCCGTCTCCCCCTCTTTAGGCGTAAAGACATTTCCCATGCGCTTGATCTGCGCTCCCACGCCGCGCAGTTTTTCCTCGATGTGCTCGTAGCCGCGATCCATATGATAAACGCGGTCCAAAATAGATTCTCCGTCAGCCACCAGCGCGGCCAGCACCAGCGACGCTGAAGCTCGCAGGTCAGAGCACATTACCGCCGCGGCGGAAAGCTTTGCCGGCCCGCGAACAGTCGCAGTGCTTCCATCCACCTTGATGTTTGCGCCCATCCGCACCAGTTCCTGCACGTGCATGAAGCGGTTTTCGAAGATGTTCTCGGTAATCGCGCTCACGCCTTCAGCTTGTGTGGCCAAAGCCATAAACTGCGCCTGCATGTCAGTGGGATAACCTGGATATTCCTCGGTGGAAATATCCACGCCGCGTAGTCCACCGTCGGCGCGCACGCGAACTGTGTCCGGCCCAAGAATGTTGATGCGGGCGCCGCACTCTTCCAGCTTGGCGATTACCGCCCCGAGATGAGCCGGATTGCAGTTACCCACGATCAGATCACCGCCGGTAATGGCGCCCGCCACCAGAAATGTTCCCGCCTCAATGCGATCGGGATTGATGCGGTGACGCGCGCCATGGAGCCGATTCACGCCTTGCACGCGGATGATCGATGTTCCGGCGCCGGCGATCTTTGCGCCCATGGCAGTCAGCAGCGCGGCCAGGTCGGCCACCTCGGGCTCGCGCGCGCAATTCTCCATCAGCGTTTCACCTTCGGCCAGCACGGCGGCCATCAGCAGGTCTTCAGTGCCGGTCACGGTGATCTTGTCAAAGACCAGGTGCGCGCCTTTCAATCGCTCCGCGCGCGCCTCAAGGTAGCCGTGCTCCTGGGTGATGGTTGCGCCCATCTTTTCAAGGCCTTTAATGTGCAGATCGATGGGCCGGCCGCCAATGGCGCATCCGCCGGGCATGGCCACGCGCGCCACTCCAGCGCGGGCTATCAGCGGCCCCAGTACCAGGGAACTGGCCCGCATGGTCTTCACAATTTCGTATTTCGCTACTGGATCTGAAAGCGTGCGGCAACTGATGGTGGTGCGATGCTGCGCGCGCCCGTAGCCCAGCTCGACTTCGGCGCCCATCGAAGCCAGCAGCCGCCGCTCGGTTTCAATGTCGCGCACCTGGGGAATATTCTCGAGTGTGACCTCATCCTCGGTCAGAATCGCCGCGGCCATGCAAGGCAGCGCCGAGTTCTTTGCGCCGGAAATGCGCACCGTGCCCACCAGCGGATTGCCGCCGCGAATGACAAACTTATCCATGAAAGCCGGGTCGCTCCTGACCTACAAGTGTAAATTGCGGGGCGAGATGGCGGGAGGGATTTCGCGGGATAGGGGTTCGATGTCTTCCGGGGCGCGGAATCCAGACACGGGGCACTCGGCTGCTATGATGCATTCCGATAGATTTGCAGCGAGGACAGAGAAGCTATGAGCACCTTCTGGCAGTTCTTGAACCGGTATTGGAGCCTTCTTGGTGCGTTTCTGATCGTTGTTTTGGAGATCTATGTGCGCGGAATTCCGTTTGAGCGGGTTGGATTTCAAAACCCCACGAGAGTTGTCTGGATCATTTGCTTGATCTGCACAGCTGTCACAGCTCTCTGCTTGGGCCTGATTGTCCATTCGTGGCAAATGCAGCGCCGCTTTACGAGAAACAAGTGGCGGCTTGTCTTTTGGACGCACGTTCTGCTGTTCCCTGCGCTGACCACCATTGTGCTGGGACTCCGCGAGATTCAAGTCTCGACCTATGATCTATCGGTAGAACGCGAACAGTTTCAAAATCTTCACTGGTATACGGCAGACTTGAAAGATTTCCTGATTTGGCTCGTGCCGCTCGACGTCATCCTGATCGTTCCCTGGGCAATCATGGCCGTCTTCAAGAACAAATCAGGCGGGTCCGATTCCAGACCTACCTGATGTCCTTCAAAACTCCTTGCAATGAGTTTTCTGGCGAGGGTTACAGCTCCAGCACATTATCTTCAATTGCCAGCCGCACGTTGCCGTCGGATTTGGCTAAACGACGGACGGCTTCCGGCTTGTCGACTCGTGCCTTCAGCATCACCAGCGCCACCGGAACGCTGCGGCCTGCGCTCTTGATGGTATGCACAGCCGTGGCCCGGTCGATTTTACAGGCGCACATCAGTATGCGAATGCCGCGCTCGACCAGCTTCGAGTTCTGCATGTGCACGTTCACCATCAGGTTCTCGTACACGTAGCCCAGGCGCGTCATGGCGCCCGTGGTGATCATGTTCAGGATCATCTTCTGGGCGGTGCCGGCCTTCATTCGTGTGGAACCGGAGATGACCTCAGCACCCACATCGGCGACGATGGCGATGTCGGCGGCTGCGGCCAGAGGCGTGTCGTGATTGCAGGTAACTGCGGCTGTGTGCGCGCCTCGTGCCCGCGCATAGGCCACGGCGGCCACCACATAGGGAGTGCGGCCGGAAGCGGAGATTCCCACTACAACATCCTTGCGCGTGGGACGGCGGCGGGCGATATCCCGCTGGCCGAGCTCTTCAGAGTCTTCGTTCACCTCGACAGCCGAGGCCAGCGCCTTGGGTCCGCCGGCCATAATGTATTGCACCTGCCCCGGAGCCGAGGAATATGTAGGCGGACATTCGGAGGAGTCGAGGGCCGCGATGCGACCGCTGGAGCCGGCGCCAACGTAGATCAATCGGCCGCCGTCGCGCAGGCTTCGAGCCACCTGGTCAATGACTTGCGCAATCTCTGGGATCGCCTTCTTGACGGCTATGGGAACCTTGGCATCTTCATGGTTGATGATGCGCGCGATATCGATTGCGGATTTAGTGTCGAAGCCTTGAGAGGCCTCGTTCTGGCTCTCGGTGGTCAACAGTTGAAGCAGGGAGGCCTGATCTTTCTTTGTGTCGTCTCTTTGGACGTCGGCCGCTTCCTGCGTCGCAGAACTCGTTAGCATCACATGCGCCCCAACTTTTAATTGTATCTCGAAAACAGTCAACTCGATAGTGAATTTTGACCATGTTTACAGATAGCATGGTTGAAAGCTGGGATTACTGCCCGGTTACAGCGCTTCGCGGACAGCGTTGTGAAAAGCCGGGCGAATCTCGCGAATCAATTGGCTCTGGCGGTCGGGCCAGGTGCGGTTGGTGAGCAACGCGACGGCGACCCCGGCGTCCAGGTCAATCCACAGGGAACAGCCGCTGAATCCAAGATGACCGATCGAGTGCGGAGAAAAATGAAGGCCGGATGAGGATTTCTCCGACGGCGTATCCCAGCCAAGCGCGCGCGAACTGCCCAGCGGACCCTGCCGCGCTGCAAACAGCTCCACTGTCGCCGGATCGAAAAAACTGGGCCGATCCGCCACCGGCCCGGCCGTTCGCCCAGCGGCCAGAATTGCGCCTGCAAAGGCCAACAGATCAGGCACATTCGAAAAAAGGCCGGCATGACCGGCCACCCCCTTGAGCACCCATGCGTTTTCGTCCTGCACCTCGCCCTGGATGCGCCGGTGGCGAAAGGCCGTGTCTTCCTCGGTGGGCGGAATCGAATGCCGCGCGCCCAGCGCCGGAGAAAAACCGGTGACCTTTATCCCAAGGGGCTGATAAACCTCGCGACGAAGCCACGACGCGAGGTCTTCGCGTACACTGACTTCCAGCGCTTTCCCCAGAAGGATGAAGCCCGGGTCGGAGTACTCGGCGTGGGCACCGGGCTCGGCTTCGAGAGGCAACTCAAGGCAGGCCCGCAACAGCGCGGAAGGCGTGGCCGCGGTGCGGAACAGCTCCACGTAGCCGGCGAGTCCGGAGTTGTGGGCCAGCAGGTGCCGCAACTTCACGTGGCGAGCGAGTTCGCCCTGTGCGCGGCCCACGACAAATCCGGGCAGCAGGTCGCCCAGGGGAGTGTCCAAATCGAGCAGGCCGCGCTGGTAGAGCAGCATGGCCGCGGCAGTGGTTGCCGCCACCTTTGTCAGGCTGGCCACGTCGTAAACCGTCTCAAAGGAGGTAGCGGGCGCATCTTCGTCATAGGTGAAACGGCCCAGTGCGTCCTGGAGCACAACTGTGCCGCCGGCAAGCACGCCAAAGGCGCAGCCGGGGAAGGCGCGGGCTGCAATTGCATCGCTCAACACACAATATGCCGCTTCAAACTGGACGCCTCGGCCACCGGCAGGACCATCGGTTGGGGTGTTTGTCTGATTCATCGCTTGTTTTGCATGCTAAACCGAATTGCGCCGCACCGCCGTGAGATCACCGCATTTTCTCCCGCCCATCTGTTACCCTTGCTGCGAATCAGGCTATCCTTGAATGCAGGTGCTCCGTCTATCAAAGGTAGCGATCGAGTGGGAGAGCGATGCGTCTGATGCAGGGAATGTTGCCGGTTGAAGTTGCTATGGCGCTTATAGCCATCGCCTGCGCTCCCGCTCCCGCCCAGAATGCCCCGGCTCAAGCGCCGGTCCAACCTGACGCTCCCGCCAGCGACGCGGCGCAACCACCGGCCGCGGCCGCCGACGCCGCGCCTGCTGTCCCGGCGAAAAAGACCTACACCGTCCCCGCCGGAACCAAGGTTTTGCTGCAGTTGCGCAGCGGCATCAACACCAGCAGCGCCAAGCCCGGTGACGGCGTTTACCTGGCTTCGACCTTCCCGGTGGTGGTGGGAAACAGGGTAATGATTCCGGCGGGTGTTTATGTGCAGGGGGTGGTGGACCGTGTGGTTCGCGCCGGGCGCGTAAAAGGCAGATCGCAACTGGACATGCACTTCACCACCATCATCTTTCCCAACGGCTCGGTGGTTGAGATTCCGGGCCTCGTGGAAAGCCTTCCCGGAGCAAAGCAGCAGTCGGTCAAGAACGACGGCGAAGGGACCATCGAGCAGGCGGGAGACAAAGGCCGCAACGCCGGCCGGGTAGCGGAGATTGCGATTCCAACTGCGGGATCTGCCGGCACAATCGGCGGATTGGGGTCAGGGCATCCTGTTGAGGGCGGCATCATCGGCCTTGGGGCCGGGCTTGCCGCGGTCGGCCTGGTTTCGCTCTTTACTCGCGGCGCAGACGTCAACATCGAAAGCGGCTCCCAGGTCGAGATGGTCCTGCAGCGACCGCTGATCCTTGAAGAATCGAATCTAAGCACTGACCCGCCGGGCGCGGCGCCCGCGCTGGTTCCCGCGGCCGGCCAGCCAAAACCGCTGGATAAGCCAAACCGCGCGCGCATCCTGTGTCCGCCCGGAGGCCTCGGCTGCGAGTAATCTAGAAGAAACATGGAAATGCTTCCCAACGACTCACCGGCTCCCCACCCCACAGACCAAGACCTGTCTGTGGGGACCCCGGCTCTCCACCCCACAGACCAAGACCTGTCTGTGGGGACCCCGGCTCTCCACCCCACAGACCAAGACCTGTCTGTGGGGACCCCGGCTCCTCCATCGCCCGAAGTCTCCGTAACTGCGAATACCGCGACGGAGGTCAATCCCGCGCCTGCGCCACCCCGCAGGGAAGGAGGCATTGGGCTTTGGCTGCGCGATTTGCTTGTCTCCGCGGCTGCATCGGTGCTGATCATCACTTTTCTTTATCAGCCTGTCCGCGTGGAGGGCACCAGCATGCTGCCGCGGCTCGAGGATCGTGACCGGCTCTTTATCAACAAGTTTGTCTATCACTTCGCGGCCATCGAGCGCGGTGACGTGGTGGTCTTCCACTATCCGCGCGACCCGGAGAAGAGCTACATCAAGCGCGTCATCGCCCTGCCCGGAGACCGGCTGCGGATCGATCACGGAGTAGTCTGGCTCAACGGCCAGCAACAGATTGAGCTGTACGTCCCCGAGGAGTACCGCGACACCCGCTCCGTGGCAGAGCTGGTGGTGCCCGAGGACTGCTTCTACATGATGGGCGATCACCGCTCTATCTCGTCTGACAGCAGGGAGTTCGGTCCCGTGGAGCGCTCGCTGATCTATGGCAAGGCGGTCTTCGTTTACTGGCCTGCGCAGGATGCGGGCGTGGTTCACTAGCATCCCTGAGTTAATGCCCGGAATTCCACCAACAAAATCTCTTCCAAACTGCTAAAATCGATATAATCCACTCCCCGGAGCGGCAATGAAGGCAATTCTAGCGCTCGAAGACGGGCGCATCTTCCATGGCCACGGCTATGGCGCATCTGGTGAATGCCAGGGCGAGGTCGTTTTCAATACTTCCCTTACCGGTTACCAGGAGATCGCCACCGATCCCTCCTACGCCGGGCAAATCGTCGTTCTCACCAATCCCCAGATCGGCAACTACGGCACCAACCGCGCAGACAATGAGTCGGCCCGGCCCTACATTGAAGGCCTGATCGTCCGCGAATTCTCGCCCATCAGCTCCAATTGGCGCTCGGAGCAGGTGACCGATGAATATATGGAGCGCTACGCCGTCCCGGTGCTGGCGGAGATCGATACTCGCGCCCTGGTTCGCCATTTGCGTAACCACGGCGTGATGCGCGGGGTCATTTCCACCACCGAGAGCGACCCTGAAGTTCTGGTTCAAAAAGCCAAAGCAATTCGAAAGATGGACGGCACAGACCTGGCGCGCGTGGTGTCAACCAAGGCTATTTACCAGTTTGATGCCTCTGATAGCCGCAACCAGTCTGGCGACCCTTTATTGGCTCCCGATCTTTTCCCAGAGATGGATACGCGGAAGCGCCTTCATGTGGTGGCCTACGATTTTGGCATCAAGCAAAATATTCTGAGAATGCTCACCCGCGAAGGTTGCCGGGTGACGGTGGTTCCGGCTGAAACCACGGCCGAAGATGTGCTGGACCTGAAGCCCGATGGCGTTTTTCTCTCGAACGGCCCCGGCGATCCTGAACCGGTGGATTATGCGGTGCGCGCCATTCGTAAGTTTCTTGGCCGTGTCCCGGTCTTCGGCATCTGCCTCGGCCATCAGCTCACCGGCCTGGCCCTGGGCGGGCGAACCTACAAGCTGAAATTTGGACATCACGGCGGAAACCATCCAGTGCGCAACAATGCAACCGGCAAGGTGGAGATCACGGCTCATAATCACAACTTCGCCGTCGATCCCGACTCCATCAATGCGAATGAAGTTGAGTTGACCCACGTAGACCTTAACGATCAGACGCTCGAGGGCCTGCGCCACAAGACGCTGCCGCTGTTCAGCGTGCAATACCACCCTGAAGCCGCGCCGGGGCCGCATGACTCGCATTATTTGTTCAGGGATTTCCGGCGGATGATGGAGGAGTGGAAGGGATGAGGAAATGGCTCCCGGTCCTAATTGTGCTTGTAGGGCTTGGGAGCTCTATTTCTTCCGCACAATTTGGAATCATTGATTGCATTGAACAAGGAAGATTGGTTGTTCCTAAGGTCCAAGGAGGGGTCTACGATGCTGCGGGTTTTCCGGTGGCGGGCGCTCTCGTCTCCCTCTCTTCGGATACAAGGCCCGAAGTGCAATCGAAGACCGACGCCGCCGGCCTATTTCACATCAACGCATCGCCGGGCCGTTACCTTCTGAGAGCCTCATCGCCAAACTTTGAAACTACAAGAGCGGAATTGGATGTTGGTTCTGATGTCCTGAACGTTCTTCATCCAATTGCGCTCCGGGTAATCCTCGCCCTACCCGGCGTGAATTGTCCCTGGGTCACAGCTAGCAACAAGGAATTCAAGAAGCTCGGTCACAACCATGCCACGCAGAAATGACATACAAAAAATCCTCGTAATTGGCTCCGGCCCGATCGTCATCGGACAATCGGCGGAGTTCGATTACTCTGGCACGCAGGCCTGCAAGGCTCTCAAGCAGGAAGGCTATGAGGTGGTGCTGGTCAACTCGAACCCGGCTACTATCATGACCGATCCTGACCTGGCCGATCGCACCTACATCGAGCCGCTGACGCGCGAGTACGTCGAAGAGATCATCCGCATCGAGGCGGAGATGCTTGCCGCGAACCCCGGCTCAGGCATCTTTGCATTGCTGCCCACGGTGGGCGGGCAGACGGCGCTCAACCTGGCCGTTGATCTGGCCGATGCGGGCATTCTCGACCGCTATAACGTGGAGCTCATCGGCGCCAAACTCGAAGCCATTAAGAAGGCCGAAGACCGACTGCTCTTCAAAGATGCAATGCTGCGCATCGGCCTTGAGGTTTCAAAGTCAGCGCTGGTCAATAACCTTCGCGACGGCCTGGATTTTGCCGGAAAGCTTGGCTTTCCGGTGCTGATCCGCCCAAGCTTTACGCTGGGCGGCACGGGCGGCGGCATTGCCTATAACCGCGAAGAGCTGATGGAGATTCTGGCCCGCGGACTCGACCTATCGCCTGTTCACGAGTGCCTTATCGAGGAAAGCGTGCTCGGCTGGAAGGAATACGAGCTCGAGGTGATGCGCGACCTCGCGGACAACGTCATTATCATCTGCTCCATTGAAAACTTCGACCCCATGGGCGTACACACCGGCGACTCCATTACCGTGGCCCCGGCGCAGACGCTCACCGACCGCGAATACCAGAAGATGCGCGACGCGGCGATTGCCGTGATGAGGGAGATCGGCGTTGAGACCGGTGGCTCAAATGTGCAGTTTGCCGTCAACCCGCAAGACGGACGCATGACGGTCATCGAGATGAATCCACGCGTCTCGCGCTCCTCAGCGCTGGCGTCGAAGGCCACTGGTTTTCCCATCGCCAAGATCGCCGCCAAACTGGCTGTGGGCTACACGCTGGACGAAATTCCAAACGACATCACGCGCAAGACTCCGGCCTGCTTTGAGCCGACCATCGACTACGTCGTGGTCAAAATTCCCAAGTGGCAGTTTGAGAAGTTTCCCGGCTCCAATGACACGCTGGGCCCGCAGATGAAGTCGGTGGGCGAAGTAATGGCCATCGGCCGCACCTTTAAGGAAGCGCTGATGAAGGCCTGGCGGGCTCTCGAAACAGGCAAGAAGACCGGCGCCGAAGTCCTCGAGCCGCGCCGCCTGACGCAGTATCTGGTGACACCGAAGCCGGAGCGCCTGGGTTACATCCGCTTCGCCTTCGAGCGCGGCATGAGCGTGCGCGAAGTTGCCCGGCTCACCGGCATGGACCCCTGGTTCCTGCACCAGTTGCGCGAGGTCACGCTGGCGCAAAGCGCGATTGCCGAGACCACGCCGGAGAATATTTCGACCGAACAACTGCGCCAGCTCAAACGCCTCGGTCTAAGCGATGAGCGCATCGCCACGGAGTGGAAGCTGGAAGGCCAGGCAGGCACGCGGCAGGTGAGGGAACTGCGCGAGGGGAAGGGAATTAAGCCCGTCTTCAAGCTGGTGGATACGTGCGCCGCCGAATTCGAGTCGATGACCCCCTACCTTTATTCGACCTACGACGAAGAAGATGAGGCGCCGCCGACGCAAACGCCGAAGATCATCATTCTCGGCTCGGGCCCGAACCGCATCGGGCAGGGAATCGAGTTTGACTATTGCTGCTGCCACGCGGCGTTCGCGCTGAAAGAAGACGGCTACGAAACCATCATGGTCAACTGCAACCCTGAAACCGTCTCCACCGACTACGACACCAGCGACCGGCTCTACTTTGAGCCGCTGACGCTGGAAGATGTGCTGGCCGTCTACAACCACGAAGCGCAGTCGGGCGCGGAGATCGGCATGATTGTGCAGTTTGGAGGGCAGACGCCGCTGAACCTGGCGCAACCGCTGCGCGCGGCCGGCGTGCCCATCATTGGCACCTCGCCCGAGTCCATCGACCTCGCTGAGGATCGCAAGCGCTTTGGCAAACTGCTGGAAGAGCTCAATATTCCGCAACCTCACGGAGGCACGGCCACCAGCGTGGAAGAGGCGTTGGCGGTCGGCGAGCGGATCGGCTACCCCGTGTTGGTCAGGCCGAGTTATGTGCTTGGTGGCCGGGCTATGGTCATCGCCTACGACGCCGAAGCCGTGGCACATTACATGCGCCAGGCAGTCGAGTACTCGCAGGAACGGCCCGTGCTCGTCGATCACTTCCTTGAAAACGCTGTCGAGGTCGACGTGGATGCGCTATGCGACTCGGAAGACGTAGTCATTGCCGGAATTATGCAGCACATTGAGGAGGCAGGCATCCACTCCGGCGACTCCTCCTGCGTGTTGCCCTCCGTGAGCATTCGGCCGGAGACTCTGGACGTGCTCCGTACTTATACCCGCAAACTCGCGTTGGCGCTGAAGGTAGTTGGCCTGGTAAATCTGCAATTTGCCATTCAGCGCGACGCCGAGGGCCAGGACCACGTGTACGTGATCGAAGTGAATCCTCGCGCCTCGCGCACGGTGCCCTATGTATCGAAGGCCACCGGCATTCCCCTGGCCAAAATTGCCGCGCGGCTCATGACCGGCCGCAAGCTGCGCGATTTGCTGCCGGCCCAACTTGCGGGCGGCAAAGATCTGGGCACCGGGTCGTACTACTACGTCAAATCACCCGTGTTTCCGTGGAACAAGTTCGCAGGCGTGGATACGGTGTTAGGCCCAGAGATGCGATCAACCGGAGAAGTGATGGGTGTGGCAGCCAGCTTTGGCGAGGCCTTTGCCAAGGCGCAACTCTCGGCAGGGCAGGCTTTACCCACCGGAGGCACGGCCTTCTTCAGCGTCAACGATCATGACAAGCCGGCGGTTGTCGACCTGGCTCGCCGCTACATTCACCTTGGATTCCGCATCGTGGCTACGGAGGGCACCGCCAATATGCTGGAAGACGCCGGCCTCAGCATCGAGCGAGTCTTCAAGGTTGAGGAGGGCCGGCCGAACGTTGTGGATCTGATCAAGGGCGACCGCATTCAGCTGATCATTAATACGCCCCGCGGGCAGGACGCAATCTTCGACGAGAAGGCCATTCGCAGGGCGGCGGTTCTGGCGCGAATTCCCTCCATCACCACCATCGCCGCCGCGCAGGCAGCGGCTGAAGGAATTGCGGCCGTGCAGCGGCATCACACCACGGTCTATGCGTTGCAACATTTGCACGCAGCCAACGGCGGATGATGCGCCGGCCCCGAGACGCCTGCTTTTTTGCTCAATTCGCATGAATGGAGGAGACGGCGGATGAAGACGTCATCCGATGATGCGGGTTTCAACATGTCGCGCGTCCGAATGATCGCTGTGTCGTCATTTTTCATCCTGAACCTCGCGGTCTTCACCCTTCGCATGGTGAGCGTGTGGCGTTACGGCGCATTTTTCGCGACCAGCGGCGCCGAACATATGCAGGTCTACTCCATCTGGAAGGGAATGCACCACTTGACGGTGTACGAGTGGCCGTTCAGGTTTCCATTTTCCCTGTCTCTATACAACTACCTTTTCTACGAGTCCTATGCCGCAGTTCTACGATTGATCGGAGCATGGGATGCCGGCATCCTGAGCTGGGGTCGCATGCTCACGTCGCTGTTTGCGATCATGGGTGCGACAGCGCAATGGAGGCTGGTGCAGCACCGTCTTAGTCTGCGCGGCATTGAGAGCGCCTTGTCGCTCTTTTTCGCGGTTGGCCTCTGGCTGAGCACCTCGATGGTCCATTGGTGGGCCCTTACAATTCGGCCCGATATCCCCGCCGCCGCGCTGGTTATGGTCGCCCTTTGGATGGTTGTGAAACAACCGCGATTCGGGTTCGCGCTTGCGGGCTTGTTTTTTTATTTCGCATGGTCATTCAAGCAGTCGGCGGTTTTGGTGTTCATCGGCGTCTGCCTCTTCCTCCTTTTTCAAAAACGGTGGGGCGACTTTTCGGCGCTAGTCGGCATATTTGCATCGTTAACCGCCGTAACACTTTTCCTTGGGACTCCCGCTTACCGATTTAGCATTTTAGAGGTTGCGCGGCTCACCCATAGCGATTTTTCAATTTTGCGCGCGTGGCGCGCCGCCCACTTTTCCCTGGCCGCAAATGCGTATTGGATCGTAGCTCCCCTCGCAGTGCTTCTCTCAACAGGAAGGCGCCGGGCCACTGGTACGATACATTTGTTTATCGGGATCTTTGTTCTTGCGTTGATTGTTGGTGTGGCAGGAATGGGAGTGCCCGAAGCCTCAGACAACTACCTGATCGAGGCGTTTGCCGCAGGTTCCACGCTCTTGCAATTTGCGGTCTTTACCGCGCCAGGCCGGCTGGCTAGCTTCCTTGTTCTGCTCGGTTGCGTGCAACCTGCAATGCAACTCGCAACGGCTCCCGGCGGGTATCAGACATTCGGAGCCACACGGGTCGCCACCGCGGCCGAATACGCAAGTGCAAAGTCGCTCAGCGAAACGGTGATGAAGCTGAAAAAGCCTGTTTTTATCACCATCGGAGCTTTTGAGCTTCCCTGGATATCGGCAGGGGATGGCGCCCCGGCGTTGACATTGGACCCATTGTTTGAAACTGATGCCGCCCAGGCCTTGTTTGACCATGGCGGTATCGAAGGCATGTTAAAGAGAGGCGAGGTTCCAACAGTCATGATGGCTCCTGACGATGTCTTTATAGGAGATCTGAACTCAAAGTACGTCAGGGTTGGTGAGGCGTTTTACCTCGATACGTCTTACGGCATCTATGTGATCGACAGTCCGACGCCAGGCGTTGATTTCACCGGCAAATGACTTGTTCTTGACAGCGAGCTTGCGATTTCACGCAAGGCTCTACAATAAAGCCATGCTGATTGAAGGTGTCTTTGCCGCGGTGACTACGCCGTTCTATCCCGACGAGCGGGTTTATTTCCGTAAGATCGAAGCCAATATGGCGCGCTACTCGCGCAGCCTGCTGGCGGGAATGCTGGTTCTGGGCTCCACGGGTGAGGCGGTTATGCTGGACGACGTCGAAACTCGCGATGTTTTGCGCGTGGCGGCTGAGGCTTCTGCGAGGGAAAAAGTGCTTATCGCCGGCGTCGGGCGCGAGAGCGTGAAGGCCACGGTCGAATTGGCAGAGGCTGCAGCCCTGTTCAGTTACGATGCGGTTCTGGTTCGCACTCCCACGTATTTCGCCAGTCAAATGTCCACGGCAGCTGTACTGAATTATTTTCGAAGCGTAGCAGATCGTTCACCATTGCCCGTCCTGCTCTACAACATCCCTCGATGCGTCCCATACGATATTCCCATCGATGTAGCGGCTGAGCTGGCGCAACACCCGAACATCATTGGCATAAAAGATTCCAGCGGCAGCATGGATCGAATTCGCGCCTTGATCGCGTCCACGCGCACCGCGCCACGCCGCACTGTGACGGTCACAACCATCTTTGAAGCGGTGACATCGCGCATGTTGGCGCCGAAGACTGAAGCAACCGGAAGTTTCGTCTCAGCAGGAGATCTTGCAGGCGGCGTTGCCGTTGCTTCCGCTCCTCCAGCCGCGGCCATCAAGACGCGGACCAAAGACGTCGGCTTCCAGGTGCTTACCGGTTCAGCCGCGGGGTTGCTTGAGTCCATTCAAGCCGGAGCGGCGGGAGCCATTCTGGGTCTTGCTGCCTTCGCTCCGCAGGCGTGCCAGGAAGTTTATCTGGCCTGGAAAGACCATGACCTGGGGATCGCGAAAGAGAAGCAGCAGCGCATTTTCGCGCCAAACCAGCGGGTCGTTGGGGAGTTGGGCATTGCGGGCGTGAAATATGCCTGCGACTTCAATGGCTACTATGGAGGCCGTCCCCGCGCTCCGCAGCTTCCCCTCACAGCCCAGGAAAAGCAGGAAATTGAAAGACTGCTCGCGGGTATCCGCAATTAGGGCATCAAACTCCCTTAGTTGCCGCTGCATTCATACGTCAATTCATACGCGACGGAAGGGGTGGGAGCGATGCCTGCATTGAAGATGGCCGTGGTCGTCGTTTCGGTAATGCGAATGGGAAGGGAAGTGTAGGGTGGGGTCGCCAGACTCACCGTCCCGATACACGTTGGCTCGGATGTGCGCGTTGTCCCGGTTGTGACTGTGAGCAAGACGCCTGTTGTGGTAGAGGCGCCCATTCTGAAATCGATGGTTCCGGCAACCGAGTCGCAGACGTGCTGGCGAGCGCAGACTGGAGTTCCAGAGGATAACCCCGCAGCCGGCCCGGCAGTAAAACTTGCAACGCCGGCTCCCGACAATGAGGGGGCAATCACGGGCACTCTGAAAGTCTTGGCCACCGGGGTCAGCCGTTCCAAATAGGACGTACCGTCGAAGATATGCCCAATGTACTGGCTGATCGAGAAGTTGTCGCGGAGGGCCAGTCCTCCATTGCCTTTGCCTTGATCGAGCCCAATTGAAGTATCTCCCGCATCCGCACCAGGCCTGTTGCCGGGCGTGTCCAATGTCTTAAACGGGCTGCTGTCAAAGAGCGTAATGGCGTCGGTGGCGCCGCCCGCGTAGGTATACGGCGTCCCGAAATTGATCAAGCCTTTCACATTGGCGACCCCCATATATCCGTCCCACATGGGAAGAGCAAGAGCCGATGGGACCCAGGTCTTTTGATTCAATCCGGAAATTCGGCTGATGGCCACAGATCCATATGGGGCCGGATTGGTTGCCCAATCATCGATAGTCTGTCCCACGCAGGTGACGTTGGATGTATTAGTAATTCCGGGATACGCTGGGACAACAAAGAGTGAGCCAGCATTGCAAGACCCGTTGTAAGTGGATTGAGTGTTTCCTGTCCCCGTAAGGATGAAAGTTCCCGGCCAATCGTTGAGTGAAGGGCCATAGGCCCCAGTTGTGCGGAAGGTGTAGGGTTCGAGGTCTGCGTCCGAAGTGGTATCGGCAAAGGTGATAAACCCTGCGTTCACGGTGGGATCGCATAGGATGCCCTGCTCGCCAGGGATGGCAAGTTTTCCGAGACCGC
>JBEKEQ010000012.1:0-48341 GCA_050013735.1 Occallatibacter sp.
TAACGTTACAATGCGAGCGAATGAACGCTTAAAATCGAGATCTACGTCATGCATGAGTTTCTCGTATCCACAATCGCCTTTATCGTCCTTATCAGCATCATGGTGGTGGTCCATGAGTTTGGCCACTTTGCGGCAGCCAAGCTCTTCGGCGTCCGCGTTGAGTCGTTTTCCGTGGGCTTTGGCCGGCGCCTGTTCGGCGTAAGGCACGGCGGCACCGACTACAAAGTCTGCTTGTTGCCCATCGGCGGCTACGTAAAGATGACCGCCGAAAGGCCCGGCGGGGAGCAGCCGGTCAATGACCCCGGCGCCGTTACGTCGCATCGTCGCTGGCAGCGAATACTCATCGCGCTCGCAGGTCCGGCGGCCAACTTCGCCCTGGCCTTTGTTGCCATGACCTTTTATTTCGGCTGGATCAACGAGGTTCCCGCCTATGAATTCACCACCACGATCATCGAGTGGGTGGTTCCCGGCTCTGCGGCAGACCAGGCGGGCCTTAAGCCCGGCGATCTAATCCGCGAATTCGACACCGAAGACAACCCAGGCTGGGAACAGGTGTATGCGCGCATGGCCCTGGAACCGGACCAGACTGTTCCTGTCACGGTGGAGCGGGACGGCAAAACCGTTGAACTGGAAATGCAGATGCCTGACAAGCTGAACGGCAACGATCTGGCGGGCATGCTACCACTAGATTTGCCCGGCCCCATCGGCGTTCAGGACGCGCCTCCGGGAAGTCCGGCGGCCCAGGCTGGCTTGCGTCATGGCGACATCATCCAGTCCGTGGACGGTCATCCCTTCCATGCGGAAAGCACGTTGCTGGCTTATTTGCAGGCAGGGCAGGGCAAGCCGGTCTCGCTGGTGGTGGTGCGCAAGGGCGCGACGCTGGCGCCCATTGTTGCCCAGCCGGCCAACACCGGCGACGGATGGAGCCTTGGGTTTTTGGCTGTTCCGGTTCCAATCCGCCCATCTCCGTTGCCCTTCTCCGAAGCGGTGTCCAGGTCCAGGAAGTTCTGCGTCTACGGCTCCAGGCTGATCTTGCAGACGCTGGCCCATATCGCCACCCACAAGGTTTCCGCAACCCAACTCGCCGGGCCCGTGGGAATCGCCCGCATTGCCGGCGATGCGGCGGAGATGAAGGGGTGGTATGCCAAGTATTTTCTGGCCGCGGAGATCAGCCTCAACCTGGGCATTGTCAACCTGCTTCCCTTTCCCATCCTCGATGGCTGGACGGTTCTTTTGCTGTTGGCCGAAAGCGCCATGCGCCGCAACGTCAACCGCGTGGTCAAAGAGCGCTTCTATCAGGCGGGACTTGTGCTCATGCTGGTGTTTTTCGCGTTCATCATTGTTAGCGATATCACCAAGCTGCCTGCTTTTGCCCATGTGGCGCATTAGACACGGACGCACCTGGGGAGGCGGTTTTGCCTCGAACCGCGCCAATGGGGAGTCAAAACGGGAATCGAAACAGCGTTCCCATACCCGGAAATTGAAAAAGAAGATTCCCTGCGGACCCCGTTAATAGGTATAGTGCGATCAGTGGCTTCCCCCGGCCAACAGCGGAACCAGAGTGAATGTAACTCGGAGCCAAATCTGCCAAGTGGATTTTTCCTCAAGAAAAAGCCACCTTCAAAAACTTGCTTAAGGCCAAGTTTGCTCTGGTTCCGCCCTAAAGGAAGAGGATTCTGTGTCTCTGCGACGGTTTGACTTCAAGCTGGTGCTGCTTCTGTGGCTGGGGTGCGGTGTTTGGGCGCAGGCCCAGGCTGTTCCCGGTCAAGCCGGCAGCGCCGCGCAGATCAGCCTGGGACAGGCCGCCGCGCCGCTTTTTGGGCCGTGGAAGTTCCAAGCCGGCGACTCGCCTTTGGATCCTTCAACCCATGTGCCTCTTTGGGCGCAGCCGGGATTCGACGATTCGAGCTGGGAGTCAGTCGACCTGAAGCCGGAAAACGGAACGTTCGACCCTTGGAATGGACCCACGGGATATGTTCAGGGTTGGACCGGAAAGGGCCACGCCAGGTACTCGGGGTACGCATGGTACCGGCTTCGGGTCCATTTGGAGACGCAAAGCGGCGAGAAGCTGGCCCTGGCCGGCCCGCTGGACGTGGACGACGCCTTTCAGGTCTTCGACAACGGCAGCCTGGTCGGCAGTTTCGGCGACTTCAGTGGCGCCAAGCCTGCCATTTACTACAGCCAGCCCACGATGTTTCGTCTGCCCGATTCGGCCGCAGGCAATCTGGCGCCCCTTGACCTGGTGCTCGTTTTTAGAGTTTGGATGGGGCCTAAGACGCTTTTGACGCAACCCGGCGCGGGCGGCCTGCACAGCGCTCCCTTGCTGGGAAGCGAGAGGGCCATCGGAGCCGCGTATCAGCTTCGCTGGCAGAAACTGGTCCGCGCCTACACCCCCCTGGCCTTCGAGGCGCTTTTCTTTGTTCTGCTGGCGGTGATGGCCTTCAGCCTCACGCTTTTTGACAAAACTGACCCGGCCTATCTGTGGATGGGAACCATCATGTTTTGGACGGCCATCGACTACCTCCTGGCTGTTCTCAGCTCCTGGACAACCTACGTGAGCGTCCTGGTTCCCACCCTCCTGCGCGACGACCTTCTTACTCCTCTGATCTGCGCCGGATGGGTAATTGTGTGGTGGATCTGGTTCCGACTGCACCGGCCGGCATGGGTGCCGCGCGCCGCTCAACTGCTGGCCGTGCTGCTGTTTGTTTCAAACATTGTTGCGGGCGAATTGGTGTTTTCGTTCATTCCCCATTCGGTTGCCGCCGGCTTTGCCGTTGCCTCGCTGGTGATTCGCCTGCTGCTCTACGCGCTGCTGGTTTGGGTCGTTATCCTGGGCGTTCGCCGCAGGGGACGCGAAAGCTGGCCGGTGCTGCTGGCCGTGGCGTTTTGCGGCCTGGGGCAGTTTCAAAGAGAACATTCTGTTCTGCACATCCGGCTCGGCGGGTTTCCCATGGGGTTTGAGCTCTCCATTGCTCAAATCTCCAACCTTCTCATGGCTGGGGTGCTTGGCCTTCTGCTGCTGCAACGCCTGCTCATTTCGCTGCGCGAGCAGCGCTTGATGGCGCAGGACATTAATCAGCGGCTGCTCCAGTCGGGGCAGGAACAGTGTGTGATGGCCTTGGAGCTGAAACAGGCCCAGGAAGTGCAGCAGGTCATTTTGCCTGAAGCACGGACCACGCTGCCGGGACTGGTGATTGAGAGCGAGTACCGCCCGGCGCGGGCTGTGGGCGGAGACTTCTTTCAAGTCATACCTCTGCCCATTGACGGCAGCCTGCTGATTGTGGCCGGCGATGTAACCGGCAAGGGGCTCAAGGCGGGCATGATGGTGGCGTTTCTGGTGGGGGCCATCCGCAGCACGGTGGATTGGAGTGCCGACCCGGCGGTTCTTCTCAAGGCGCTGAACAAGCGCCTGGTGGGGCGCGGTGATGCGCAAGCCACATGTCTGGCCATGCGCATCAGCGCGGAAGGCGAAGTGGTGCTGGCCAACGCCGGGCACATTCCTCCCTATTTGAACGGGGATATGTTAGCTATTGAAGGCGCGTTTCCGCTGGGATTTAGCGCCGAGCTGGATTTATCGGTGCAGCGCTTCAAACTGGCAGAAGGCGACCGGCTGGTGCTCATGTCCGACGGAATTGCCGAGGCCATGGACGCCAACGGCCAGCTCTTCGGCTTCGAGCGCGCTCTCGACCTGGTGCGCCGGGCCAGAAGCGCCGCCGAGGTGGCCAGCGCCGCGCAAAGATTCGGCCAGGAAGACGACATCAGCGTCATCTCCGTAACCCGCACCGCTGTGTGGGACCGGGTGCTTGCGTAGAACCGTCTGAAGCGGCCTTGACCTGCGGGCGCAATCCGTTCAATACTGGTGCGTTGGTTGTGGTGAAGGAGTTCACCATTGGAGCGGTTCTACAGCAGCTGGGGAACCGCTTAAACCGCTGTCCATTCCAATAGGCCGGACAGATGATAACTCCTGACAGGGAATCCTGTTGCGGGGTTGTGTCCCGGCCAAGTTCCCTGAAGGCGATTCTCATTGACCAGCACCGGGGCTCTTTGTGCGCTCCGGGGGATGGTGAGCACTCGGAGGTCAACGTTGCGTTGACTTTCCTTGCATAGGGAGGAACGAGGTTGCAAAAGTATTTTCTGATCGCGCTCGGCGGCGCGCTCGGCTCCATCGCCCGGTACTGGGTCGGATCGGCCATTGCCAACCGCATGGGAACCAGGTTTCCCTACGGCACGTTTGTCATCAACATGACGGCCTGCGTCATCATTGGCTTTTCACTCACATTCCTGGCCAGGCGTGCGGATTTGAGTTCCGCGTGGAGATTTCTGGTGCCGGTCGGCTTTGTAGGCGCTTACAGCACATTCTCCACCTATGAATGGGAGACCCTGTCCACCATCCGGACCGGCGCTTTCGCATTGGCCGCACTTTATGCGGTCGGTAGCCTGATCCTCGGGCTTGCCGCCGTGTGGGGCGGCGCTGCGCTGGCAGAGATCATCTGATGGGAACCCATGAGCAATTCGTGTTCCACCAATCGAACGGGCAATTGTTGCACGCCGACGCAAGCCCGGATTTCTTATCTCGCAGCCCAGCTTGCATTATCTGGAACTGGTTGCAAAAACCGGGCTTTGAAAGGGCATGGCTTCAGCCGTGCCGCCTTGGGGCATCAAGGACGCGGGCCTTAGTCCCTGAGGGAAATGCGCCGTTTCGCTGAATAGCACTTATGCAATTACTACTGAGGGAGGACCGATGCTAAGTACAGGCAAGGCGGTGAAGGTTTCAATCTATCTCAGCGAGGGCGCGACGCATCACGGGGTCCCGGTCTATTCAAGCATTCTCGACTTCCTGTTTTATCGCGGCGTCTCCGGTGCGTCGGTAATGAAGGGGATTGCCGGTTTCGGCGCCGATCACCACATGCACTCCGCCGGCATTGTCGAAATTTCAGATCATCTGCCGCTGAAGATTGAGTTTGTTGAATCCCGCGAAAAAGTCACCGAGTTGCTTGGAAAGCTTGAAGAGCTGGCCGGGACCGGGATGATCGAGATTCAGGAGACCACGGTCGCAAAGCCCGCGCAGGTCACGACAAAAAAGCAGCCGCCCGCGCCCGCGCACATGAAGATCGAAGGCCACGCAAAAATGATGCGCATCTACATCGGTGACTCCGATCGGTGGAACGACAAGCCTCTTTACACGGCGTTGGTTGAAGCGATGCGAGCCAACGATATCGCCGGTGTCACCGTGTACCGCGGCATCCTGGGCTACGGTGCGCACCGGCGCATCCACAAAGACAAGGCCCTCCATCTATCGCATGATTGCTCTATCATGCTCTCGGCCGTCGATACCGAAGAAAAGCTGCGTTCCTTTCTTCCGCTTGTGGAACAAATGGTGGTGGAGGGTTTGGTTGCGCTCTCTGACGTAGACATCATCAAATATTCCTACCGGGCGCCGGACGTTGAACTGCCGGAGCAGGGAAGCGCAACAGCATCGGCGGAGGCTCAACCATGAAGGAGCAATTTCAGGCGCGCATGTTGCGCATTCACTTTGGCGAGGCCGATAAATGGCAGGGCAAGCCTCTGTATGAAGCCATCGTAGCCAAATGCATGGAACTTGGATTGGCCGGCGCCACCGTCTATCGAGGCATTGAAGGCTACGGCGCCAGCACCAGGATTCATCACGCCAGCCACTGGACGTTCTCGAAAGATGCGCCGATCATGCTCACCATCATTGACGCCGAAGAGCAGATCGAGAAGCTGATTCCTCACCTTGACGTCATGGTCGAAGAGGGCCTGATTGCAATGTCGCGCGTGGACGTCATACGGTATTACCGAAATCCCGCAAAGGAAGCAGAGAAGTCATAACAGCACTTCGTCGGCAAACTTTCCTTGCAGTTATCGCCAACGGCTCCAACAATCCGCGTAGCAGTCTTCAGAGGCTTTCAACCTCGGCATCGGCCGGCGTCTTTGACGTTCCGACAAGTTCTATGGGTGGCTTCTCGGCGTTGTGGTCCGGCAACTGATCCAGAAGCACCACGTTGAGCAGCGATTTATTTACCTGGATGCGGCCGTTGTAACTAATGAAGCCTAGCTTGCGAAACCGATTCATGAAAAAGCTCACGCGGGAACGCGTGGTGCCGATCATCTCGGCAAGTGTCTCCTGAGAAACAGGGGGAATGAAGGTCTCGCGTTCTCCCGGTTTGCCAAACTCTGCCATCAGAAGAAGAATTCTTGCCAGGCGCTTTTCGCTGGAATTGAAAAGCTGATCGATCAGATCGGCCTGCGTTCGCATGCTGCGCTGCAGCAGGAATTTGAAAAAGAGGTCTGCGAACTTGGGCTCATCGTGCATTACGCGAGCCATCTCTTCGCGTGTAATCTTCAGCGCAACGCACGAGTTTACCGCGGAGGCCGTAGCCAAACGCAGTCCCGGAATGGAAGCCAACGACTCTTCTCCTACGAAATCGCCTTCTGAGAGAAGCGTGATGGTAGCTTCCTTGCCATTAAGCGAGACGACCGAGAGCTTTGCACGGCCTCTCTGCAGGTAGTAGACGGTGTCGGCCACATCTCCCTGAGAGAAGAAAATTTCCTTGGGCTGCAATTCAACAATCCTGCGTCCAAGCCCCGCGCTGGCAAGAAAAGCAGCGCAGTCGAATTTGTCGAGAGCGGATTGGTCTTTCAAAGTTTTCATTCCCATTCTGGGGCGGCTTGCCGGGTGTGGTGGATGAGCGCCCAGGAAGCAGCCACCGTGGATTGAAAATGACAGACAATTGCAGCAATCAAAGCGAAGACCGCACGGCAAGCGCCAGTACGACGGGATCGGAGGCTGTTGGTCTGGCGTGTGCCGCGCGGCTCCGAACGCCGCCAGGAAAAACCTGCGTCAGCATTTGGGCAAACGGTCCCGCGCTTCAAAATAACCACACTCAACCACCTTTAATTATCCGGGCGCGATGCAGTCTCCCGTCTGGTCTGTTTTGCTCACACCGTCAATGGTAGAGAGCGTCCGCCGCAACTGCTTGAACGCCTCGAGATGTGTTCCGCTTGCTCTCCGATCAAATGTGACCAGCCATCCGTGTCATAGCTCTGCGACCATAAGTCTGCAAACAGACGAATTGCAGCCCGGCGATTGGCGCCGGCCCGCACACCGGGAACAGGCGAAGTCCGCCGCAGGAGAGCTCATGGGGAATTCATTCACGAATCGCTACTCGCTGCGTCGAAGCAGAGGAATCGGCCTGGTGCTGCTCCAGTTCTTTGTCGTGGCGTCTCCCGTTCTTCTGCCCCGGTCGGCAGCTTCTCAATCGATGGCGCTCCCGGCAGACTCCACCGGCGTTGGCACAAGTACCGCCATCACCAGGTCGTTGGATGTCACCTACACGCGCCCGACTGAGAGAACGATGGTCAACAACTATCTCTTCGACGCGTTCGGTCCTTACCCCTTTGCGGGCTCGGCTTTAGCGGCCGGCTTGAATCAATTCACGAATTCGCCCCCGGAATGGCATCAAGGCATGGAGGGCTATTCCAAACGATTCGGTTCGGACTTTGGAATCGTTGGGGTGGGCACCACGACGCGTTATGCGCTGTCGCAAGCCCTGCGGGAAGATTCGCTGTACTACCGGTGCGATTGCAGAGGGTTCATGCCACGCGTGAGGCATGCCTTGATCTCAACCTTGACTGCGCGACGCGGCGAAGATGGCCATGTTGTCTTCTCATTCCCCGCGCTAGTCGCGCCCTATGCCGGGTCCATGACCGCAGTCTACGGCTGGTATCCCAACCGGTTCGGCGCCAAGGATGCATTCCGAATCGGCAATTATAACTTGCTTGTTTATGCTGGCGGCAACGTTGCCCTTGAGTTTTTTTATAGCGGTCCCCACTCGCTGCTTTCACGCATGCATCTAAATAATTCGCATGGATCGACAGAACAAGGGCCAAACCATTGAGCAGCAGCGAAACCAGTAGCGTGTCAGGTATAAACCCCACTTTGCCAAAGGCGCGGTCAGTAGCCGCGCCGTCGATAGTGGACTCCGCCTTTGGGGTGTTCGGCGATTTTTTTGAGTGGTTCGGGGGCCTGGGCATTTTTTCCTGGCAGGTTTTGCGTGCCGCCGTGACGCCGCCGTTCGAGTGGCGTGAGCTGATCAAGCAGCTCGACGATGTCGGCTCGAAGTCTCTACCCCTGGTTGCTTTGGCCGGCGCGGCAATGGGCGTTGTGCTGTCGATGGAAACCCGTTCCAGCCTGTCGCGATTCGGGGCCAAGTCCATGCTTCCCGCGGCCGTAATTTACTCCATTGTCCTGGAGATGGGGCCCATCATCACCGGTCTCGTGGTCAGCGGTCGTGTGGGCGCGGGCATTGGCGCGGAACTGGCGTCGATGAAGGTCACAGAGCAGATTGATGCCATCGAAGCCTCCGCCATCAACCCATACAGGCTCCTCGCGGCCACCCGCATTCTGGCCTGCATCTTGATGCTCCCTCTACTAACCATCGCCGCGGATGCGTGCGGCGTGGTGATGGGCTGGCTCGCACAAACTTTGGTCGAGCCGGTTTCATTCCGGCAGTTCATCGACCTTGGCTTTCGCGGCAGCACTTTGCACGATCTGCTGCCGCCCACATTCAAGACCTCCGTGTTTGGACTCATCATCGGCCTCATTGCGTGCTTCCAGGGGATGAGCACACGCGGCGGCGCTGAGGGCGTGGGCCGCGCCGCAACCAACTCGGTGGTACTCTCATCGCTGTTCGTCATCCTGGCAGACGTTGTGCTGGTCAAGTTCATTCTCGTTGTTTTTCCGTAGCCGCCGAATCAAAGGACTTGAAACAAAGATGGCAACAGCCTATGACATTTCGGCAAAGCAAGCGGACCTCAGGCATGAGGGAGACCCGCCCGCTGTCGCCGTTGAAAACCTGCACAAGGCTTTCGACGGCCACGCGGTTCTGAATGGCATCACCCTGAGCGTGAACCGCGGCGAGACGCTGGCCGTGTTGGGACGCAGCGGAACAGGCAAGAGCGTATTGCTCAGACTCATCATCGGCCTCACCAGGCCCGACTCCGGATCGATCTGCATTCATGGTCACGACATCGGCGGTCTGCTCCTCGATCAAATGGGCGAAATCAGAAAAAAGATGGGATTCCTGTTTCAACACGCGGCGCTTTACGACTCACTTACGGTTGGCGAAAACGTGTCTTTCCCCCTCGATCACCATCGCAGTGAAATGTCGAAGTCTGAGCGCACCGATCGGGTCAGGCAATTGCTGTCCGAAGTTGGAATGGAACGCGACATCGACAAGATGCCTTCCGATATCTCTGGAGGAATGCAAAAGCGCGTTGGCCTGGCACGCGCGCTCGCGCTGGAGCCGGAGATTCTGCTCCTTGACGAGCCCACGGCCGGCCTCGACCCCATCAGCTCCGGAGAGATTGACGAACTTGTCCTCAAGCTCCAGCGCGAGCATCACATGGCATCCATCGTAGTCACGCACGATCTGCACAGTGCCAAAACGATTGCCAGCCACCTGGCCCTGTTGGACAAAGGTCTTGTGGTCATCGACGGTACGTTCGAAGATCTGCAACACAGTGAAATCGATTTTGTAAAAGAGTTTCTGAAGCAGTCGTAGGAGGGATATATGTCGAGAGTGGCGCGCCTGGGAGCATTCATCATTGTCACGCTGGCACTTCTTGCCGCTGGCGTCTTTATTATCGGAAGCAAGGAATATCTTTTCGGCTCGACGTATACGTTGAAGGCGCAATTCGACAACGTTGCAGGCCTCGCCGCTGGGGCCGACGTGCAGGTGGGCGGAGTTCACAGCGGAACCGTCCATAGCATCGACTTGCCCCACAAGCCCGGCGACAAGGTCACCGTAGTGATGGATCTCGACAAACCCACCCACGAGATCATCAAGCAAGATTCAGTGGCCTCGATCGAAACCGAGGGGCTGCTGGGAAATCAGTACGTTGCAATATCGTTTGGCTCCGCCGGCCAGGCCGATGTTAAAGACGGTGAAACCATTCAGAGCATACCGCCCCTGCTGATGGGAGAAATGCTCAAGAAGGCCAGCGGCATTCTCGACAGCAGTCAGCAAGCCGTGCAGAATGCGACCGAAGCAACCGCGCATCTGAACTCAGTGACCGGCAAGATCGATTCCGGCCAGGGAACGGTGGGAGCGCTGGTGAATGACAGGGACATGTATAACAACCTGCAACAGACGACAGTTTCTCTTAACGACACGGTGCAGCATGCGCAGGCCGGAGTGACTGACTTTCAGGAAAATATGGAAGCTTTGAAGCATAACTTCCTGCTGAGCGGTTATTTCAAGAAGCGCGGATATGAAGACTCCAGCGACTTGACGTCAAATCGAATATCGGCGCTTCCGCAGGGCGCACCGCTCAAGTCGTTTACTTATTCGGCGAAGCAGCTCTTCGATGGTCGCGACTCGGCCAAGCTGAAGAACCAGAAGTCTCTCAATGACGGCGGCCAGTTTCTGGCGGGAAATCAATTCGGATTTGCGGTTGTGGTTGCTTCTGCCGGCATGGAAGGCGATACTCAGAAGGACCTGGTGCTTACCGAAGCCAGGGCCATGGTGGTGCGTCAGTATCTGGTCGAAAACTTCGGCTTTGACGACAGCCAGCTGAAGACCCTGGGACTGGGCAAGCAGGGAGCCGCGAGCCAGGGCGACGCCAAGGATGCGGACTGGGGTTCGATCCAGATTCTCATCTATCCGCCGGGAACCGAGACGCCGGCCGACAAACCGCAGCCGGGAGGCAACGCGGCTGTAACCAATGCCGCTCGGCCTGATCAAGCTCCCGTCGCGGAATCGCAGAAGCAATAGCCAACGGAGAAGAGATGACCGGAAACAAGCACAATCCTGAAGGAAACAGCAGCGACAGCGGCGAGCCCGATCCCGGCCCCTACTGGCGACGGATGCATCGTGATTGGCGGTTTTGGGTAGGTGCGTTCCTAATGGCGGGCGCGCTGGCAATTTATGTCCTCAGCGGCGATCTTGCATGGGTGCCGCACGGACCTCCGCGTTAATGGCTTGTGGCGATGGGAGCAATGGGTTTCGCCGGCTCAAGTGGAAGAACATGAGCGCATTTGACCAGCCAGAAAAATTGGACCGGTCTAGGGTGAAGGAGTAACTCCCTTGTCCGCGACCGCCCGGATTGAATCCAAATCTCAACGGAACAGGCAAGGAAGAACTAGGAGGTTCTACCTATGCGCCTGTTTCGCGCAACCAATCTGCTCATTCTCGCACTGCTCGTTTCGGTTGTACCGGCGACCTTGCACGCTCAATTCAGTGTCGGCTTCAGCTTCAACGTGGGATTCGCTCCGCCTGAGCTGCCGGTCTATGTGCAGCCAATGTGTCCCCAGCCGAACCTGATGTGGACGCCCGGCTACTGGGCATATTCACAGGACGATGGCGACTACTTCTGGGTTCCCGGCGCATGGGTTCCGGCTCCGTTCGCCGGTGGTTTGTGGACCCCTCCCTACTGGGGCTGGAACAACGGCCAGTATGGATTTCATGGTGGCTACTGGGGCCAGACGGTAGGTTACTACGGCGGCGTGAACTACGGGTTCGGCTTCGGCGGCGTAGGCTTTGCCGGTGGTGAGTGGCGCGGCGGCAACTTTGCCTACAACACCGCGGTCACGCAGGTGAATGTAACCGTCATCCACACCACGTATATCAATCAGACCATTGTGCAGCAGGGCATTGTGGCCAATCCAAATCATGTGGCTTACAACGGCGGTCCAGGCGGAGTTCAGCACGCGGCCACTCCCGCGGAGCAGGCAGCCGCAAAACAGCCGCATACAAATCCAACCCCGGTTCAGACCCAGCACGCGGCGGCGGCCAAGGCCGACAAGACTTCCTATGCCAAGGCCAATGGCGGGCACCCGAAGACGCTGGCTGTAGCTAAGCCAATGGCCACGCCAAAACAGACCGCGCAAGCCGCGAAGGCTGAGGCCAAGCCGGCAGAAAAAACTACCCCTAAAGCTGCACCAGCAGCGAAGGCTGAAGCCAAACCCGCAGAAAAAGCTGCGCCGAAGGCCGCACCAAACGCAGCTGAGAAGCCGGCGGCCAGGACTGAACCCAAAGCGGCGCCGAAAACAGCTCCAAAGCCGGCCGAGAAGCCGGCGGCGAGGACTGCACCTAAGGCGGCGCCAAAGCCGGCAGAAAAGCCGGTAGCAAAAACTGAGCCCAAGGCGGCGCCAAAGGCGGCTGAAAAGCCGGTAGCAAGAACTGAACCCAAACCCGCGGCAGCGCCAAGGCTGGAAGCAAGAACAGTGGCCAGGGCTGAACCTGCGGCAAGGCCAGCGCCCAAAGCAGCACCAAAGCCTGAAGAAGAGAAACGGAAATAACGCTGTTCCCGCGCAGCATCTCTTTTCATGCGGAAGAGCACAGGGACGTCTTGTCGCTGCGCTCGATGCGATCGGGCTTAGCGGCGGACAGTGGCAGACCAAAACAACGCTAAAGCTGGGTCGATCGACGATCCCAGCTGCATTCAAACAGCTTTATGACCGCGATTGGAGAACATCAAATGTCCCTTGTCACTCTTGTTATCACGCTTGCAGTTATCGGCGTCTTGCTATGGCTGATCAACCTCATCCCCATGCAGGGACAGATCAAGGGAATTCTGAATCTCGTAGTGGTGATTGGCGTGGTCATTTGGCTTCTCAAGGTATTCAACCTTATGAGCTACATAACTCAGTTCCACGTCGGCAAAGGGTAACTCAATCCAGTGAAGCTGGTGCAAATGTTTTTGCCAACGCAATGAAAGAACAACGCAACAGGGCGGACTTCCGCCCGTAGGAGCTCTCTTGAAACGCATTTATCTTTTCGCAGTAGGAAGCGCACTTGGCTTAAGCACGCTTGCACTCGCCGGCCAGCAAGTAACGACGACCGTCGAAGTTACAAGCCCCGTGAGCACATACCGGGTAGTTGAAATCAGCCGCACTGTCCAGGCGATCAACTATCGCCACCGCAGTGGAGCTACGGATGTCGATTTTTCCGGTACTGCATTGTTACCCTCCGCCGACGGCAGGGCCAAGGTGCGCAGCAAGCGAGGCACCCTGGAAGTCGAAGCGGAATTCGGAAACCTCCAGGTTCCCACAACCTTCGGCGGCGAATATCTCACTTATGTCCTATGGGCCATTTCACCTGAGGGACGTGCAGCAAATTTAGGTGAAGTGCTGGTGGGCGACAACTCTCGCAGCAAACTGACCGCAACCACAGATATGCAGGCATTCGCGCTGATCGTTACCGCGGAGCCTTATTTTGCCGTTCGCCAGCCCAGTGATGTGGTGGTGCTCGAAAACGTTGTTCGTCCAGACACCAGGGCAACCAGTGAAGCCGTGGACGCGAAGTACGAACTGATGGAGCGCGGCGGGTATCTGCCCACCGGCTACAAGTTCGACCCGGTAGTGTTAAATGCCAACCTGCCGTTGGAGTTCTACGAGGCGCGAAATGCGCTGCGCATCGCCCAATCGGAAGGGGCAGAGCAGTATGCCGGCGAAAGCTATCGGCACGCTGTGGAACTGATGAAAGTTGCCGACGATGACGCCATAACTCCGCATTCTGAAAAAAAGCCGCTGATTGCCGCGTCGCGGCAGGCAGTGCAGACTGCGGAAGACGCGCGAGAAATCGCCGTGAAGAAGATTGATGAGCTTCGCATTGCAAGCGAGCGCCAGGCTGCGAGCGATGCGCTGGCAAGTTCGCAAGCTCAGGCCGCCAATGCTTCCGCGGTGGCGGGCCAGGCCCAGTCCGATGCGGCAAATGCGCAAGCGGCAGCAGCCAAGGCACAGGCCGATCTGGCTGCAAACCAGGCCACAGCGGCAGCAGCAGTCGCGGCAGCACAGGCCGATGCGGATAAAGCCCGCCTCATTGCAGAGCAGGCTCAACAGGATGTGCGCCAGTCCGATAGCGACAAAGCAGCCATGCGCGCGCAATTGTCTGCGCAACTCAACCTGATTCTCGAAACCCGCGACAGCGCACGGGGACTCATTGTGAGCATGTCCGATGTGCTTTTCGACACGGGAAAATACACTCTAAAGCCGGGCGCCCGTGAAAAGCTAGCCAAGGTTGCCGGAATCCTCATCGCTTATCCAAGCCTCAACATCGAAGTTGGCGGCTACACCGACAACGTGGGCGGCGACGACATGAATCAGACGCTCTCAGAGAATCGCGCAGGTGCCGTTCGCGATTACATGGTTCAAGAAGGAGTGCAAGCGAACTCGGTCAGCGCAAAGGGCTTTGGTAACAGTTTGCCGGTGGCCTCGAACGATAACTCCGCAGGTAGGCAAGAAAACCGTAGGGTCGAGCTGGTTGTATCCGGAGACGCAATTGGAACGCCAAAAACTGTAACTACGGGAAGCTTGAACTAATTGAGCCGTCTTACAATTACGGTTTTCGATGAGCTTTTTGAGCGCATGTAAGTGGTTGAGAGAGAGCCAGGAGTGAAAGATGCTTGGAACAATATTAATCGTGATTCTCGTGCTGGCTCTCTTTGGCGCATTACCCCGGTGGGGGCATAGCAGAAACTGGGGTTACTACCCGAGCGGAGGATTGGGGCTTCTTTTGTTGATTGTTATTATCCTCCTGCTACTCGGCCAAATCTGAGTTATAGGTGCTTTTATGGCTTGCCGGCACGCAAAGTGTTTCACGTGTATGCTTGAGGCAGGGGTAACTCCCCTTTCTCGCCTTCAGCCATCCAGGCTGCGCTCCATTCGAGCAACGTTGAAGTCAGCAACCGAACCAATGGAGCGGCCATGAGCCTTATCAAGAAAATCGATGTTCCAAAGCACTTTGCAGCCCGGCGAGCCAAGGCGCGGGCGGCAGCGCGGTTAGGAACCGAGGTTCATGCAACCGGCGCGGCTGAGATGGACTTGGCCGGCACAAAAGCGAATGCGGCAGGCTTTGTTGAAGATTTCTCCATGGAGCACTCTTTGCAGAGCCCGCTCGTCCCTCCGAAAGCGTAACAATTCATTCTCGCCGGCTAAAGGAACAAATAACTTCAAGCCGAGTTGGGGATTAGTGTCTTCGATGGCGCCAGGCTCTTCAGGTACCTCACCATTTTCCGCGGGAAGCAGGCTGAAAGACCCACAACGGGCGTAAGCAAGAGAATCGAAACAGAGACGGATTGCACCGTGAGGCTCCACGGACGATCCAAAGCGAAAGCAGGGCACAATGTCTCTTATAGGAACGAATCATCACGAGGAGAGCACCCGCATTCAAGCTAAAGTCTCTTCGCCGGCCGTGCCAAAGTTATGCACTCTTCCATTACCGACGCGCATTGCATTCGTCGGAAACTACCTGCCGCGTCAGTGCGGCATTGCAACTTTTACCACAGACCTATGCACCGCCCTTGCAGCCGAATACGGCACAGGCCGGTTGTTTGCGGTTCCTGTCAACGATCCTGAGTCAAGCTACCAGTATCCTGATCAGGTGCGCCTGGAATTGGAGCAGGAGGATATTGCATCCTACGAGCGGGCCGCCGAGTTTCTCAACTTCAACGGCAACGATCTTGTTTCTTTGCAGCACGAATATGGAATCTACGGCGGAATCGCCGGCCGTCACATTCTTACCTTGCTGCGCAAGCTGAAGATGCCGGTTGTAACAACGCTTCACACCGTTTTGCGCGATCCGGATCCCAATCAGCGCAAGGTGCTCGAAGAGATCGCGCGTCTTTCAGATCGCCTCATTGTTATGAGCAAGCAGGCAGCGCAACTGCTGCGCGATGTCTACGCGGTCCCAGACGAAAAGATCGACATCATTCCGCACGGCGTGCCGGACTTTCAGTTCATGGATCCCAACTATTTCAAAGACCGCTTCGGCGCCGAAGGAAAATCGGTGTTGCTGACCTTCGGCCTGCTTTCGCCGAACAAGGGAATCGAAAACGTGATCCGAGCGTTGCCTGCGATTCTCGCAAGGCATCCCAACGTGGTGTATGTCGTTTCCGGAGTGACGCATCCGCAAATTCGTCGGCGCGAGGGCGAGCGTTATCGCGAACAACTTCAGACCTTGGCACAGGAACTTGGAGTCGCATCGAACCTGATTCTCGTTAATCGCTTTGTCAGCACTGAGGAGCTGATTGAGCACGTGGGCGCAGCGGATATCTACATCACGCCTTACCGGCAGGAGGCGCAGATTGTTTCAGGAACGCTGGCCATTGCGCTTGGAGCTGGGAAGGCGATTGTCTCAACGCCCTATTGGCACGCAAAGGAATTGCTGGCGGATTCGAGAGGGGTCATCGTGCCCTTCGAGGATCCCCCTGCCATTGCTGAAGCGGTCCTGCGGCTGCTCGATAATCCTGGAGAGCGGCACGCGATGCGGAAGCGCGCCTACCTTTATTCGCGCGACACAATATGGCCCTCGACGGCGCGAAAATACATGGCGAGTTTTCAACGCGCACGCTTCGAGCGCAATTTTCAGCCCAGGGCAACCGCTAAAGACGAGGTTGCCGAGAACACTGCGGACACTCTGCCCGCGCTCAACACCTCTCAAATGCTGAGGATGACTGACGACACAGGCATTTTGCAACATGCAATCTTCTCCGTTCCGAATTCAAGCGAGGGCTATACCACCGACGACAACGCGCGTGCGCTGATTGTGTCTACACTGCTGGGCCAAAATCCGTTCATCCGCGACGAACTGGATTACTCTATCCTCTCTCATCGCTACCTGGCTTTTTTGTGGCTTGCGTTCAATACAGATACGGGAAGGTTCAGAAACTTCCTCGGCTACGATCGCCGCTGGCTTGAAGACGTTGGGTCAGACGACAGTCATGGCCGCGCTTTGTGGTCGCTGGGCACTTTGCTCGGCCATTCACGAGATGCCGGCCTGAGAGGAGCAGCCGGAAGGCTGTTTGAGGACGCGGTTCCCGCAACGCTCAAGTTCACCAGTCCGCGCGCCTGGGCATTTTGCATTCTCGGCATGCAGGCCTATCTAGATTGGTTTCCCGGCGACCGCGCCATCCAGAACGCTCGCAACCTGCTCGCGAATCGCCTCCTTGACATATACGAGCGCTGCCACACCGCTTCATGGAAGTGGTTTGAGAAGAGCCTTTCCTATTCGAACGCCAGGCTCTCGCAGGCCCTGATTCTGGCTGGATGGAGAAGCGACAACCAGAGAATGATCGAAGCCGGAATGGATTCTCTCAAGTGGCTTGTCGCTGAGCAGCACCGCGGCGATGAAGAGATCTTTGTGCCCATCGGGTCAAACGGCTTCTATATAGAAGGAAATGAGAAGGCGCGCTTCGATCAGCAGCCCGTGGAGGCATGCGCCACCGTCTCAGTTTGCCTTGAGGTATACAGGCTGACCGAAGAAGGACTATGGTTTGAGGAGGCACAGCGCGTCTTTCGCTGGTTCCTCGGCAAGAACGATTTGCGGGCGCCGCTTTATGATGCCACGACAGGCGGTTGCAGAGACGGCCTTCATCCCGACCGAATCAATGAAAACCAGGGAGCGGAATCGACGCTTTCGTTCCTGATGGCCCTGCTCGAGATGCAAGAGGCCAAAGTGACAAACGTAAACGAACGGCACCTTGAAATGAGCACCTCCCCTTGAACACAACCTTCGCTCCGGATGTACCGGAAGATTCCATCTCCACCGATGTTCATGTGGAGGCAAATACGGGCCTTTCCCTGTTTACGCGCTTTTCTGGCAACCCAATCCTTACCCATAGCGATTGGCCGTACCCCATCAACAGTGTTTTCAACGCCGGAGTTGCCAGGCTGGCCGACGGAGATACTTTGCTGCTGTGCCGCGTCGAAGACCGACGGGGACTGTCTCACCTGTGCGCCGCGCGATCAGCCAATGGGGTTAATAACTGGGTCATCGATTCGCAGCCGACGCTGCCGGCAAGTCCCCAGGACTTTCCTGAGGAGATCTGGGGCATCGAGGATCCGCGCATCACCTACGTCCCTGAACTTGGGCAATACGCAATCGCATACACATCGTTCGCGCGCGGCGGGCCTGGCGTTTCCCTCGCGCTGACCCATGACTTCAAGAGCTTTGAGCGGTACGGCGTCATCATGCAACCGGAGGACAAAGACGCGGCTTTGCTTCCGCGAAGAATCAACAACCTCTGGGCTCTCATTCATCGCCCGGTGACAACGCTCGGCGCGCATATGTGGATTTCCTACTCCCCCGATCTGCGTCATTGGGGCGGTCACAAGATCATGCTTGAGGCGCGTCGCGGCGGTTGGTGGGATGCCAACAAGATTGGCCTGTGTTCTCCGCCGATTGAGACGGAAAAAGGATGGCTGACCATTTACCACGGTGTGCGGCAAACGGCGTCGGGAAGCATTTATCGCCTCGGGCTGGCGCTGTTTGACCTGGAAAAGCCGGAGATTTGCCTGCAGCGGGGAGACTCTTGGATGTTTGGTCCGGAGGCAAGTTATGAGCGCGGGGGAGACGTTAAGGATGTCGTCTTTCCATGCGGGCAAACCATCGGTGCTGACGGCGATTCCATCAACCTCTATTATGGGGCTGCGGACTCTTCGATAGCACTGGCCACCGGCAGCATCCGCACACTGCTGGCATGGCTCGATGCGAACTCGAGTCCATCGGAAGGAAACACGCAGCAACGCGACCTGGTTTCCGGCCCGTAGGAGGGTTAGAAATGAATTTCTCAAGCCGGAACTGGCCCACCTGGGTGCCACGGCTGCTGTGGATACGGCGCGAATGCCCCCACTGCAATTCGCTCAAGTTCAAGCCGGCCGAGCTGCGCCCGATCGATGGCCTGCTCAGCATGTTTGCGCTGCGGCCGGTACGCTGCATGTTTTGCTGGCGGCGGTACTACTGGCTTGCGTTTCACGATGCCCCGGCGCAATAGTTCTCGCATCTAATCCTCTGTCTGAACTACCGCGCGCGTTCATAACTGCCCCGTGCCCCATCCATTCCACGGTCTTATCGTGGAATGGGTAGGAGACCACGAAACTCAATTCGCCACGACGCGCATAACCTGAGAGCAATTTTTATGGACGCATCCCTCCTTCTTGCCGCTCAATCGCATGCGCCGCGCGCGAAGCACTCCCTCATGCCGCAATGGCTCACGCACCTGGGAGCGCTGGGTCTTTTCTCGGTTGCGATCGTTGATTCTTCGCCGATCCCATTGCCGCTTCCAGGTAGCACCGACTTGTTGCTGCTGTGGCTGGTGGCGCACAGCGGGGATCCCTGGCTGCTCGTTCCCTGCGCTGTTGCGGGCAGCATCCTGGGCGGTTATTCCACCTGGCACATCGGCCGCAAAGGTGGAGAAGCGGCGCTGGAGCGTTATGTGCCGGCACGTCTTCTTCGGCAAGTGGTTCAGTGGGTCGAGCGTCACAGCATTCTCGCCGTCTTCCTTCCGGCTTTGCTGCCCCCGCCCATTCCGCTTTTGCCCTTCGCTTTAGCATCGGGGGCGCTGGGCGTTTCGCGCCGGCGATTTCTCATCGTATTCGGCGTAGCCCGCGCCCTGCGCTATTCATTTGTGGCGTGGCTTGGCGTTGCCTATGGACGCAGAATGGTCCGCTTGTTTTCCGGTAGCCTTGAGAAGTGGTCGAAGCCGCTGCTTTGCATCTTCGTCGCCTTGCTCGTGGCAAGCGTGGGCTATGCCATTTTGAAGGTCCAAAGCCTGCGCAGAATCGATGCCGCAAAAAGGCCTGCGCGGCCCGGGAAAGCAACCCGCTCGGCCTAAACTCCCGGCATAACTTTGGCCGGCCCAATTGCACGCTGGTAGATCAGCGCGCAAACCGAAACACTAACGTGAAGGCAAGCGCCTGCAAGTCATGCCAAATTACACTCTGGCGCGGAGAAAGACAGGCAATTCTCTTCAATATGTCCGAGGTTCGCCGCGCGGTCGTCTGCCAGCTAAACATCGGGCCCCGGCCGCGCCGTGTTTTTCTCGTCGGCGTGACGGGCTGCATCCTTTGCATTGGCGTCCTCAACGGCGTTTTTTGCCTTGCCCCATGCGGTCTCAAACTTGCCTTTAACCTGCTGAGCCGCACCTTTCACCTGGAGGGGGACATCGTTTGTCAGTTCGCCGGCCTTGCGCTTGGCGGCTCCAACCAATTCGTCGACTTTGCCGTTTACCTGGTCCTTATTCATCGGTCCACCTCTGTGGGTTCAACATTTGAAAGGTCGATTTAGGCATCGCAGTGCCGTTGAAGTTCCTGATTTGAAGTGGGAACTCAAGCTGTGATCGAGCTTAGCCGCCGCGATCCGAAAGGTCTGAGCAGTTTGAGCCACGTCGAAAACACGCGACGCGGGGCCGCCGCCACTCTGTGCTCTTCTGCTCAGACTGCGAAGCCACAACTGTCTACAGTTGAAGTTACCTAGTGCGCCTCAGTGCGCGGAAGCAAGTGACGCTGCGCATGGGTAGAAAAAAGGTGAATTACATGAAGAAGCTTATGACGTTTGCAGCAATCCTCGGCATGGCAAGCATGGCCAGCATCGCTTGGGCCGGATCGAATCGCGAAGCAACCGACGACCGGTTAGATCATGCGGGCAGGGTTCTGCACGAAATCATGTCTGCGCCCGATAGAGGCATTCCGGAAGAAGTTCTGGATCACGCCAAGTGCATTGCCGTTGTTCCCCACATGCTCAAGGGCGGCTTTGTCTTCGGCGCGGAAAACGGCCGCGGCGTTGCCACCTGCCGCACTGAAAACGGATGGAGCGCTCCCGCATTCTTTACCATTACCGGCGGAAGCTGGGGATTGCAGATCGGCGTCGAAGGCGTGGATCTGGTCATGATTATCCAGAACGAAGACGGGATGAAGCACTTGATCAACAGCAACTTTGAGCTGGGCGGCGACGCCTCCGCAGCAGCCGGACCGGTTGGACGCCACGCTTCCGCCGACACCGACTGGAAGCTCAATACCGAAGTTCTCACCTACTCGCGCGCCCGTGGCGCCTTTGCCGGACTCACCTTGACCGGCGCGGCCATTCGCCGCGATGACGATTCCACCGAAGCCACTTACGGTCACGACGTTTCCACACGCCACATTCTGGATGGTCATCAACCCGTGCCGGCCTCGGCTAATTCATTTTTAAATGCAGTCAGGGGCGCGAAGGCTCAATCCGTCGCATCTAACTAGCAAGAAGTTTGAATTTAACGCGGGCGCCCCGGCAGTTCGCAGCCGTCGGGCGCCCGCAATGCGAAGGAGGGATTTTACATGCTTTGGACAATCTTCGTGGTTCTTCTGGTTTTGTGGCTTTTGGGCTTCACGCTCCACATCGCGGGTGGGCTCATCCACATTCTTCTCGTCATCGCAGTTATTGTGTTGATCTTCAATCTGATCAGCGGCAGACGAGGCCTGTAAGGCAATAAGCGCGAGCACCGCGGCGCGCTTCTGCTTGAGTGTGCCCGGCCTTGCATACCCCCAACTCGCCTTGACGGACGAGCGTCTCCTCATAAGAGCTCCGCAGCGGGCCTAAGACCCAGGTCCCGCGCTCTTATGGTCCGTCGGCAGTGGGTCTCAAATAGCCGGTCTTGGGTGAAAATCAACAGCGCGAACCACAGTCCGGAAATCGGCTCCCAACGCCTTCGAATACGATGCGCGAATTTTAGCTTAAGGATTTCTGGTCAACGAACTTATAGCCGAATTGATGCACCGTTTGAAGATATGGCTGCTCGAGGTGATCGTCTTCTATTTTTCTCCGCAGTTGACTGACAATCATTCGAAGATGCACAAAGCGGTCTCCATAACCTGGGCCCCAAACAGCGTCCAATAGCCGAATGTAGGGAACTGGCTTACCTGCGTTGAGCATAAGATGACAGAGTAACTTGAATTCCTTTGGCGTCAGATGCAGCGGAAGGCCGCGTTTTAGCACCCGGTGCTTTGCCTGATCCAATTCGAGCTGGCCCCGGTGAATCGGAGCACACTGATTGGTGGCCTTGGCATTTCTTCTGCGAACAGCGGAGCGCAACCTTGCTAACAACTCACGAAGCCGAAATGGCTTCGTGATGTAATCGTCTGCACCTGCATCCAGCGCCATCACTTTGTCGTTTTCACCGTCCATCGCTGTCAGCATAAGAATTGGGACACGCGGACTCGCGCCGTGCATCCTCCGGCATGCTTCCACCCCCCCCATTCCCGGCATATCCACATCCAGCAGCACCGCATCGGGCCTGGCCAGGCGCACAAGCGGCACCGCCTCCTCTCCCCTGGCCGCTTCGATGACCTTGAAACCGAAGCCCGACAAAGTCACGCGCAACGCCCGCCGCACGGAACCGTCATCGTCTACCAGGAGAATAGTGCCCTGGGAGTCACTCTCTGGATATGTATTCAATGTCCCGTCCTCGCGCCTACAAACACGGCGAAAAGAGTTAAAAGCTATTTGCCTGTATTTGCGTGGCGTGTGGCGCGCAACCGAGACTGGGCTATTTCTCTAACATCCAACTCGCCGCTCTTGTCGGTGTCCAGTCTGTCGAATTCCGCTGACATAAAATCAATCCACTCCTTCTTTGATATCTTTCCGTTCTTGTCGGTATCCATCAGCAGCAGCAGTTGTTTCACTTCTTCTCGCCCCAGCACCAGCTTGTCTGGCGGCTTCGGAAGCGTGTCCTTCTCTTGAGCTGCAATCACGGGCATTGTTCCCGTTGCGCCTAGCACGGCCATCGCCGATACAAGTTGTCTACGTGTCAACATAAACCACTCCTTTCCAGACCGATCGTTCTTTTTCAATTGCCAATTCGAGCCGCCGACGGCCCATGCTCCGGGATATTTACGCCGGCGCTGTTCTCATCTGCTGCCGGAAACCGGCTGACGCAGCCATTTTACATCACACATATTAGGCCGGTTACGCCCGCCACAATCCCGAAGTGGCACCGGAGTTGCGAACAATCCCGGTGCCACTGACCTTCGAGAGGCGTCTGTACAAATCCGTTGTCAGAACCGGATCATGACCGCCATTGTGGCCACGGTTTGGTTGGTTCGCAGATCGGGCCACCACAGCGCTCTCTTGTCGCCGGGAGCGCTGAAGCCGTTGGACAGGTTCGATTGCTGGCAGTTGTAAATTGCCTGCGCCTGGCCTGTCGCAAAGTTCGCAGCTCCGGCTGCGGTGGGGAAGTAGCCTGCGCCCGCGTCTCCTCCTGCGGCGCATTGGTAGTCAGAGGGCGAGCCATTGTCCCCGCCGGGAGGCGTGATGCCGCCACGGCCGGTCCAATAGGGTGTGTCGGAATAGCGATAGCCCGTTTCCCAGCGGAAGGTAATGAACTGGCTGGGCATGTAGTCGAACGTAAAGGTACCGTCATGCATTTGAGCGCGGTCGCCGGGATTCTCTGTGTAGTAAGGCGAGCCGGTGACAGCCGTGGCGGCGTTGATTGGGGGCAACAGCGTAAGGTAACGGCCTGGGTTGGTCATCTGGCCGCCGCCCAGGGTAATTGCAAAGACATCCTTCTTAAACCAGAAGCGCTGGTACGCCATCCAGCCCGCAAAGGACTGCTTGGGCTTGCCGTTGGCGCTGTTGTGGCAGTTGACGCCGCCCGAGTAGGTGTCGCTGGATCCCTGCTCCGGCGACAAGCCGCCCACCGCGTACGAGCCGCTGGGAGGGCCACCGCCGTATTCGCAGCCAAGATCGCCGGTAAGCGTGAAGGCCATCTTGTCCAGGGTCTTCTTGGGCTTGTCATAGTACTTCACCTCGATGCTGTTGTCGGTGTGGACACGGGAGCGAGTCGCGCCAGTGCCACCGTAGAGCTGGCTCTGTTGCTCGAGCGGATCGTCTTCGCCGAGGCCATAGTTATTGCTGACCAATTCAAACCACCCTGAAGGACGCCACAAAACCTGTCCTCCAACACCGGGCTTGCCATTGGCACGTGCGTAGGTTTGCCAGCCGTTGATGAACCAGGGCTCGATCTTCAGCTTGGACGTGGGGAACCACTGAAGGCGGATTCCGTTGAAGAACCACGGGGTATTGGAAGAGACGAACGAAGGCTGATAAGTCCAGTTGTCGAAGTTGTAGTAGCTGAAGAGGCCGATGTAGGAGACAAAAATGCCGGCGTCCAAATTGATGCCGTGATCCACGTCCCAGTGATAGCCGCCCCAACCTTCAGCAACATACTTGTAAGCTCCGGAGAGATCCCAACTGCCGCGAACGACGCTTGGATCGTTGCGCGTAGTAGTGACCGACCAAAGTCCGCCGCACAGGCAGAGAAAGCGTCCGCGCACGTTGTCGATGCGAATGTCGCCGCCGATGCTGATCTGCTCAAGCTGCCATTCATCGGAACGGAAGGTTTCAGTGGAACCGCCGAGCGTGTCGTCCTCCGGGTGGTTCATGTCGATGGTGTAGTTGGCGTCGGCGCGGAACTCGGGCGTGAAGTACTTGGTGGCCATGGGACTGTCGGTCTGGTGGCCGTTGTTGTTTGTCCAGGTCCAGTCGCCAGGGAACGGTTCACCCTTGGTGGTGGTTTGTGCGCCGAGCTCAGGAGGCGCCGGAGCCGCCGCGGGCGGCGGAACCGCCGCAGCCTGGCCATAACTCAACGAAGTGCTTGCACCGCCGCCCTCCGCCGAGCGCAACGTGCTTGCGTCCCGTTCCGCGGAAAGTGAGTCGCCGGTGGCGGGGTCTGTATTCAACTCAGTCTCCAGCCGCATCATGCGTTCCTTCATGATGGTCTGCATCTGGGTCATCTGGTCAAACTGTTTTTTCATCTCCAACAGCTCTTTCACGACCGCATCGTTCTTCACCGGCACGGTGACGGTGGCCGGCGCGGAAGGCGTGCTGGAAGCGGGATCGGATGCGGCGGGAGTTGCGGCACCCGATGAAGCTGGTGGCGCTCCCGGCTCGTTTGCTGTTGTAGCAGGGCTGACTCCCGGCGCTTCCAATGCCGCGATCTCAACCAACGTTGGCTTCACTGGAGCAGCGGTAGCGGCAGCGTGCGGCGCGGTTTCCAGGCTATGGTTGGATGTCGTGTCTTGTGCTCGACAAGAATCCTGAACGGCGAAAGCGATGATTGCTGTACCGAATGCGATGGCTATCCTGAAGTTACTCTTCATGCGTATCTGATCTCCTCGATGTTTGGCGTCGCCGGGTTAAGAAGCGTTGGCTCTCACTGAGGAATAGCTGAGTCATTCCACTCTCCTCATTTCAAAGTCTTACGCGATGCAATATAAGAGTGGTGTAAAGAAAAAAATCAGAAAACAGGCTAACTCAGTTAGCAATGCGACTTATAAGGCACACATGACCTGTTGGGCCGAGTTATCATAAACAAACGGTGGTCCATTGATTGCTTTTATCCGATGCTATTTGGAAGTTAGTTCTGCATATGCAAGAATTTCATAAAGGAAACCTAAAATGATTGTGATTTTCCGGCCTCCGTCACCACAATAATATTGTCCTGCGCCAAACTCACAGTGCAGCAATGGGTACGCGGCGCCCGCCTTCTCCGCATGAAAGAAAGCATCGTGCGCAACGGCTTGCTTCAGGATGCTCAAGTTCGCGCTCTCGCGGCCGATGCTGAATTGTGGTTTCGCGCCCTCGTAGAGTGTGGCCGCTCGCACGGCTGGCGCGTGTCTGAATTGATCGGTACGCGAGTCGGGAAAGTGCGCTTGCACGCACATCGGAGTCGGAACGACGGATTGTGCCGACTGCTCCGAGCCGATGGAATCCGGGAGGGCTTGCCCCAAGTCCAGGAGCCAACGCTGCACATGTTCCGGGCTCATCTTCCATGACCTTCGCCGGACTGCGGTGCGCAATCTGTGGCGCGCTTGAGTCCCTGAGACGGCAATCATGAAGAACGGCGGCCGGCGGACAAGCAGCGTCTTCGACCGTCACGCGGCTGTGAGCCGAACCGATATTGCGGAGGCAATGCGCAAGCTACAAAGGAGCGAAGTCGCCGCTCAAATCCATCAAAGTCACGAAATGATCACAAAAACTGTTTTGCGGTCTCAGTCGCCGCATTGATTCTAAATACGTTATTGAAAGCGCTAGACGCTCAAACCGATCAAAACGCAGCGAACGCGGTTCTTGAGTACGCTACAAGTACACGAGGTTTTAGATAGGTAGGGCTTGCTCTCGGTCGTTGCGCACAAGTCCACTGGACGTTCAGACCTTACACCCCGAGTTGTGGGCTACTTCTGGACTGGCGGTTATCCGACCGCGATCCAGAACTCGCTTGCCCAGCCCGGATTACCTCTTCGCTGTTCGTCTGCTTCCAGACCCAGGCCGCATCGACCCGGCCTCGAACGGCCCGTCGCGTGCGAATATCAGATCGCCGCTGCACAGTGGATCAATGCTCCGCCAAGGAAGAAGCAACCTATACCCGCATTCAACAATCTAACCACTTGGTGGGTTCGATAGAATCTGTGTAGGGTTGACTTGGAAAACCTGTCTCAAACTCGGAGTTCGATGCATAAGGGCTTGGTCTCCTTTTATGGTGTCCTGTGCATCTCCCTCGCATTCACCGTTTTTGCGTGGGGCACGAGTTATAGGTTGTCGCTCTACAAGGCGGAACGTCAAAGTTCCCCGGCTAAATTGTGCACACGTGGCAGCGATGCCGCCAAGAACGCATTAGACCATGCTACAAACAGCCATACATTATCTCAGCCACCTCACAGCATGGCGGTTCTTTTCTCTCTTTCCCAAGGAACTGAAGATTATTCATTTGATCGGCAGAGCGATGAGGCGGTCAGCTACCTGTCACCACTCGGTCGAGCTCCGATTCTCCATCTTCGACCACCACCAGACAAAGGACGCTCTCTCGATTAGCCGCTGGAGATAAGACCCTTCAGCGGATGAATTCAGACATCCATTCGAAGGAGGGTCTCTAATGCGCACCAAGCGCCCGCTCCTGATTGCTATCTGTGTTTTGACTGCAATCCTGCTATCGTTCTATTTTCTGCATGCCCACCATCGGACGGAAGCTGCCACGGATGCCCCGGCAGCGTCTCCGGCTGTTTCGGTCGCCACAGCCCACGCTGGCTTTATCGCAAATCAGCTAACCGTCGCCGGAGTATTCCAGGCGTTTCAGGAGATCGACGTCCACGGAAAAGTTTCAGGCTATATCCGGCACATCTACGTCGATATCGGGGACCGCGTACATCAGGGGCAGACGCTCGCCGTGCTGGAAGTCCCGGAATTGCAAGCCGAAGTTGCTGGAGCGCAGGCGGGTATTACCCAGACAGAGCAAAACATAGTGCGTTTGCGGAACGAAGTTGCCCGGGACCAGGCCACCTACGCGGCCGTTCATGCCAATTACACGCGCTTGAAGCAGGCGTCTGACGAACAGCCCGGCCTGGTTGCGGCACAAGAGCTTGACGATGCTCTGGCGAAAGACAGATCGGCGGCTTCACAAGTAGATGCAGCCAAGTCTGCCGTAGCCGCGGCGCAGGGACAGTTGGGCGTTTCGCGAGCTGAGAACCTCAGGGTCACGAGCATGGTGCAGTATGCAACCATCACGGCTCCCTTTAACGGTGTCGTAACCATGCGGTATGCGGACACGGGTGCGCTCATTCCCGCGGGAACCGCGGAGGGCTTGAACCAGGCAGTGGTCAGGCTCGCACAGAGCGACGTGTTGCGTCTCCGCATGCCGGTACCTGAACGGGATGTGCCGCTCGTGCATGTTGGTTCGCAAGTCACGGTCCATGTGCAGGCGACAAGCCAGCAGTTCCCAGGAACGGTGGTGCGTTACACGCGTGACGTATCCAACGCGACGAGGACGATGCTGACTGAGGTAGACGTGAACAATCCAGACCTGACGCTTACCCCTGGGATGTATGCAGACGTGACCTTTAATCTGGAGCAGAAAAACGATGCGCTCATTGTTCCCGTAAGCGCCATCATCCAAGGCGACCAACCTTCGGTGATGCTGGTCGATCGAGACAATCGAGTGCAGAAACGGCTCATTGTTCTTGGGATCAGCGGTCCGAATTCTCAGGAGGTCACGTCAGGGCTTCAGCCAGGAGACAGGGTTATCATCGGTGGCCAGTCAGAGCTACAGCCCGGCGAGCAAGTCATGCCGCAACCTGCGATGAGCGACCTCGAGAACTATCAGCAATCGATTCAGAAGGGCGGCCGATAACCATGTCCTTCTTTGCGATTCGTTACCCATTTTTTATTCTCATGGCTTGCATGATTGTCGTCGTAGTCGGTGTGGCAGCTATCACAGGCATGCCCGTCGATCTGTTTCCGCCAGTCAAGATTCCTGTCGTGGTTGTGGCCACCTTTTATGCCGGCATGCCACCTCAGCAGATCGAATCTGACATCACAGACAGCGACGAGCGCTTCTTTACGCTGGGCAGCAATATCGACCACATTGAATCGCGGTCATTGCCCGGGGTCAGCCTAATCAAGGTTTACTTTCAGCCGGGTACCGATCCAACGGCGGCCGTGAGCGGCATTTCGAACCTGGCGATGGCAAACCTGCGACGCCTGCCCCCAGGTACGCTGCCGCCAGTAGTACTCAGCTTCGACGCAGCGAATCTTCCGGTATGCCTGATTACCTTGAAGGGTGCCGGTATGAGTCAGACAGAGTTGAAGGATGTGGCACAGTTCAGCGTTCGAAACCAGGTGGCTAATGTCCCGGGAGCCTCAGTCCCTCAGCCGTACGGAGGAACGTACCGGCAGATTATGATCTACGTCGATCCGTTGAAGCTGCAAGCTTCGCAACTTGGTGTTATGGATGTCGTCCACGCAGTCAACGACTCCAACCTGATCCTGCCTGCAGGTGACGTCCGTATAGGCCCTAAGGACTACAACATCTACGCCAACAGCCAGGTGCCGACGCCCGACGACGTGAACAGCATCCCTCTCAAGACAGTCGGCAATGCTTCCATCCTCGTGGGCGACGTCGGCCATGCGGTCGATGGCGGCCAGCTGCAGACCAACATCGTGCGCGTCGACGGACAGCACTCCGTCTACATTCCAATTCTCAAGCAGGGCGGTGATTCCAACACGATCACCATTGTCAATGGCATCCGCAAAGCCACGGCCCATCTCCTCGATATCCCGCAGCAGCTCAAGACCGCTGTTGTCTTCGATCAATCGGTGTTTGTCAAAACCGCCATCAAGAACGTCATCAGTGAGGGTTCGATCGGCCTTTGCCTGACCGGCGTTATGATCCTTCTATTTCTCGGAAACGTGCGCGCCACGGTTGCAGTGCTCTTGTCGATCCCGATCTCGTGCATCGCGACCTTTCTGATCCTGAAGGCACTCGGTAATTCGATCAACACGATGGTGCTCGGTGGCATGGCACTCGTTTTATCTCGTCTCATCGACAACTCGGTCGTCGTGCTCGAAAACATATTTCGTCATTTCGAGATGGGCTCAGACCCGGTCAAAGCCTCGCAGGAGGGCGGCAAAGAAGTTCAGCTCGCTGTGTTGGCGGCAACCTTCAGCACAGCCATTGTCTTCTTTCCAGTGGTGCTGCTCACGGGCGTTAGTAAGTACCTATTTACGGCGCTCGCGCTTGCAGTTGTGATCGCGCTCTTCTGCTCATACGTCGTCGCGATGACCGTCGTGCCGCTCTTCTGCTCTCGCTTTATCAAGCACACCAAGCATGACCATGAGCACGAGTCCGCTGAGAAGGACGACCGGGTCCCCGAGCATATGCGAGGTGGTCACGGTCAAACCAACATCTTCGCCAAGACCGTCTATCACTTTAACCAAGGCTTCGGCTGGCTGCAGAAGCACTATGACAAAGCGATCCATTCCTGTCTAGGCAGGCCTGCGCTGGTCATTCTTGTGTTTTCCATCTTCGTGGCGCTCAGTTTTGCGCTGGCTCCTTTTCTTGGCCGCGCCTATTTCCCTCGTACCGATCCAGGTCAGTTCGTCATAAGCGTCAAGGCTCCGACCGGCACCCGCATTGAACTCACCGACCAATACATCGCTCGCGTCGAGGAGGATGTGCGTGAAGTCGTGGCACCAAAAGACCTCAACATGATCGTCTCGAACATCGGCATCACACCCGATCTTTCGGCGATCTATACCTCCAACTCCGGAATGCATACAGCGTTTGTCCAGGTGAGCCTGAAAGAAGATCACAGTCTGAGTAGTTTTGCGTACATGCAGCGCGTTCGAACCAAGCTCGCCTCCGATCTTCCATCTATTGAAACCTATTTTCAGTCGGGAGGGCTCGTTGATTCAATCGTCAATCAAGGACTTCCCGCACCCTTTGACATCCAGGTCAGCAGCAACGACATGGACGGAGGGTACGCCGTCGCGCAGCAGCTTGCGCGAAAGATGCGCGCGCTCCAAGGTGTAAGCGATGTTCTGATTCCTCAAGACATCGACTACCCAGGGCTTGCTCTCAACATTGATCGACAGCAGGCAAGCCTCGAAGGCCTTACACCGAAGACCATCGTCGATAGCGTCATCACAGCCATGACCTCGAACGGCATGGTCGCCCCGAGCTACTGGATCGATCCGAAGACCGGAAACGACTATATGCTCACTGTTCAATATCCGGAGACACAGGTGCAAACGCTCAATGATTTCAAGCAGATCCCGTTGCGGTCGGCAGACGGCAAGACTACAACTCCGCTGGATACAGTTGCGTCGATCCGGTCAATCAACACGCCAACCGAAGTCGATCACTATCAGCTCCGGCGGGTCTTCGACATCTATGTCATGCCCAAGTCAGAAAATCTCGCTACGATCAGCAAAGACGTAAATAGCATCGTCGCAGGGATCCACCCGCCTCATGGCACTGTCCTAACTGTGCGGGGTACCGTGAACAACATGAACCAGTCCTTTAAGTCGTTTGCGATCGGCCTCATCATGTCGATCGTGCTCGTCTTTCTCATTCTGATGGCGCAATTCGCCTCGTTCGTTGATCCATTCATCATCTTGTTGGCAATCCCTCCAGGGATTTCGGGCGTGATTCTCTTCCTGCTCGTCACCGGCACCACCATCAACATCATGAGTCTCATGGGGGTTCTGATGATGACGGGCATCGTCGTATCGGACAGTATCCTGATCGTCGAGTTCACGGGACAACTTCGCAAGCAGGGCCTCAAGCTCGAAGAGGCGATCATTACTGCCTGCAAGGTACGCCTGCGGCCGATTCTGATGACCACGCTCGCTACTGTGCTCGGGCTGATCCCCATGGCGCTGGCCCTGGAGGCGGGGAGCGAACAGTATGCACCGCTTGCCCGCGCAATTCTCGGTGGCCTTACCGTCTCCGGTATCGTTACGGTCTTTCTCGTCCCGAGCGCCTATCTGCTCATCCATCGCCGCATCGAAGCTCGCGGAGAGCACACCGGCAACGCTTTTCCAGGAGATGCTTCGCAGGCTAGTGAGGTGACCGCATGAGAAGGTGGTTGCTCGGTCTTCTGCTCACCGCTCCTCTGTCGTCGCTGGCGCAGACCAGCGCCGCCGATCTCCCCGCGGCCCCGCTGCCTTCCTCGGCTTCCTTGACGCTTGCGGCTGCCGCTGCGAATCCTGACTCATCTCAGTCTCAAGCCGCGCCTGCGAATCTGCCGCGGCCTCTCATCAATCCCGCAACAACCACAATCTCGATTACGCGCACCGATGCAGAGCGCATTGCCCTCAAGAACAATCCACGCATCACCGCGAGTCGCCTTCTCGCCTTGGCAGCCGGCCAAGTTACGCGGGAGACCCGCTCGGGCGAATTACCTCAGATATCGGCCGCCATAACTGCGGAAAAGGCAGAGGACGGAAGCCGCATCGGCGACGGTGAACTCACTGATTCGCGTCTTTATACGCACGCCGGTACCGGCGGCTCTCTCTCGCAGCTTATAACCGACTTCGGTCACACCCGCGATCTCGTCGCAACGAATAAGCTGCAGCAAAAAGCTCAGGACGAAACCGCTCTCGCTACTGAACAGGATGTCTTGTTGGCGACGGACCAGGCCTTCTACCGCCTTCTCAACGCACAGTCACTACTCAATGTAGCGAAGGCAACGGTCGCGGCGCGGGGCGATGTCCAAGACCTCACTTCCGCACTGACCAAAAGCGCACTCAAGAGCGACCTCGATCTCAACATTGCGTCCGCCGATCTTTCCCAGGCGCAACTCCTGCAGCTCGACGCAGAAAACGCTGTTGCCTCCACCAGCGCCGCTCTTGCCGCTGTCCTCGCGACACCTGCCGACACGCCCTATCGCGCCATTGAAGACCCGGAGGCCGCGCTACCACCTCCTCCGTCTCCTGATAGTTCTGCAGACATCAACGCCAGCGCTCAAGGCCACCGCCCCGATCTTCAGGCTCTTCGCTTCAACGCCGCGGCCGACCAGAAGTTTGCAACCGCCCAACAACTCCGACATCTGCCGACCATCTCCGCATTGGCGATCGGAGGCATCACACCCGTCGCACCGGATGGAGTCTTCGTCCCCAACTGGTACGCTGCGGGCGGAGTGAACCTTACCCTCCCACTCTTCACTGGATTTCGCATCGATGCCCAGGCGCAGGAGGCCCGCCTTCGTGAGAAGGCTGCGGAAAAGCAGGCGCAGGAGCTTTCTGACACAATCGCCAGGGATGTGCGCGTTGCACTCTTGAACGCACAAACTGCCTTTCGGCGCATTGCCGTTGCCGATCAGTTTCGGAGTCAAACCGCTCAGGCGCTCGCTCTCGCGCAAACCAGATACAAATTAGGTCTCAGCTCCATCGTCGAACTCAGCCAGGCACAACTGCAAAGCACTCAGGCGGCCGTCGCAGCAGTCAATGCGCGACACGATTACCTTCTGTCCCTCCGCTCGCTCGATTACGCGCGCGGCCAACTTGCACCATAGAATGAGCTTCCTTCATGGGTGAATCACGCAGTCGCATCTACGAACAACGGATCGGTCTGGAGCGCATTGGATCCGTATTGGAGGGTTTGCCAGTGCGTAAATGTGCCAAAAATAGGCATCGGTCCTTCCGCACGCCCGAAGGATAGAAGATCGATAGACCCTGTACACTATTGATTATGAAATACTTAAGTGGTGCCGGGAGGGGGGGTCGAACCCCCATGACCGCAAGGGTCGGCGGATTTTGAGTCCGCTGCGTCTGCCAGTTCCGCCATCCCGGCTTGAGGGGTGAGACTCCGCTTTCAAAGTATCGCACAGCCGTTGCTGGCAACGCCACATCGGGATTCAAACGGCAAGCTGGTTAGCGAGTGGGCAGTTCGCCGGCCAGTCCCGCTTTCCACACCATTCCCTGGCCGCCCAATGTGAATGCCGTGCGACAATGAAGGCAACCGTGATGACCACTGCTTCCTCCGCCGCCGTTCCTGAACCGGTAGCCGTGACCCCGCAGTTGCTGGCCTCTCACAGCATCACAGCGGATGAGTACAGCCGCATACTGGCGGCTTTGGACCGCGTCCCCTCGCTTACCGAGCTTGGCATTTACAGCGTCATGTGGAGCGAACATTGCTCCTATAAGTCCAGCCGCGTGCACCTCAAGCGCCTGCCCACCAAGAGTGATCGCGTGGTCCAGGGCCCTGGAGAAAACGCGGGCATCATCGACGTAGGCGACGGATGGGCCTGCGCATTCAAAATCGAGAGCCACAACCATCCCAGCTACATTGAGCCCTTCCAGGGCGCGGCCACTGGCGTGGGCGGCATCCTGCGCGACATCTTCACCATGGGCGCCCGTCCGCTAGCCGTCATGGATTCGCTGCGCTTCGGGCCCATCACTGAGGATGCCGGCCCCAACTCCCAGTCCACCGCAGAAGAGCGCGCGCTGATTGCCCGCAACCACTCCATTGTCGAAGGCGTGGTCAGCGGCATTGCCGGATACGGCAACTGTTTCGGCGTCCCCAACCTGGGCGGTGAAACCAAATTCGAGGCCTGTTACAGCGGCAACCCGCTGGTCAACGCATTCGCCCTCGGTCTGGTGCGCAAGGACGAGATTTTTTACGGCAAAGCCTCAGGAACCGGCAATCCAGTCATCTACGTTGGCGCAAAGACCGGGCGTGACGGCATCCATGGCGCAACCATGGCCAGCGAGGAGTTCCACGAAGGCACTGAGGCCAAGCGCCCCAACGTCCAGGTCGGCGACCCGTTCATGGAGAAGCTGCTCATGGAAGCCTGCCTTGAAGCCATGCGCACCGGCGCCATTGTCGGCATTCAGGATATGGGCGCGGCCGGCCTCACCTGCTCCACCTGCGAAATGGGCGCGCGCGGCGGTGTGGGCCTCGATGTCGAGCTCGACCTTGTGCCGCAGCGCGAAACCGGCATGACAGCCTACGAGATCATGCTCTCCGAAAGCCAGGAGCGCATGTTGTTGGTGGCCAGCAAGGGCCGCGAAGACGAAGTGCTCCGCGTCTTCTCGAAATGGGGACTCGACGCTGTCATCGTCGGCACTGTTCAGCCCGAGCCGCGGCTACGCATCCGCCATCACGGCGAACTGGTCGCCGACATTCCGAACCAATCCCTCACTGACGATGCGCCACTGTATCATCGACCCGTCGGCAAATGGAAAGCGTCTGTCCCGCTCGACCCACCTGAAGAAGTCCTGGCTGAGCTCAGCAAGCCCCGCGACTACACCGCCGACCTGAAGAAGCTGCTCGCCAGCCCCAACGTCTGCTCCAAGCGCTGGGTTCACGAGCAGTACGACACCATGGTCCAGACCAACACCGTCATCGGGCCCGGCGGTGAGGCCGGTGTCATGCGCATCAAGGGCACCGGCACTCCCGGCCACGAACGCGGCCTGGCCATGGCTCTCGACGGCAACGGCCGCTGGGCCTATCTCGATCCCAAACTCGGCGCCATGCATGCCGTGGCCGAAGCCGCGCGCAAGGTGGCCTGTACCGGCGCAACCCCCGTAGCCGCCACCAACTGCCTCAACTTCGGAAATCCTGAAAAGCCTGAGATTATGGCCCAGCTTTCCGCCGCCATCGACGGCATCGCTGAAGCCTGCACCGCTCTCGGAACCCCCATCACCGGCGGCAACGTGTCGCTTTATAACGAGACCCGTGGCGAGGGCATCTATCCCACGCCAGTGCTGGGCATTGTGGGCATTCTCGACGACGTAGCCAAAGCCGTGCCAGCTCACTTCCAGGCCGAAGACGACGCGATTATTCTTCTCTGGCCCATCCCTCGCGGCGAAAGCCCCGACCCAAATCTCTCTGTGCCGGTGGACAACCGCAGCTTGCATTGGCAGGTTCCAATTCCCGAAATCACGCCCGACGATACGATCGTTATTCCCGAGGATCCAGCCGAGACCGCGACTGCGGCTGCCAGCATTCTTGCCGCGTTTGGTTCCTCTGAGTACGCCAGGGCCATCCTCGACAGCTTCTGGGGCCGGCCACCCTCTCTCGATCTAGATGCGGAATCCGATCTGCACACTCTTCTGGCTGTTCTCGCCGCGCGCAAGCTGTTGCATTCCGCCCGCGACCTCTCCGACGGCGGAATTGCTGTCGCCATCGCCCAGGCCACATTTCCAAAAGGCATCGGCGCAACTGTCGAGCAGGAATCCTCCCTCATGGTTCATCCCCTCTTCGGTCTCTTTGCCGAGCCGGCCTCCACCATGCTCGTCTCCGCCGATCCCAGTCACGCCTCTAAAATTCTGGATCTGGCCGGTGAATACAGCTTCTTCGCCGCTCGCATCGGAACCACCGGCGGCAAGCGCCTTGAAATTTCCGTCTACGGCGATCCGCTGATCTCGGCTCCGCTGGCTGACCTAAGGAAGCCATGGTCGTCCGCTCTCGAAGCCACCCTCCACGGCGAGGTACTCGCATGACCCGCCGCCTCTATCAGGGCGTCGCCGGAGTCGTCGACGAATCGAGCCAACTCGGCGCAGCCGCTTCGTCCCTAGTCCCTAGTCCCTTAGTCCCTAAGTCCCTGCAATTCGTCGCCAACGGCGACGAATTGCACGAAGAATGCGGCGTAGTCGCCATCCACGGCCATCCCGATGCCGCGCGGCAAGCCTATCTCGGTCTCTACGCCTTGCAGCATCGCGGCCAGGAGTCGGCCGGCATTGCCACCGCCGACGGCCAGCACCTTGCCAACATCAAAGGCATGGGCCTGGTTTCTGAAATCTTTACCGACGATGTTCTCGCCAAACTCCCCGGCCCCATGGCCATTGGCCACACCCGCTACTCCACCACCGGCGACTCGGCCCTGCTTAACGCCCAGCCCATTCGCGTCGACTCCACCAAGGGCCTCATCGCCATAGCCCACAACGGCAACCTGGTCAACCTGGGCAATCTCCGCACCCGCCTTGAGCGCGACGGCGCTTACTTCCAAACCACCAGCGACTCCGAAATCATCGTCCAGCTCATCGCTCACTCCCGCGCCGGAACCCTCGTCGACTGCATCGCCGACTCGCTCGCTCAGGTCGAGGGCGCATTTTCCATCGTCATGATGACGCGCGACCGTATCTTCGCCGCCCGCGATCCACGAGGCTTCCGCCCGCTCTCTATGGGCCGCATCCGCAACCTCGACGGCCCCGACACCATCGTCTTCGCCTCTGAATCCTGCGCCTTCGATCTGCTTCGCGCCGAGTACGAGCGCGACGTCCTTCCCGGCGAGCTGGTCATGGTCACCGGCGACGGCGTCACCAGCCGCCAATTTGCCTCCGGCTTTCCCCAATCCAGCTGCATCTTTGAGCATGTCTACTTCGCCCGCCCTGACAGCCGCATCTTCGGCCGCTGGGTGCAGGAGAGCCGCGAGCAGATGGGCCGTCAATTGTCTCGCGAGTCCGGTGTCCCCGCCGACCTCGTCGTCCCAGTTCCCGACTCCGGAGTCACCGCGGCGCTCGGCTACGCTGAAGAGGCCGGCCTGCCTTTCCGCTTCGGCCTCATCCGCAACCACTACGTCGGTCGCACCTTTATTGAGCCTGAGCAGCGCGTTCGCGACTTTGGCGTCCGTCTCAAGCTCAATCCCGTCCACAACCTGCTTGAGGGCAAGCGCGTCATCCTCATTGACGACTCCATCATCCGCGGCACCACCAGCCGCAAAATTGTTCGCATGGTCCGCGGCGCAGGCGCAAAAGAAGTCCATCTCCGCATCAGTTGCCCACCCACCATATCGCCCTGCTTTTACGGCGTCGATACCCCCAGCAAGCGCGAGCTCATTGCCGCCAACAAGTCCGTTGAAGAGATCCGCCGCTTCATCGAAGCCGACTCCCTAGCCTATTTGTCTTTGGAAGGCCTGCTCAAAGCCTGCGGCGACGGCGAGCAACAGAGCTACTGCACCGCCTGCTACACCGGTAACTACCCCACCCAGTGGGTCGATGTTGAAGACATTCTGCCGGCCGCCGTAAGCCTGTAAAGCATTTTCGCAATCTCAGTAGACTTCCGTGCCCCATCTTTTCCGCTTGCCGGGGCCCCCACGGACAGGTCCTCGTCTGTGGGGTGGTGTTCTGCGGAAAGGGTGGGATATCAACGAACACCGGAACTACGCCATCCTCGAAATTGCCCTATAGCCCGTTGGCTGCCATCACCACCAAGTGAATCCACTGGGCAAAGAACGGATCTTCGAAACGCAGCCGGGTGGAGCTCACTGAGCGCTCCTCGCGCAGAATGCCGCTGTCAATCATCGAGTGAAGCGATTTGCGAATCGTACCCGGTCCCCGGCCCACGGCCTGCGACGTCCTGGTCGATTGCAGATTCACCCCGTCCTGCTCCACCACGGCCAGAAGCGTTCGCTGCTGAATCGGCGTAAGCGTGGTCCAAAGTTGCGCGAAAAACGGGTCCTGCTGGCGAACCAGGCCGTCCAGGGTCTCGCGGACAAACGGCTCGCCGAGTGAGGGCTTGCCCGCCCCGCCATCCCTCAATCGCGTCCAGCAGCTATGCGCCAGCATCTGTACGTTGTACGGCACATCCTCGGCCAAATCGAGCAGGCAGCCGATCGCCCCATCCTCCACCGCAAATCCGCTTTCGATGAACTTCTCCCTCAAAAACCTGCTGAAGTCTTCTCGCGGCACAGGCCCTAAGAAAACCTTGCTTCCCAGCCGGTAAAAAGGCCGCGCGGCATCGGTCACCATGTCATTAAGCATGTGCGTCTTCGAACCCGCAAACACGTAACCCACCCGCGAGTGTGTCTGGATTGCGGAGCGGATCTGTCCCTCCGCGGCTCTGCCTCCCAACTCGATCACGCGCTGAAACTCATCGATGATCAGGCCCACCGGCCGGCCCGCCGGTTGGGCTTGCGCCAGCTTTTCCAATCCATTCAGCGCATCGGTCAGCAGCACAGTGTGATCCGTCTGGATCGCGGCGCTGCCCAGCTTTGCGCTCCATGTATTATCTGAGACGCTGTAATCCAGCTCCGGCCGCAGGCTTTGAAAAAAGCGCCGCGCCTGCTCGCCGGCCCGCTTCACCCCTCCCTTCAGATGCCTGGCCGCTCCTGCCACAATCCCGACAACTAGCAAATCGAGCGTGGGAAAGCTCTCGGCATCCAGACGGAGCACAATCGCCGACTCCGCCTTCAGGCGGTCCGCTGCGGTTCTGAGGATCGAGGTCTTTCCGAACCGCCGAGGTCCCACCAGAAACAGCTTGGCGCCCTCCCGAATGGTTTGCTCCACCATGGCCAGCTCTTTTTCACGGTCTACCAGCGTCCCCAGGCCCAGTTCTCGTCCGAATTCGAATGGGCTGTTCATCTCCCTAGATAGTATCATATAATAAAGTATAATACCATTTAGTATCATACTATTTAGTAACATTAAAGCCAAAGCGTCCCGAATCCGCCCCATCTCCACTCTGCCGTCCTTGCCTCTCCTTCCAAACACGCACCGAGGCTCTCAGGTTCCCGGTCGTCGTCCTCGTTTCCGTGTTCGTGCCCCAAGTCACAGGACGTTCACACTCCCGCTGTGATAGCATCCGCTTTTTACTGAAAGACGCCCGCGGAACTATCCTCCAATCCTCCGCGCGGCGCCGGCTCGAGCCTTTATGGACGAGGTAGACGGCAGACCGGGACACGCGGCCCTCCAATCCGGCCATGAGGACGCCTTCAGCGGCGCCCTGACGTTCCCCTGCGCATCCCTCTCCCGCCCCTCCCAAAATTCGCAGTCTCAAGGAGAAACCCATGAAATCGTACCAGGGAAGTGAGATCCGCAACGTAGCTGTAGTGGGGCATGCGCACAGCGGCAAGACCACCTTGATCGCCGCTCTGTTGCATGCCGCAAAAATGACTCCCACCCAGGGCCGCGTGGAAGATGGCTCGGCCGTTACCGCCTATGACGATGAAGAAGTAGCCCGCGGCGTGACCATGCAAAACGCCGTCGCCTTTGCCGAGTGGCAGGGCGTCAAAATCAACTTCGTTGATACGCCCGGCTTCCACATGTTCAGCCACGAAGCCCGTGCCGCCCTGCTCCCCGTCGAATCCGCCGTGATCCTTGTCAATGCCCAGAATGGCGTGGAAGCGGTCACCGAGCGCGTGTGGAGATTTGCGGATGAGGCCAACGTCCCCCGCATCGTAGTCGTAAACCAGATGGACCACCCCAAGGCGGGCGGCGGCGGCGGTCTCAACGCCCTGGTCGACGACCTTGTGGAGCGCTGGGGACGGAACTGCGTCCCCGTTCAGCTGCCCATTTCAGACGCCCAGGGCTTCCACGGCGTGGTGGACCTGGTGACCATGGAAGCCTTCTATTACACTCCCGGAGGCGACGGCCGCGGCAAGGTCACCGCAGAGATTCCCGCCAGCGTGGCCGCCGACGCCAAGGCCCGTCATGAGGCGCTGGTTGAGCTCGTCGCCGAAGGCAAAGACGAGTTGATGGAAGAGTACTTCGAAAAGGGCACCATCCCCGAGGAACACCTCATCGCGGCGCTGCATGAAGCCATCCGTGAGGATCGCATCTTCCCCGTGCTCTTCACCAGTGGACTGGCCAACATGGCCACCGATCACTTGCTCGATTTCATTAAGGTATACACCCCCTCGCCCGTCGAGCGCGCGCCCATCGCGGTGCGGAATCCGGCCATTGAAATGGTGGCCGTGAGCGCGGGCGGAGCTGAAGAGACCGATGCAGGCATAACCACCCGCAAAATAGACGATAAAGGCCCGGTGGGGCTCGTGGTCTTCAAGACCATGACCGATCCCTTCTCCGGCCGCATCACTTTTTTCAAGGTGGTCAGCGGCGTGGTCAAAAACGACGTCACCGTGGAAAACTACACCCGCCGCGGCCAGGAGCGGCTCTCCCATCTTTCCATCATGCAGGGCCGCAAGGCCGTTGAAGTCCCCGAACTGCACGCCGGCGACCTGGGCGCAGTGGCCAAGCTGCGCGATACGCTCACCGGCGACACTCTTGGCCAAAAGGGCGCGGAGATCCAGGTGGACATGGCCGCGTTCCCTGAGCCGGCCATGACCTACGCCATCGAGCCCAAGAGCCGCGCCGACGAGGACAAGTTAGCCCCGGCCATCCACAAGCTCATGGAAGAGGACCGGCTCATCCGCTTCTACCGCGATCCGATGACCAACGAGTTTCTTATTGCCGGCGCGGGCCAGCCGCACATTGAAACCATCGTCAGCCGCCTCAAAAAGCGCTACCACGCCGAGGTCACGCTCAAAGCGCCCAAGGTGCCTTATCGCGAAACCATCCGCGCCAGGGTCGAGGCACCGGGACGCCACAAGAAGCAGACCGGCGGTCACGGACAATTCGGCGACTGCAAAATTCGCATGGAGCCCATGCCTCGCGGGGGCGGCTTCGAATTCGCCAGCGAGATCTTCGGCGGCGCCATCCCCCGAAACTTCATCCCCGCCATCGAGAAAGGCATCGTTGAGTCCGCCGCCCGCGGCTATCTCGCCGGCTATCCGGTCGTGGACTTCAAGGCCACAGTCTACGACGGCAGCTATCACGACGTAGACTCCAACGAAATGTCGTTCAAGATGGCCGGCCGCATCGCCTTCCGCAAGGCCATGGAAACGGCCAAGCCCTGCCTTCTCGAACCCATTATGAAGGTCGAAATCGAAGCCCCCGACGAGTTCGCCGGAACCCTCATGGGCGACCTCAGCAGCCGCCGCGGCCGCGTCCAGGGCACTGACTCCAAGGGCCGCACCACCCTTATCAACGCGCAAGTCCCCATGGCCGAGATGTTGACTTACGGCACCCTTTTAACTTCGATGACCCAGGGCAAAGGCAGTTACCGCATGGAGATGGATCACTACGACATTGTGCCCCAGCTAGTCGCCGACAAAATCCTGGCCAACGCCAAGCGCCCCGTGGAGGAAGAAGAAGAGTAACCACCTGCGGTGAGGCAGCCGCTCGCTTTGCGATCGCAGTCAGTTCATGACCTCCCATCCCTTCGCCAAAAAAAGGCGAAGGGGCGGCCGCCAGATTCCGTCATTGCGAACGAGCGATGCGCTCTCTAAGATGGCCCTCGGTGAGGAAGTAAGCGTACCCGAGGGGTTTATGCTCATGGGGCAGTGGCAGAAGTTACACGTCGCTGGCGAGATGTGTGCTGATCTTGCTGAAAGCGGTGTTGACGCCGCCGGCTAAATTTCTCATGCTCGCCGTGCAACCGAAAGCAATCAGAGCAACAACCAGGCCATACTCAGCCAATTCCTGACCCTGTTCACTATTCCAAAGATTCTGTAGCTTGATATAGAGTTTGAGATACATAGCATTCATGGGTGACCTCACCGTCTGCCGATTCTCGTCGCATCCAGCCGGTAAGTCAACAAGTTAGCGCGAAATACCCTCTTTGTGACCAGCACGCGACTTATAAGTTACCAGCGACCACTAACAATCGACTTATTAAGTTACCAGAACGCCGGCAAGGGGCTTTGGCGACGCTTTCCGACGTTTCAATCCATTCTTGGGGAAATTCCGGAATTGTTCTGGCTTATATCTGAGTCTTGATCGACGCCTTATTGCTAAATGGGCTGACACTACTTCCCTTTGCCTTCAGTGGGGCGCAAATGTCGCGCAAGCGACCATTTCAACTCCTCAATTCCCTGGCCGGTCACAGCGGAGATAGCATGGAACTCTAACTTCTTCCGCTTCACATGCGCCGCGAGTTTCTTCAGTTTATCTGGATTGGCGCTGTCAATCTTGGTGGCGCAGACAATCATGGTCTTATTCACCAACGGGTGTTCGATCAACGGACCAGATTGTTCGTCCATCGGCTGTTCGGGAATCGTAACGGTAAAGCTCCCTAACTCCTTGTTAATCACCTTGAAATCTTCCACGGGGTCCGACCGGCCCGAAGCATCGCTCACATCCACTAAGTGAAGTAATAGCCGTGTGCGCTCAATGTGGCGCAGAAACTGGATGCCGAGGCCGGACCCCAGATGCGCGCCTTCAATCAGGCCCGGCATGTCGGCCACCACAAACGACTCCTCGTTCGGCTCTTCGCCCACGGTGACCACGCCGAGGTTGGGCTCGAGAGTGGTAAAAGGATAATCGGCAATTTTGGGCCGCGCGGCTGAGATGCGCGAAATCAACGTGGACTTGCCGGCGTTGGGATAACCCACCAGGCCCACGTCGGCTAACAGTTTCAGCTCTAATCGATAAGCGCGCTCTTCGCCGGGACGGCCTAGCTCGTGCTCCCGCGGCGCCTGGTGTGTGGGCGTGGCGAAGTGCTGGTTGCCGCGCCCGCCGCGTCCGCCTTTGGCAATCACCAGCGAGTCGTCGGGCTCAGAGAAGTCGTGAATCAGTTCCCCAGTCTTCTGGTCGTACAGCGAGGTGCCCACCGGCACCTGAAGAGTAATGGAGTTGCCGTCGAGCCCCGTGCAGTTGGAACCCATGCCGTGTTGGCCGCGCTGCCCCTTGTGCTCCGGGTTGTAACGGAAATGAATGAGCGTGTTGTGGCGCTGCGAGCTGACCATCACCACATCGCCGCCACGCCCGCCGTCACCGCCCGAAGGTCCGCCGCGCGGAACAAACTTCTCGCGGCGGAAGGCCATGCAGCCGTTGCCGCCGTCGCCGGCTTTCACTCGAATTTTCGCTTCATCGATGAACATGGGAAGAGAGAGAGCAGAGATCAGGGGTTGGAGATCAGCTCCGCAAAGCGCACGGAGAGGGCCAAATCCACGAGCCCGTCTTTCCAGTTTACCGGAGCAGGGCATAGAATCGTTGGCAACTTCTAATCTGAGCAGTTTTGGTAGCGAAAAAGCAGGCTTATATAAGCAGCGGACTTGCCGCCGCATGAGAACCCGCCGCTAGAGCGGGCCGCGCGATTTGCGGGTACGTTTGGGCATTTTCCCAGGTTCTGCCGCGAGAAGGCGTCTCGATGGCAGGGGCAAGACGGAGCTGGAGTTGGCCGTTTAAGACGGCCGTGCTGGGACTGGCGATCAGCGCCGGGACAGCCCTGTTTCCGCAGTCGCCGGCGCCACACGAGTCAACGGGCTCCATTGCCGGCAAGCTGACCGACCTGCACTCCATGCCCGTGGAGGACGCCGTGGTGCTGGCCCGCAATGAGTCCACTGGGGCGGAAACGCGCACAACTACAACAAGAAATGGCGCGTACGCATTCAGCGGCCTCGATGCCGGCGCCTATACGGTGGAGGCGCAAAGCGAACAGTTGGGCCGCGGACGGCTTGAGGGCGTCCTCATCTCCGCCGGCCACGAAACCCGCATCCAGACGGCTATGGAGTTTGAGCTGACGCCTCCGATGCCGATTCTGCTGGTCTTCCACGAAATCGCCCTGGTCCCTCTAACCCTCGACGCTCCGCTCCCTGCCCAGCCTTTGCTGCAGCCGCAGCTAAACGGCCGTATGCTGCCGAGATGGATTCGGGACATCCCGTTGACATTTGTGCCCGTGACCACGGCTGCACTCGATGAGCAGCAGTTGTTGGCTCTTCCGCTGCCCGGGCGCATGTTTCCCCGGTGGCTTCGCGATATTCCGGTAGCGGCTGTGCCCATCACGACGGCCGCATTAGCGGAAGAGCCGCTCCTCATACCGTCGCTGCCCGCCCGGCCGCTGGCAACATTCACCCCAGGTGCCGCCCCCGCCACTCTGCCGACAAGCTCGGCGGCAAACGCCGTGGCCCTGCAGCCAGCCACCCCATTGCCTCCGAGTCCCATTCAAATGGCCCGTCAGGAGATCGATCCGGTCACTCCCGCAGTCACAACCACGCTGAGCGGCGCAGAATTGCAGGCGCTGCCCGCAAGCAGTCGGCGTTGGCAAAATTTTGTGCTGGATACCCCCACGGCGTCCACCGCGGCAGGCGGCGCGGCGCAGACCTCATTGCGCGGCGCGGGCCAGGAGCCGCCGGAAACCGCGGTGGATGGAATGAGCACTAGAATGGCGTTTGGCGGCCGGGGAGGCTCAAACTCGAACGAACAGGGTGAGACCGGAGAAAACGGAATGTCCCAGGCCTGGACCGGCGCGCGCGGGTCGCCGGTAGCCGAAGCGGCCATCCGCGAGGTGCAGACAGTGGCCGGCAACGCGGAGGCTGAGGGAACTCGGACCGCCGGCGGACGGACCAACGTCGAGACCGAGCGCGGCGGCAATGGCCTTCACGGCCAGGGATTTTTTTTCGACCGCCAAAACACTTGGGGCGCGCAAAATCCCTTCACTCAGTGGGTAAAGGAAACCGCACCGGCCACGCTGACCACCTCCCCAGCGTTCACGCCGGAGCCTTATACCCCGCCCGATCGAGAGGCGGTATGGGGGGTCGGCCTCGGCAGCCAAATCCGGCGCGACAAGCTGTTTTGGTTTGCCGCACTTGACAGCTATCAGCGCAACGACCCAGGACTCGCCACGGTAAAACATCCCGACGAATTTTTTGCCCAACCTTCCAACGACCAGATGCAGGCCTTGAGCGCGCGCCTGGGTCTAAACGGCAACAATGGAGTGGCCGATGCGTTGAAAGACTATTCAAGCATGCTTGAAACGCTCAACGGCCTGCTCGGGCCGGCTCCGCGAACCGCCTCACAGTGGGTCGGCTTTGGCCGGCTTGACTGGGATGCCGCGGAGCGCGACCGCTTCACGCTCGAAGGGATCGGCGCGCGATGGGATTCGCCCGGCGGAGGGCTGACGCGGATTTCGGAGACCTACGGAAGCCACAGCTTTGGGTCGAGCCAGGCTGCCGAGCAGTGGCTGATGGGCCGCTGGGAAGCATTTATTACGCCCAACCTGCTGGCGGTCACACAAGGCTCCGTGGGCCACAACAATCTCAGCGTGCACGCTGAGGCCCCGTCGGCCTTCGAACAGACTTTTCTTGGTCCGAATGTCTATGGGCAGTTACCTCAGATTGCGGTCGACAACCGCTATGGATTCACCATCGGAAATCCCTCCCGCTTCGGCCAGGGGAATTATCCTGACGAGCACATAACTCAGGCCCAGGAAATAGTTGACTGGGTAAAAGGAAGCCTGCTGGTCAAAACAGGATTCGAGTTAAGTCATAACTCTGACTCTACGAGTTTCCTGCGCAACCAAACCGGGAGTTACAGCTACTCCAATGTAGAAAACTTTGCCTCCGACGCTCTTGCCTTCGCCACGTATGGGTTCTCGGGCGAACTGAACACCGCCAACCAGCACACCTGCGACGAAACAGGAAAGGTCTGGCGCGATTCGTCGGGCGGGCTGCGCGGGTTGGGAGCCTTGCCCTGCTACGCATACTATTCGCAATCCATGGGTCCAACTGACTGGCACTTGAGCACCAACGACTGGGCGGGCTACACCACCGCGCAGTGGCAAGCCAACAGGCTTTTGGTCATCTCCTCTGGCCTGCGGTGGGAGCGAGAACAGCTCCCCCCGCCCATCGCCGCGCTTTGGCCTCCGCCCGCACTCCCCAACTCGCCAACCGGAACGTTGCCGTTTCAAAGCCTGCCCAGCCTGGGCAACAATTGGGGCCCGCGACTGAGCGTGGCGCTGGGAAACCCGGAAACACACTGGCCGGTGCTGCGCGTGGGCTACGGCATGTACTTCGGCCGCACAGAAAATGCGACCGTAGAAACCGCGCTCACTCAGACCGGCTCGCTCCACGGAGATCTGAGCTTCTTTGTGCGGCCCACCGAGGGCTACAATTCAGCCACCGGCGCCAGCAACGCCGCGCCATTTCCTTACGTCTTTCAGGGGGATCCGCTGACCGTGGTCAAACCCGGAGCTGTCGAGTTTGCGCCCAACTTCCGCAATCCTGAAGTGCATCAGGCCGTTGCCGCGGTGGAAGAATCGCTGCCCGGTCACGTAGTAGCTACCGCCAGCGCCATAATGAGTCTGGGTCGCCGCCTGCCCACTTCCGTCGATACCAACTTCGACCCCTTAGTAAATCCAGGAACCATTACCTACGCAGTGGCAGACGGCACAGGCCTCGGCCCAATCAAGACCCCGCAGATCAATGTACCCTTTTACGCTTCATTGCCCTTTGCAGATTGTCCCAGCGGCACACCGTTGAATCTCGCCGGTGAGTGCGGGCGCTTCAACACCAGCTATCAGCAAATAACTGAAGTCATGAGCCGGGCTAACTCCACTTATGAGGCGGCTATGCTCAAGGTGGTCCGCTATGGCCGTCGGGGCTTGAGCCTGCACGCACATTACATCTACGCGCACGCCATGGACTGGAATCCCAACGAAAGCACGCAAGTGGCCGGCAGCGACGTGCTCGACCCCGCAAACTTTAGCCAGGAATATGGAACCAGCAATCTGGACGTGCGCCACTCGGCCGCGGCCATGGTCATTTATGAGCCGCCGTGGAAGCTGAATGGTGTGGCCAAGCGCATTGGCAACGGTTGGATGCTGTCCGCAGTCGCGCAGTTCCGCAGCGGCCTGCCTTACACCATGCGGACCTCTGGCTCGCTTGCCGAAGAGTTCAACGCCGGCGGATCAGCCGTTGTTGGCCTCGGCCCCGGAATGAACGGCTCCGGCGGAGACAATCGCGTTTACGGCGTGGGCCGCAACACCTACCGTTATCCAGCCACATGGAAGGCCGACATGCGGCTCGGCAAAAGCTTCGATCTCGGAGCGCAGCGCAAACTGGAGTTACTGCTCGAAAGCTTCAACCTATTCAACCACCAAAACGTGACCGAACTGGAAACGACTGGCTATTACCTTGAATCGGGAACGTCTTCCGGCGCATTGCCCACGTTGAACTTCCTCACCGGCCTGAAAGCAAACACCACGGCCTTCGGTCAGCCACTAAATGTCAACGCGACAGACTTCTACCGCGAGCGCCAATTCCAGCTGGGCGTGAAAATGAGGTTCTAGCCCTTTGACAGCCTAAATAATAACCTTCCCGTGCCCCATTCTTTCGCCTTTTTTCTGGCGAAAGGGTGGGAAGCCATAGAGTCAAAAGCGGCATTTTCATGCGATCGGAGAGTGAATGTGCGCTTTCGACAGCGCGAAGTTGCGTGCGGCGCGACTTCAGCCTTGGAGATAAAATAAGAGTCTCCGCACGGCGCTCTCGAATGGATACGATACCAATATGGCTCTGTCAGGCATTCGTCGCTTACGTTTTCACCCCCGCCTGAAACCCACGCTCCCTGGGCTACTGGTTCTTGTCGGCCTGACGCTCGCAGCCGCGCCCCGGGCCTCCGCGCAAACCGATCTCTCTTCACAGTATTTATGGCAGCCGGTTCGCATCGGTGGCGGCGGGTGGGTCGTCGGAATGGTCGTTCATCCGCTGGACCCCACCGTGCGCTACGCCCGCACCGATGTGGGTAGCCCTTATCGGTGGGACAATTCCACGCAACAGTGGTACTCCATGCGGCTGAGCAATCTCAACGCAACCGGCACCCTGTCGGCCTCCGCAACCGATGCGCCCAGCAGTTATGGCGTAGATAGCATTGCCGTCGATCCCACCAACACCAGCGTCGTTTACATGGTCTTTCCCACGGTGCAAAGCACCGACATACAACCAGTCACGACGAATTATGTAGAGATTTACAAAAGCGTCGACGGGGGCAACAACTTTGCTCCAGGCAACATGACGGCATCGGCCATTGTCGGCAATACCAACGGGCCCAACCGCATGGATGGAGAAAAGCTGATGGTCGACCCCGCCAATTCATCGGTGCTGTACTACGGCAGCGATTCGCAAGGTTTATGGCGTTCGCTCGATGACGGAATAACGTGGACCCAGTTTGGAGCAAGCGCAACTTCCACGCCGCCGAATAACATTGAGTTCATTAATATCCAGTTTGCCAAAGCGCCGGGCACATTAACTGTGAATGGCATTGCAGTTAGCAGCACCATTTATGCTATCAGCATCAATAACAGCGATGCCGGGGGAGATGTCTACCAGAGCACGGATGGCGGGCAGAACTGGACCGACATCTCCACGGGCATTACGGATCAGGCAAGCGGCGTGAGTTTGAGCCATCAAGCGCTAAGCTCGAGCATCGACAGCACTGACGCGCTGTATGTGACAGAGAACTACGCGACTAATAAAGGGCTGCGGGCTTATTGGAAGTATTCGGCGGGAACGTGGACTCGCGTCTCGCTTCAAGGCTCCATCAACCAGCCATTGACCAGCGTAGTAGCGGACCCCACCAACTTGCAGCGCATCTACGCCATGGGCGCGGATACAGGCATGGCGCGGTCGAACGACGGCGGCACAACCTGGATCAACTTCGGCTCTCCTCTTTACGCCAACACGCTGGGATGGCTCCCGCAGACAGTTGGCGAAAACGGAATCGACTGGCACAGCAACG
>JBEKEQ010000013.1:0-61175 GCA_050013735.1 Occallatibacter sp.
TTCAGCGTCCAGGTGCAGGATTCGGAAGCCACGCCGCAGAGAACTTCAACCGCGCTCGAGATTTCTGTGTACTCCGGAATGGAGATCACAACCCACGCACTTCCGCGCGCCCAGTTAGGCACTTCCTACAACCAGGGCTTTGCGGCCGTTGATGGCTACGGCAATTACAACTGGAGCCTGATTTCCGGAACGCTGCCGCCGGGGCTTACGTTCTCCGGCTCGGCGGCCGCGATTACGGGAACTCCCACCACTGCGGGCACCTATCTTTTCCAGGTGCAGGTCGCGGATTCTGAAACTACGCCGACCGTTCTCACCGCCAATTACACCATCACCGTCGTCACCGCGATTCCGTTAACCCTGCCGCGCCCTGACATGAAGGATGCCAACGTCGGCGTCAGTTACCAGGACGATTCGCTGCAAGAGCTAGGCCAGGGCATCGTCATCGGCACGCCGTTGGTTGGCACGCCGCCTTACACCTTCAACGTGCTCAACGGCACATTGCCTCCGGGCATCACGTTCGCCTCGGCCGGCATATTCTCAGGCACGCCGACCACCGCCGGCTTTTATCCATTCGTGGTCCAGGTGGTGGATGCGAATAACAACACGGCCACCGCGCCGTCTTCCATCACCGTGTATCCCGGAACATTGACCATTGAAAATACGTTCCTTGCCTCGGGTAACGTCGGATCCAAGTACAACGGAGTTGCAATCAGCGCCACGGGAGGCACAGCGCCCTACACCATCACCATGATCTCCGGTTCGCTGCCGCCGGGATTGACTTACAGCGACTCGTCCGATCAAATCACCGGCATCCCCACCACCGCCGGCTCCTACAACGTAACCATTCAAGCAGCCGATTCAGCCTCGCACACCACCAGCCAAACCTACACCATCAAGATCGGGCAAGATCCTCCTTGCCCAACCGGAAGCGAATCCGAATTGAACGGCAGCTACGCCTTCGAGCTGCGCGGTTTCAGCGGATTCGGAATCGGCTACCCCGAGGCGGCTGTCTTCAGCTTCACCGCCGACGGCTCCGGCGGCGTGACGCGCGCCGAGGGCGATGTGAACGTCTCCACCGGTTCCGGATCGCAATCCATGACCTTCACCTCCGCCGGCACATATACGGTCGGATCGTGGGGATTGGGATGCCTTAGCCTGGTCACGGCCGGCGGAAGCAACATGACCTTCGCCTTTACGCTGGGCGGGGTCAGCTCTGGCGTGGCCACCCGAGGCCGCATCATTAACTTCAACGCCGGCGCCCTTGGCCAGGACTTACTGGGCGACTATACCGCTCCGGGCAGCAAACCGCTTTTGCTCAGCGGCGAGCTGGCCCAGCAAACCACCTCCGACTTCTCTCTGGGCGGCCTGGCGGCAAGCTTTGCCTTCGGCATCGCCGGCAGCGATTCCCAAATCGGCCACTTCGCTTTGGCCGGCTCGCTCACCAACAGCGACAGTGGAAGCTTCTCCGCAGTCTTCGCTGATTCCAACGACAATGGCGTTGTCCAAAGCGCATTGAGCGGCGGCACGGGCGGTTTTACAGGTACGCCGGATGCGCAAGGCCGGCTGCTCGCCAGCATCGTCATCGGCGGCAAGACCTACAACTATGTCGCCTACATCGTGAACCAGGGCAAGGTCTACCTGGTTTCGTCCGACGCCATCGACGCCAATCCCATCGCCTCCGGAGTCATGATGGCCAGCGAAAGCTCCTACTCGGAGTCTTCTCTGGCCGGCAATTACATCTTCGTCGGCGTCGGATCGGACTCCTCGTGCAGCGCCTACACCTACTTGAATGAAGGGCTCATGAGCTTTACGTCCGGGTCGTCGTGGAACGGGACGGAGTACCCGTATGAATCCGGCTGCGCGACACCGAATGGCGAAGGCGCCGCGACGCCTATCAGTGGAACCTACACCCTGGGCGCCGACTCGGGCCGCCTGGCGCTTACGCAAACCGGCGGAAGCGGGCCAGTTATCTATCTCACCGGCTCATCCAGCGGGACTGCGGGTTTCCTGGTGGATACCACAGCAGGCTCCAACTCACCGGCCATTGAGGGAGAGATCTTCGCCCAGCCCAACGTCCCTTACAGCGACTCCTCTTTATCGGGGAATTTCGTCCTCAGCGAAGGCGGCTACCTGGGCTCGAATCAGGAGGTTCCCTACGTCGGCCCGATCACGGTGAACGACGGATCGGCCACCATTGCACTCGATGGCAGCACCGGCCTGGTTGCCGCCGGCGCGAAGGCGGCCCAGGGATCGATCTCTGTGAATGCCAACGGCACTGGCCGCCTGGTAACCACTGACAACACCAACATCCTCGTCACCAACGGCTCGGTGGCCTACGTCATCGACTTCAGCAATAACGCAACAATTCTTGTCTTGGAGCAGCAATGAGGCAACTGCTGCATTGAGACCGGCGCGCGCAGAGCGGATGAAACCCGGCTGCGCGCGCTGAACTCATCACCAATCCGCCCGCAAAGTCTGGAGGCAAAGATGCAGTCGCGCACAAAGCTTCGGCTCAATTTCAGCAGGGTCATCGTGGGAATTGTTTTGGCAATCTCCGGCCTCACGCCGTCTGTGGCTCAAACCGCGCCGTCCTACGTCACCGTCCGCGATCCGCGCGAAAGCGCGTTCTCCATTGAAGTGCCCAGGGGATGGAAGATTTATGGCGGCCTGTTTCGCTATGGATATGTGGATGCGCGTCCGCTCATCGACATGACTTCGCCCGATGGAATGACGAACGTGCGCATCGGCGACGCCACCATTCCTCCGTATTCCACCCCGGGCCTCATCCAGCGCGCCCAGGGCCCGCACGTTGCCGCTTACGCCACGGGAGACGAGTTCGCTGCCAAATATGGATTGGCGCGGTTCGGTTCAATGTGCCAATCGATCCAACTGCGCGGTTCCCGTCCCATGCCGCCGAGGTATCACACATTAAGCAGGGGCACGCTCCGCACCACCGGCGGCGAGGCCTATTTCGGATGCACATTGAACGGCCGGCAGATGCTCGGCTATGCCTACTCCGAAACATTTCTGGTCGGCTCCGGCGGCCCGTCGTCCAACTGGTACGTGGTCGCGCTGGGCAGTTTTCTTTGCCCGCTTGATCAGGCCAAGACCGTCGGAGAGATCCTCAAGCACTCCGCGGAATCGATCGCGATGAATTCGGAATGGGTGCGCATGCAGCAACAGCGCGTGGATCAGGCCACTCGAGTGCTGCTCGGCGTGGCCCAGGCTACCGCAAATGCCACCCAGGCCATGAACGCTCATCAGCAGCAGTTCAATAAGATGATGCGGCAGGAGAACGATAACTTCAACGACGTGCTCAATGGAGTGAGCTTTACACGAGACGCGGCGACAGGGCGGGAATACGAAGTGGCAACGGGCGCGGGCGGAACGAAATGGGTAAACGGCAACCAGGCGGTCGTCGAATCCGCAATGTCGCCAGGCCCGGGCTTCAATCAGTTACAGACCATCAGCCGCTAAGGCACTTGCAAGTTGGCGGTATCAATGAAAATCGTGTGAACGCAGCTCCAAAGCGCTATGCGAGAGAGTCGATAACCGTGTCGCCTTCACATGAATCACGCCATCCTGATTTTGAAGCGGTCCTTCCACGATTAAAAACTTGCTCCGCGTCACTAACAACCGCTCCCGCTCATACAGGTCCGGCGTTACGATGACGTTGGCAATGCCGGTCTCGTCTTCCATCGAAATAAAAATGAAACCCTTCGCCGTACCCGGTCTCTGCCGGGCAATCACGCAGCCGGCTGTGCGAACAAACAATCCATCCCGGCAGTTGCGCAAATCTGCGGCAGACAATATGCCTTGCGCGTGAAGTTCTTGCCGCCGGTACTGCATCGGGTGTTTGCCGATTGTCAGCCAAGTTCCCGCATAATCTGAAACCAGCCGCTCTTCCATAGTCATTTTCTCTAAAGGCAACAATTCGGAATCATCCTGCAACCATTCGCGCTGTTGCCGCAATAGCGGGCCTTCCAGTTTGCCGGCACGCTCCACCTGCCATAGTGCATCGCGTCGATGGGCAACCCCGTCTATCCAATTCAAGGCGCCGATGCGGGCCAGTAGCGTCAGCTCTTTCCGGTTCAGCGATGGTACGCGCAGCGCCAAATCGTCAGCCGAGCGAAACGGTCCGTACTTCTGGCGTGAAGCAATCAGGGCATCTGCCGCCTGCCTGCGAAAGCCCTTTGCATAGCCCAACCCCAAACGCAAGATCAGCGCCCCATCCTGCTCGTGTTCCACTGTGCAGCCCCACTCTGACACTTGAATGTCGATGGGCTTCACGCGCAGCCCGTGCCGCTGCGCATCCTTCACCAGCACGGCGGGCGAATAAAAACCCATCGGCTGATTATTCAGGATGGCGCAGGTAAAGGCGGCGAGATACTTCACTTTGAAGTACGCCGAGGCGTAGGCAATCAGGGCAAAACTGGCCGCGTGGCTTTCAGGGAATCCATACAAAGCGAACGAGCTGATGTGCTGCACGATCGTATCCTGAGTCTTCACGTCGATTCCTTTGGCCGTCATTCCGGCGCGCAATTTGCCTTCGAGATTCTTCATCCGCTCCCACGAACGGCGCATCCCTACGGCACGGCGCAGCTCTTCGGCTTCCGCTCCCGTGAAATTGGCAACGGTCATGGCTATGCGAAGCAATTGTTCCTGAAAGAGCGGCACGCCCAGGGTCCGCTTCAGTACCGGCTCCAGTGAAGGATGCGGATAAGTGACTTCTTCTCTCTTTTGCCGGCGGCGCATGTATGGGTGCATCATCTGCCCCACAATGGGACCGGGCCTGATAATAGCCACCTGCACCACCAGATCGTAGAACCGCTCTGGATGGTTTCGCGGCAGAGACGCCATCTGTGCGCGGCTCTCCACCTGAAACATGCCCACAGTATCAGCCTTTTGAAGAGTCTGGTAGACCTCCCCGTCCTCCGGCAACTGTGCCAGGTCCACTCTTTCACCGTAGTGCTCGGGAATCAGCTCCAGGCAGTCTTTCAGAACGGCCATCATTCCCAGGCCGAGCAGGTCCACCTTGATGATGCCAAGATCCGCGCAGTCCTCCTTGTCCCACTGCACAACGGTTCGGCCCGGCATCGAGGCCCGTTCCAGCGGCACAACATGATTCAACTGTCCCTGGCAGATAACCATGCCGCCTGAATGCTGGCCGAGGTGACGAGGCAAGTCCTGAATCCTCATGCAGAGCTCGAGATATTTGGCAATGCGCGGATGACGAATATCGAAGCCCGCGTTCTGAAATGAATGCGCAATCGTATCGTTCTTGCCTCGCCACTCCCACGCATGCACAAGACTCGACAGCCGGCCCAGGGACTCAGCATCGAATCCCAGGGCTTTGCCCACCTCCCGCGCCGCCGATTTGCCGCGATAAGAAATAACGTTCGCAGTCATGGCCGCGCCCAGCTCGCCGTAACGCTGATAAACGTACTGAATAGCCTGTTCGCGCTGCGCTTCCGAAGGTAGGTCGAGATCGATGTCCGGCCACTCTCCCCGGCTTTCGCTCAAAAACCGTTCAAACAGCAACTCCATGCCGACCGGATCAATGGCCGTGATTTCCAGTGCGTAACACACTGCGGAGTTCGCCGCGCTGCCGCGGCCCTGAATCAAAATGCCGTTGCGTTTGCAGAACTGAACAATGTCCCACACAATCAGAAAGTATCCCGCAAAGCCTAGCTTGGCGATCAACGCCAGTTCATGCTCCACCTGCTTCTTTGCGCGTTCATGCAAACCCCGATCGTTCTTCGGCCCGTAACGGCGCTCAACCCCCTCCGCAGTCCGCTTTCGCAAAAAGCTGTCCATCGTTTCGCCGTCGGGCACTGGATAGCGCGGGAACTCGTAGCCGAGATCGTCCATCTGAAACCGCAGCCGGGATGAAAGTTCGAGAGAATTTTCTGCAGCTCCGCAGACGTCGCGAAAAAGAGCCGTCATCTCGCGCGCCGTTCGCAGGTGCCGTTGACTATTGAGCGCGAGCAACCGTCCGGCCCGGTCGAGCTGGGTGTGGTTGCGGATCGCGGTGAAGAGGTCCAGAATCTCCCGGTCATACGCGCTGGCGTAACGGACTCCGTTCGTCGCCAGCACCGGCAGATGCAGCGACCGCGCGATGCGGATGGCCCCCTGATTCCGCCACTCTTCTTCGCGCTCCCGATGGCGCTGCACCTCGACATAAACATTGCGCGGACCAAAAATCCGCATCAGCCGTTCGACAATCCTGCGGCCTGCCTCTTCACCGCCGCGCATCAAGGCGGCAGCCAGTGGGCCTTCGTCGCCGCCCGTCAAACACACCAGGCCGCCAAAGTATTGTTCCAGATCGTCGCAGGTGGCTGCGCCTTCCTGCTTCGTTGCCTCGCGCATCTTGAACTGCGTAATGAGCTGGCATAGGTTTTGATAGCCCTGGCGAGACTCGCACAGCAACGGCAGGCGTGCCGGCTCCGCCGCGCACCCATGCGGCAGCCACGCAGCGGGCGCAAGCCGCGGGCCGAAGCTCGATACGGCTACCTCCGCGCCGACGTGCGCGCGAACGCCACTCCGCTTGGCGCTGGTATGAAACCGTGCGGACCCATAGAAGCCGTTGCGGTCGAGCAGTGCCATCGCCGGCATCTCAAGTTCCGCAGCCCGCTCGATCAGCGCCTCCGGTTGCGAAGCTCCTTCAAGAAAACTGAAAGCGCTGGCCGCGTGCAGCTCGACATATCCTTCAGTCATAAAGCGCCGCCAGTTGCCAGCAGTTGCCAATACCATCGCGCACCAGGCAGCAGTGCAGCGTTGAGCCGTCTTGCGCGTGAGCAACCAGATCCCATTGCTCCTGGTCCCAGTGCGCCTGATTCCACCAGTGTCCACCGGCCATCCACGGGCCGTATGCGTGCTCAACGGCATAGCGGCGTCCGCGAAAAAAGAACGCCTCAAGACGCCGATTCTCAAACGTGACAGAGACCGTTTCAGCTGGACGAATTTGTCTTGCGGCGGCGCGCAACAGCACCGAAGCATTCGCGGCAGAGTCGCCGGAAAACACCGTGAAGGGCTCCATGTGGAAGGCTTCCGGCGCATGTGAGTCCTCAAGCACGGCGCAGCCCACGTTCTCTTCGCCCACGATGGCGCGAATGCGGGCGAGGGTCACATCCAGGCGCGATGCCTCCGGAAGTTGCGGCGAGAAAAGCCCGAGTTGAACCTTGCTGGTGCTTCCCGGTTCCGCATCCAGCGCGACAGCCAGTATCGCGGCCTGCGGTGGATGCGCTTCGAGGTCAAGATGGAGTAGCTTGATCCAAAGTTGTTTGTCGTTGCTCGGCAGCGCAGGCCGCACCGTGCGCGCATGTGTAGCTCCGCCCTCGAGCCCAAGGCTGATGGTGACTGAGGCCAGCGCGACGATCCGCGCTTTGGCCAGCAAAATTAATTGATCGAGCATCACGCCGGCCACAAAAAGCAGCGAGTCCAGCAATTCAACCGGGGAATCCAACTCCATCCGTTCCGCGAGCAGGAACGGCGGCTCGACAGGCCGGAATAGATGCGGATGCTCGCCGCGCGCCAGTTGCCTGAGGCGCTTGCCGTCTTGTCCCATGCGGGCGATCAGTTCTTTCTCCGGCAGTGCGGCCAGCATTCCCAGGGAATGAATGCCCCACGATGCAAATGTCTCGGCCTGCATCTGGGTCAGATCCAGAACCGCGAGCGGCAGGGTCGCCAGCGCGGTTGCTTCTTCGCCCGATGGAATCACTCTGACGGAGATGCGCAGCGATGTGTCTCTGGCAAGGCAGACGGCGGCGTGGAAGTTGCAACTTACGCTTACTGTGGCCGAAACTCCGGCCGCCCTGACCCGCTGGATAAGGCTCCGCGCCAGCATCTCCGGCGGTCCGAACAAACTGCCCGTGCCCGCAATGTCGATGCCGCACAAAAACGCGCTGTCTTCGTTGCGTTCTTCCACGCGCGGCGAAAAAGCGCCGGCGCATTCCAGCAGAATGGCTCTTGTCTCGTCTTCTGCCTTGGGCGAGCGCTGCAAAACCACAGACGCGGGAAAGGTATCAACCTCCACGCGCGTCATTCCGCAGGTCATACCCAGCAGCGCCGCCTTCGCATTGAGCGCGCAAACCTGTTCCAGCGGAGGATCGCCTTCCATTACCGCACAGGGCTGGTCACGCAATTCAGGCCGCAGCCGCAAAAGTGCCTGTGCGGGAAACTCCCTCGCATAGAAGCAGGCATAGAGTTCAGCGGATGCGGTCATCGTGAGCCTGCCCATGCGGTCCGGGTCTGCCAGCTTGCCGCATTCGCTCTTTGCGGCGGCTTGCGCAACGGCACCACATTCTCTGCCGCACCCGCAAAGCGTCGCCACGCCACTTCCACGCGATGCTCAATGCCGGTAAGCACCGTCGCTTCGTCGCGCAGCGCTTCTCCATTCTCGAAGCGGAGCGACAGCTCCGCGCTGCTCTTGGCGCAGGCATACTGCGTCAGCAGCAGGATGCTCGCCTGCGTTTTCTCGGCCGTGGCCCGGTAGCGGAACCATGTCGCCAGCGGCACCCGTGATGCGAACTCCGGCGCAAGGCTTCCCAGGTCAAGCACGATGGCGCTGAAACCACCCCCCTGCAATAGCAGGTCTGTCACGCGCAACGCCTGATCCATCCGCGCCCACGGGCTGATGGAACTCGATCGGCGAGCGGCTGGGAACAAAGCTTGTGGATGAGTGGAATCAAAGCTCTCCGGCTTCCACCGTTGACTCCGCTGTGGTTCGGCGCAGCGTGGAGCAATCGCCTCTGGCCGCAGCATTGCGCTCACAGCCTGCGAAAGTCCTTTGATCTCGTTGCGTGGATGTCCGCCGCATCCACCGCCATGCAAGCCCTTCATGGCCCCGGCAGGAACGAGATACTTTTCCGGCAAGGTAAAGCTGTCGCTCGCTCGCCCCGCGCTGCGCTGCAATACGCCGCAGCGCACCCACAACAGCCGCTCCAAATCGATTCCCGCGGCCGCGGCGGAGGCTGGATCGAGCGCATTGGAGACATCGATCCACGCGCATACCTTTGCAGACTGAGTTATTCCAGCCAGAAACGACAGCACCACGCTCGTACGTCCTGAACACTCGGGGCCGGCCAGTTCGCTGATGGCTCCAATCGGCAATCCGCCTCCCAGCACATCGTCCAGCGCGTCGATACCCGTGGCCGCGACCGGGCGAATGACCCTCGCCACAGGCGTCAGCGCGCCAGGAATCTTCTGCGCCAGCGCTGTTTCAATCTGGAGTCGGACTGTGGAAGCCGAAGGCATATCTTCGCCTTATTTTCGCCTCAATCGATGCTTCCCAGTCAACCCCGTTTTGCACACGGATTGGTGCAACCATGCCCTAAGTCGAAGATTCTGAGCGACAAGATTAATTTCTTCGTGTGCTCACGTCCCTGGCGGAAGTAGCATGGTCCCATGTGCGGCAGGTATGGACGGCGGGCAGACAAGCAGCGGATCGCGGAGTGGTTTCACACCCACGACACCAATGTGTTCGACGATCCCGAGCTGGCCCCAACCTACAATGCGGCGCCGCAGAGCTTCCAGCCCGTGATCCAGCTCAACCCGGAAACAGGCGAGCGGGAAATCGCCATCATGAAGTGGGGCCTCGTGCCTTATTGGTCAAAGACCGCCAAGCTCAAATACAGCACCATCAATGCTGACGCCGGCAAGCTCACTACCAGCGGTGTATGGCGCGAGCCGTTCAGGCATCGCCGCTGCCTTGTTCCCGCCGACTGGTTCTATGAATGGCCCATAGTCGATGGCCAGAAGCAGGCTCGTGCATTCAGCCTCAACGACGATAGTCTGTTTGCCTTTGCGGGCCTGTGGGATCGATGGAAGGATAAGCAGACCGGAGAAGCCCTCGAATCCTTCACCATCGTGACCGTCGATCCGAACGAATGGATGGCAAAATACCACGACAGAATGGGCGTGATCGTCGAGCCAAAAAATTACCAGCGATGGCTCGAGCCGGCAGAGGCGCATAGCCTCCCGATCGATCTGCTCAGGCCATATCCTGAAGAGGACATGAAATCCTGGCGCGTCAGCGACAAAGTAGGAAACATACGGAACAATTGGCCGGAGCTGATTGACCCCGTTCCCGGCGAAATGCTGAAGCAGGAGAAAACTTCAAGCCGCGCCAATACAAAAGAGCCGCCGCAAAAAGGGCTGTTCGATTGATTCTTCCCCATCGGTAGAGTTCAGCTCACCGATCGTGACTGTCCTGTCTCTGAACCCACAGTCGCAGCCGATAGGGGCGATGTTTTCCTATTGATTCCCGCTTCCCCCTCAAAAAAATTTCAGAAACTTTAGGAGTTTCTTTGAAGACATTCTTATTGCGCTGTGGCACAATCTTCAGAACGCGGATTGAGGTCACTCCCCGGCTTGATTACAAAAGAGTAACTAGGTGGATTTACAACCACTGGGAAATGCCGGTGACAAAGTGACCCGCGTAGAGGCGACGTGAAGGGAACGCGAAGAGTTGTGTTTCAGATGGAAGAACGTGAGATATCCGCATTTGTACGCGCCGGTCTCTCCAAACTGGAAATCGAGCAGCCACTTTTCCCTCAAAGCGATGCCGAAAATTCTGCTCCGGGAGCTTGCCTGGCGTGTGGCCCTCCCATGTGCTTCCCCTGGCCAAACCCTTCGCCTGCCCTGGCGTCGATCTGGCTAAATTCAAACGCTGCGTGACAGACGCCATTTTCCGCCACAACCATTTCGTGTCCGGCAATTGGCGGGTATGCAGTCAATCGCTTCACTGAACTTGAGGAAACATTCAATGTCTGGCCTTGGATTCCCCACAAGCCCTCGGACGCGCTGTTTCTTGAGCCTACCCGCATGGATCCCCTCTTTCTCCTGGATGCTCCCGCGGCGCCACGGCGCCGATTCAGCCGGAACCGGGAATACTCCACGTCCATCGGTCCCGGCTTTCAATTCCCTTGCCGAACCCGTATCAATTCCAAGCCCTCGCAATTCGCGCAACCATCACTTCAAGGAGCTTCAGATGACCCGCAAATTCTGGATATTGGCAGCCGCAGCGCTCAACCTCGGTCTTGCTCAGAACCCGGCAATCGCGCAGTCTGGTCCTCCTGCCTCTGGAGATTCCGCGGCCGTCCTCTTTATTCCAGGCACAGTGAACCTCGTGGCCGGACTCAACGGCTCGGGAACAGCGGGCAACGGTGGCCTGGCGACCGCAGCCCAGCTGACTAACCCTTTTGGCGTCGCCTTCGATTCGAAAGGCAACCTCTACATCACCGACTCCGGCAGCGATGAAGTGCGCATGATCGACAGCGCCACCGGCGACATCTCGTTGTTTGCGGGTACGGGTAGCTTCGGCAACACCGCTCCCGCGGCCAACGCCCAGGCGACCACCGTGGCGATAGGCGCGGTTACCGGGCTGGCTGTCGATGCCAGCGACAACGTTTATTTCGCCGACCGCCAGAACAATGTTGTGTGGAAGGTCGATACCAGCGGAGTCATCACCATCTTCGCCGGAACCATCGGCACTGCGTCTTACACCGGCGACACCGGACCCGCAACTTCCGCAACTCTCAATAGTCCGTATGGTCTGGCGTTCGACGCCTCCGGCAACCTCTACATTGCCGACACCGCCAATAACGTCGTCCGCATCGTCGGGACAAATGGAAATATCAATACCTTCGCCGGCAACGGCACGGGAGCCAGCCAGTTAGACGCCTGCCCAAACAACATTCCGGCCCTGGGCTCGCCCGCTCCGGCAGCCACCAAGGTGGCCCTCTGCGAGCCGTATGGCGTGGCCGCTGATGCTTCCGGTAATGTTTACGTCTCTTCGTATCCCTACGACCAGGTCTACAAGGTAGGCACAAACGGCAACATCAGCTTGTTTGCCGGAACTGGAGCCAACTACGGACCTACGAATTGCTGCGAGTCAGGAGACGGCGGACAGGCCACCAGCGCCGAGTTGTGGAGACCGTTTGGCCTTTACGCGGACCCAATCGGCGATGTGTACATCGTGGATCAGTTCGGCAGCTTCATCCGTGAAGTGGACACCGCGGGAGTCATCAATAAGGTCTACGGCGACGGCAGCGGCGACATTACTAAAGCCGTCCTCGGCACCCCGGATCTCGTCGCGGAGACCTTCAACGTCGGCGACGCAAACGGGATCTACTTCATTACCATGGACGCGGATGGAAACCTGGTGGTTCCCAGCACGGGAGTGATCCTCTCAGCAGGCTCAACCGGAAATTACTTCTTCGGATACAACAACTATCTCTACAACACAACCACAAGCACCTCTCTTAACGGTGTTTCCTCCGCCTATCCGCCCTACATTACCATCTCCAATCCCAGCGGCGTTACGCTCAGTTTCACAGGTACGCCCACCATCACCGGTCCCTTCGGCATCGCCGGCGGCACGTGCAGCTTTCCCGGCACTGTGGCGCCGGGCGATTCCTGCACTGTCGTTCCAAGCTTTACGCCCACCGTGGACGGCGCTATCACTGGGAGCATTGTCATTCCCAGCAACGCGAACAACGTCACCCAGAGCATCACGCAAAACATTTCGCCCTTGACCATCACCCTCGAAGGTACCGGGACAGGGTCCGCTCCTCCGCCGGCCTTCTCGCTCAGTCCCTCGCAGCTGACTTTTTCCAGCCCGGCAGGCGTGCAGAGCGCGGCACAGCAGGTGACGCTCATGAACACCGGCCAGGTCCCGTTCACAATCTTCTCTTACGGCACCGATAACAGCCCCAATTTTGCGGCAAGCCCCAACACCTGCCCAACCGCCGGGTCAACCACGACCATTGCCGTTGGCGTTAGCTGCACAATCAACGTCACCTTCGATCCAACCGCACCCACAACCTATGGAACCGGCTTGCAGGTTTGCGTCTCCAGCGCCAGTTACTCTGACTATTGCAATTTCAGCACTGAAGGCAACGCTGTTTCCTTGAGCGGCACGGGAACGGGGACTGTCAGCTTTACCAGCCCACCCCTGGCCTTTGGCGGCGTGGTGGCCGGCGAAACCAGTGCGGCACTGTCTGCAACCCTCAATAACGGCGGGGCCGACGCGCTGACAATCCAGTCGATTTCTATTATTGGCGCGAACCCGAGCGATTACGCGATTTCCACCGGCCCGAACGCCTGCGCCGTTGGGGGTACCGTCGACGGTGGAGGACTCCCCGCGAGCACGTGCGCCATCTACGTCACCTTCACCCCCGGCTCGGCGGCCGGCTTCGCGGCCACGCTGCAAGTCACGCTCCAGGACCCCTTCACCGCCCCGCCGACGACGTATACGCCGCAGGCAAATCTCACCGGAACCGGCGTGGTCTTCTCGTCAAATGTGGGTACGGCGCAAGCTGCCCAGTCAATCACAGTGAACTTCGCCGCGGCGGGCACCCTCAGCTCGATTCAGGCGTTGACCCAGGGCGCGCCGAACCTGGACTTTACCTCCGCCACCGGCGGAACATGCGCCTTGAATACTGCTTACACCGTGGGTCAAACATGCACGGTCAACGTGGTGTTTACGCCACAGTTCGCGGGGGCTCGCAACAGCGCCCTCTTCCTCGGCGATGCCGGCGGCGATGTGCTCTCAACCACCTATCTTACCGACCACCTATGGCGCTGCGGTGACCATTGGAACGGAATCTGCTTTCACCAATGCCAAGTCCATCGCTGTCGATGGAGCCCGTAACGTCTATGTCGGCACACAACAGAGCAACGAAGTGCTCTTCAAAATTCCGTGGACCGGCAGCACGTGGGGCACTCCAACCCTGATTCCAGTCAAGGGGGTCTCCGTTTCGACCGCATTTGGCGTTGCGGTGGACTGGCTCGGCAATATCTACTTTGTGGACCGCAGCAGCGACTATCTGGTCAGGGTACCCTTGACTGGCAACACCTACGGCACAGCAACTACGCTCACCGTAACCGGAATGACGACCCCTTTCGGGGTTGCGGTCGATGGCAGCCTCAACGTTTACGTCGCCGACATCAATACCAACAAGATCTACGAGCTGCCGTGGACCGGCGCTGCCTATGGGGTGACCACCACCCTGCCGCTTACCGGCGTGACTCAGCTTACGGGCATCGCCGTGGATGGCGACGACGATGTTTACGTTGCTGGAACCTCAGGTGAAGCGAGCGAAATAGTTGAGGTCCCGTGGATTGAAAGCGGCTTCGGCGCACAATTTGTGCTTCCAGGCCCCGGCGCCGCAACCCTCGCGGTAGACAGTGCGGGGAACGTGTATGGCAACTCAGCCCTTGGGATTAATCCGACCAGCTCGATCCTGAAAATCGATCTGGCCGAGCCGCCGTCTCTCACCTTCGCCAACACAAACGTCGGCTCAACCAGCACGGATAGCCCGCAAACCGTCACGGTCTCCAACATCGGAAATGTCAGTGCCTACCTCCCCATTCCTACGTCTGACAACAACCCGGTTTACCCAGTCGACTTCCCCATCAACAGTAACGGCTCCAACCTTTGCGAGGCCGACGATTCGATTGTTCCGGGCTCAAGCTGCGATGTTTCCATCAACTTCACGCCGACTACCTCCGGGCCACTGAGCGAAGACGTTGTGATCACCGACAACGACCTGAACTTGTCAGGCGCCACGCAGTCCATCTCCGTCAGCGGTACCGGCATTGCAGCCACCCCGGTTCCTGTCGCCTCGCTCGCGCCCAGTTCGCTGGCCTTTGGCGGCCAGGTTTACAACACCACCAGCTCGGCGCAAGTTGTCACCCTCTCCAACACCGGCAACGCCACGCTCACCAACATTGTGCCGTCAATCACCGGTACAAACCCCCGTGACTTTGCCCTCCTCACCACTGGTACAGGCATCTGCGGCAGCACATTGGCAGCCGGCTCAACCTGCAACTTCTACATCACCTTTACACCGGTCGATGCAGGGAACTTGCAAGCCACACTTTCGGTTGCCAACAACGCCAGCGGCTCGCCACAAACGGTGTCTCTGACGGGAACCTATGATTACTTTTATTCCCAGGTCGGCGCGTCATTAGCCGCGCAGCCGGTGACGGTCTACTTCTCCGCGGCCGGAACTCTGAACTCCATTCAGGTGTTGACCCAGGGCACGCCCAATCTCGACTTCACCGAGGGCTGCACTGAAACAACCTTGGACGCCAGGCCGAACGCCTCGCACCCGGCACCGGAAGGTGGCTGCATTGCCACCGCTGCAACGCTCAAACACCCATCGCCTCAAGGCGATCCCTTATCCGGTCTTAGCTGCGCCACGGGAACCACCTACGGCATCGGAGATTCCTGCACCATCAATGTGACCTTCACGCCCCAGGCCCCGGGAGCGCGCCTCGGCGCAGTGCTTTTGACTGACTCCGGTGGCAACATCCTCGGCACCACCTATCTGCCTGGAACCGGAGCCGCACCGGAGATCGTCTTTGGCACGGGCGTTCAGTCCACGCTGCCGTCGTACAACAACAACGGCTACCAGGCGCCGCTGGGCGTTACGGTAGACGCCAACCTGAACGTGTTTGCCGCCGACACCCTGAACAACCAGATCATCAAAATCCCCTGGACCGGCAGCGGCTACGGCACCCCCGCCAAAGTGCCCGCCGGCACCCTGAACCAGCCCAGCACTGTAGCGGTGGACGGAAACGGGAACGTGTTCATCACCGATACCAAGGATTTCCAAATTGTCGAGGTGCCTTGGAACGGCTCCAGCTACCTCACTCCGATCGTTCTGGACAATCTCGACTTGCCCGACCCCACTGGCATCGCCGTCGACGGCAACGGCAATCTCTATTTCTCCGATGGCCTCGACGAAAAAGTGGTGGAGATGGCATGGGCAGACACGGGCTACGGCGCGCCTGCCACTCTCAGCACTGCCACCGGCCTGCATGCTCCTCACGGCCTGGCGGTGGATTCAAGTGAAAACCTCTATATAGCCGACTCGGACGATAATCAGGTGGTTGAATTGCCCTGGTCCAAGAGCGGTTTCGGCGCTGAGATCGTCCTGCCTGCCAGCAACCTCTTCTATCCCCAGGCGGTGGCTGTGGACGCTGCCGGCGATGTATACATCGCCAACACCGATGCCGCCACGGTGGTCGAGTTACCTTTCAATGAAGGTTCCTTTGGCACGCAATTCACGCTGGACTTCAGCGGCTTGCACAACTCGAACGGCCTGGCAATCGACTCGAACGGTAATCTTTACGTCGCCGACGGCGGAAACAACGATGTCGTGAAGTTGGTGGTCTCCAATCCTCCCAGCCTCAGCTTCGCGTCCACAAGTGTCGGTTCCACCAGCACTGACAGCCCGCAGACTGTCATGGTCTGGAACATCGGCAATGGGGACCTGAGTGTCAGCAGCGCCGCCTATCCGGCCAACTTCCCTGAAAACACCAAGGACAAAAACCTCTGCACTTCCGACACCCCTGTTACTTCGGGCGCAAGCTGCGACCTTTCCGTCGACTTTACGCCGACCACCTCAGGTCCCCTTTCAGGCGACGTGTTCCTCACCGACAATAACCTCGACTCCGCCGGCGCCCTCCAGTCCATCGCGGTCAGCGGCACGGGAAACCAGGCGTCCGCCGTGGCCACGCCGCAAATCCTGCCGGTAACGGGAACTTACTTCAACAACCAATCGGTCACCATCACCGATTCCACCGCCAACGCAGTCATCTGCTACACCACTGACGGCTCCGCGCCCACCGCGTCGGCCGGCGCGTGCACGCATGGGACTGCCTATAGCTCTGGCGGGTTCACTGTTTCGCAAACAGGCACCGAGGTCCAGGCCATCGGCACGCTCAGCGGCCAAACCAACAGCGGCATCGCCTCGGCCACCTATACTCTGCAGGCCGCGGCGCCCACGCTGACGCCGCCCGGAGGCACCTTTGTCGGCGTAACGTCGGTGGCCCTTGCCACCACCACAACCGGCGGGCAAATCTGGTACACCACCAACGGCGCCCAGCCCACCGGCGCATCGCCTTCGCTGCTCTACAGCGGCACCGCCATCCCCGTCACTACCAGCGGCACGGTCATCAACGCCATCACCGTCAACACCGGCTATCTCAACAGCACGGTGTCCACCGGAACCTACACGCTGCAACTCCCCGCTGCCACTCTGAGTGCCGTTCCGGCCTTCCCCAACACGCTTGTGGGAACCACCAGCACAGCCCAATCGGCCACGCTCTCCAACACCGGCAACGCACCGCTCACCAACATCGTGGTTTCGGTCGCCGGAACCAACCCCGCTGATTTCACCGTCACCACCGGAAGCAACGCATGCGGCTCCACGCTGGCCGCCGGAGCCAGTTGCTCCATCTATGTCACCTTCACCCCGGCCTCGGCCGCCAGCTTCTCGGCAACGCTTTCCGTAGCCGACAACGCCTCCGGTTCGCCGCAAACCACCGCGCTCAGTGGCACCGGAGTGCCGCCGCCGGACTTCACCATCAGCGCAGCCCCGCCGTCTCAGACCATCCCGTCCGGCGGCTCAACCACCTACACCATCACCGTAGGGTCGGTGGGCGGCTTCAACAGCAGCGTCGCGCTCACCGCCTCAGGATTGCCGACCGGCGCAACCGGCACGTTTTCGCCTCCTCAGATCAACCCCGGCGACGGCCCGGCTACTTCCACCTTCACGGTGCAAACCGGAGCCGTCCAAACGGCTCAATCGCGATCGAGCATCTGGCCCATCGCCACTCCGGCGCTGGCGCTGATCTTCCTGCTGCCATTCCGCCGCTGGCGGAAGGTGTGGCGGGGCAAACTCCTGCTGCTGGTAGCCGGACTGGTTTCGCTGGCCGGCGCTGCATCGCTCATGGGTTGCGGCGGCGGCTTCGCACTGCCCCTGCAACCGCAGTCCTACACCATCACCGTCACCGGCACCAGCGGGACTGACATTCACTCAACCACCGTGCAGCTCACGGTGCAGTAAAGGAAAACCCATGCGACTCCGGATCAAGTACCTACCCGTCCTGCTGTTGACCATCGCCGCGGTCTCCTCTGCGCCTGCCGCTGCCCAGGCCGCGCCTGAAAACGCGAAGAAGCCCTTCCATTTCGACCTGGCCCTGGACTACAGCTATGCGCACAGCAACGCGCCCCCGGGCGGCTGCGGCTGCTTCAACCTCAACGGCGGCAGCGCCACCCTGGCCTTCCCCATCAAGCGGAGCCGCTTTGCCCTGGTGGCCGACGGCATCGGAGTTCACGGGTACAACATCACCAGCGCCGACTATGAAATTACTCTGAGCGCCTACACCGGCGGAGTGCGCTATCTGCCGCGTTTTGGCCACTCCACCTGGCAGCCCTTCGGCCAGGTGCTGGTGGGCGTGGCGCACTCCAGCGGAACCCTGGTTCAGGGACCCCAATCCCCAACCACCAACTCCGGCGCAGCTTTTGCCGCAAATGTCGGAGGAGGCCTCGACAAGCGCATCAATCACCGCTTTTCCATCCGCCTCATCGACGCCGATTACCTGGTCACCACCTTTGACAACAACGTCAACAACCACCAAAACAACACCCGCATCAGCGCCGGAGTGGTCATTCACTTCTAGCCCTTAACATTGCGCGGCCGTCAAAAGTTTGTTCGTTCAAAATAGCCGCCACGCCACTCAAGGCACTCGCAGAGAGTCCTGGGTCTCTTCACAAGAGACAAGCACAGGGCATTTCAATCTCTGCCCGCAAATCCCATGCGCCTAAATTCACCGGCCTTATGCCTCAGTTTCAGGCAGGTGTCGGTGACGAGAGCACTGGTTACCACTTCCGCCAGGGTGTACACTGCCCTTCGTTGTCTTGAGTACCGGAAATTATGGCTGTGGTAGAGAACCTTTGCACTTTGAGCTACGCGCGCGGGCCCAACAGGCCGTTGCTTGAGCTGACCATCGGCGACTTGCTGCACCGGACGGCAGACCGCTTCGGTGACCGGCTTGCAGTAGCTTCATGCCATCAGGGCCGGCGGCTCACCTGGGCCGAACTGAGCGCCGAAGCCGATCGCGTTGCGCGGGGGCTTTGGTCGCTGGGCATCCGCAGGGGCGACCGCGTGGGTCTCTGGTCAACCAATTGCATTGAATGGCTTGTGATGCACATGGGCTGCGCGCGGGCCGGGGCGGCGCTGGTCAACGTGAATCCCGCCTACCGCTCGCACGAGCTGCAATTCACGCTCAAGAAGTCGCGCATGAAGGCCCTGTTTCTGTGGCACAAGGATAAGCGCGCGGACTACGAAGACATTCTTGCGCGAGCGCGCCACGGCCTGACCCTGGAGTTGCAGCACACTATCTACTTTGACTCGCCGCGGTGGACGGCTCTGAAAGATGCGCCGGGACAGCTCCCGGCGCATGTGGCCGTGGACGACGTGGCCAACATTCAGTACACCAGCGGCACCACGGGGCTGCCCAAGGGAGTAATGCTGACCCACCACAACATCGTGAACAATGGGCAATTCCTGGCCCAGGGATTTCACTACACTGAGCAGGACCGCATCGTTGTCCCGGTCCCGTTGTTCCATTGCTATGGTTGCGTCATCGGCACCATGACAGCGTTGAATACCGGCGCGGCGATTATTCTGCCCAACTGGACCTTCGACCCGCGAGCCACGCTCAAGGCAGTGAATGACGAGCGTGCAACCTCGGTATATGGCGTTCCGGCCATGTACGTTGCGGAGATGGCGCTGCCTGATTTTGCGAGCTACGACCTGACCAGCCTGCGCACCGGAATGATGAGCGGCGCACCTTGCCCTGTGGAGCTGATGAAGCGGGTCCTCGATGAGATGCATTGCGGCGAGCTGGTAATTGCCTACGGGCAGACCGAGACCTCGCCTGTGGTGACCATGAGCGACGCCGCCGATTCAATTGAGATTCGTGTGAACACCGTGGGCCGCGCCATGCCGCAAACGGAGATTCAGATTTGTTCCACGGCAACCGGCCAGACGCTGCCCACCGGCGAGCAGGGCGAGGTTTGCGCGCGCGGCTACGCCGTGATGAAGGGCTACGACAGCGACCCTGAGGGCACGGCCGCGGTGATCGCCGACGATGGATGGCTGCATACCGGCGACCTGGGCATCATGCACGACGATGGCTGCATTCACCTCACCGGACGATCGCGCGACGTGATCATACGCGGCGGCGAAAACATCTACCCTCGCGAGGTGGAGGAGTTTCTCTACACCCACCCCAAGGTGGACGAGGTGCAGGTCGTCGGCATCCCCAATGCCCGCCTGGGAGAAATTGTGGCGGCATGGGTGCGTCTGCGTCCCGGCGTTGAAGCCACGGAAGAAGAGATTCGCGCGTTTTGCAAGGGCCAGATCGCCTACTACAAAATCCCCGAGCACGTTCGCTTTGTCGACGATTTTCCGGCCACGCTCTCAGGCAAGATTCAGAAGTACAAGATTCGCGAGTTTGAAATCGAGGCCCGGGGGTTGCAGCAAGTGGCCAACGCCGCGACCGCCTGATTTTCAGGCTGCGGCTGCAATGGCGGCTTGGCGGATGATGGCAACGACAGTGATGTCATCCTCCTGGCCGAACTTCCGCGCGGTTTCGGCAATGACGGCGGCGGGTTGCGTTGATAGTTCGCGCCCGCGCTCGAAGCCCAGCAGCTCTCCGCGAGGGTTGGTGGCTTCAACCACGCCGTCGGAATAAAAGGTGAGACGGCTGCCGGCAGGGAAGTAGAACTGCCGGGTTTCATAGCGGACGTGCGGCTTGATTCCCAGGGGCAGCGCGCCGGGCAATTCAATTTCACGGCCGTCGAGATAAGGTGACAGGTGGCCGGCGTTGGCGACGGTGACTGCGCCATCGGCGTGGATGCGGGCCGCGAGCGCGGTTGAAAACGCGGCTCCGGAGCGGCCGACCAGGCGATCGTTGAGGTTGGCGAGCATCTCGGCTGGGTCTTCGGTGTAATCGGCGACAGCCCGAATCGCTCCCACCAGCACTGAGACCAGCATGGCGGCGGGCAGTCCCTTTCCCGCCACGTCGCCCACCACGACCAGCAGGCCGCCTTCGCCGGCGGGCAGCACCTGGAAGAAGTCTCCGCCCACCTGCTGCGCCGGCTGATAGACGCTCTCTATTGCAAACCCGGGCACGGCATCGATTTGCTCCGGCAGTATGATTTGCTGCACCTCGCGGGCAGCCGCCACTTCCCCCTCAAGAACAGCCTGCTGGCGGCTGATGCGGGTAGAGCGGAGCACCATGATGATGGCCAAAGAGAGCAGATAAAGCAGGCCTGAAAACTGGCTGAGGCTGAGCTGAAAAGGCCCGGCGGGATAGGCAAAAAGAAGATCGTTGACGCGCTGGGACAAGGCCTCGAACCCGGGAATTTCTCCCACAAAAAACACAAAGAGCTGGGCGTAGATGGTGAGGCTTTCGAGGATCACCGGAATCAGCAGAATGCCCGCCTCACGGTTGCCGCGTCGCAGGTGCACCAGGAGCAGAATGGGGAGGATGCCGGCGATGAGAATAAGCAGCGGGAACAGCGCCAGCACGGTCGCGACCGTGGAAAGGCTGCCCTGCGTTTGCCCCACCAGGGATAGAAGCTGCCCTGCCACTGCGATGAGGAAAGCGGTTCGAATCCACCAGCCAAAGCGCAGACGCAGGAACGCAAAATACATGAGCACGGTGAAGTAGGCGCTCAAGATACTAAGCGGCTGCTGAAGCAGGCCCAAAGGAGATGGAACATTGTGGAAGTACTGATATATGGTGAGCGGCACGGCGCAGGTAGCGCAGAAGAACTGGAGAAAAATCCACAAATATTCCCAGTGGTGCCGTTGGGCGGTGAATAGCGCCAGGGCCACGATGCCTAACCCGAGAGAAAAGAGGCTATTGATCCATCCGCCCGCATTCTGGCCAATCACGGTGAGCCACATGTGATCGTGCAGCGCGTGTTCGTGGCCCAGAATGAGATTTGTGAAGTAAAACCCTGGGTAGGAGCTGCCCCACTCGAAACGGGAGATATGAACGCGGAGGGCGATGGTTAACGAGCCCGTGGCGATTTCGCGGGCGGGGATGGGGGCGATCACCCTGGCGCTGAAGGTGTAGGGCTCAAAGGGCGCCACCTGGCCGGTGCGCATGATTTGTTCGCCGTTGACGTAGACCTCGAAGGCGCTGGAGATGTTCCATTCTTCGAGCGCGAGGCCGGTTTGAGTGGGCAGGACCTTGACGTGGAGCCGGTACCAAACCACCTCCGGCCGGCTGTCGGGAATGACGCTCCGCAGGGCAGTGCGAGAATCGAACCGCATCCATCCGGAGTCGTCGAAATCCGGCCGTGCGTAAGCCGGGTCGTCTCCGCCATGGACCAGCCAGATAGCCCCAAGATCGGTGGGCTGGCGCAGGCCGGTGGCGTCGAGGGTTTGGGCATGAGCCGGTGGCGCTAACAAACCTGCCGCCAAACAGGAGGCAAACAGGACGCAGACTGTGAGCGCGGCGGAGCGGCGCAACTGGAGAGGAAAGCGGCCGGGCGAGGGTTGCAAGCGTCCTCCGAAGGGATTCGATTTCACCCTACCATTGTTCGAGCGGCGGATTCCAGAAGAATTTCCGCATGGCGAGGAAAGGCGCGAGGGGCGAGGTTATCTGCGCCGGGCGCGACGCCACACGATGAGCCCAAACAACAAAACAAAGACGGCAGCGGCGGTGAGGCGTAAGATTTCGACGCGCGGCATGGGGAGCCTCGGTTAGCCCTTGATCTTGATGCGATGAATCTACTCCACCTTCTTGTCGTATCGTCCGCGGAGCGCATTCCAGCGAATGACAAAAACCTCTTCCAGCATCTTCAGGCCGTCTTTTAAATAGCTCATGCGGGTGCGCTCGTCGTGGCCCCAGGTCACCGGCACCTCGACGATGCGGTAGCCGCGCTTGAGAGCGATAAATAAAATCTCGGGGTCGAAGCCCCAGCGCTCGATTGTCTGCAGCTGGAATACAGTTTGCGCCGCGGCGCGAGTAAATGCCTTAAAGCCGCATTGCGTATCGGCAAAATGCAACCCCATCACGGCCCGGATGAACGCGTTGAAGCAGCGGCCAAAAAATTGCCGGTAGAGCGGTTGGCGATGGGTCTGGCGGCCGCTTTCAAGCCAACGCGAACCGATGGCAATGTCCGCTCCGTTGGCGATGGCGTCAAAGAGCCGGTCCGCCTCTGCAATGGGCGAAGACAAGTCGGCGTCGGTAAACATCACCACTTCTCCTACTGCTTGAAGCAGGCCTGAGCGCACGCTGTAACCCTTGCCGCGGTTGCCGGGATTCTCGATCAGGCGGACTTCAGGGGCCTGGGCCGCAAAGGCGCGGACCAATTCAGCGGTCCGGTCCCGCGAACCGTCGTTGACCACGATCACTTCGGCCGACCAGCCACGTTCGCGGATGCAGGCCACAACCGACTTGAGCGTCGCGGGGATGCGGGCACTCTCGTTATAGGCCGGAATCACAATGCTGTATTTGGGATGTTGTGTCACGTCAACAACCACCGCTTCCGAGCCTCCGAGCCTCCAATGGAACTGGGTTCGTCAAGACTCTGAGATACCAGGGATGGTTTCCCAGGCTTGGTTTCCGGCGGGGAGGACTCTCGCCATCATATCGCAGTGGCCGGGCGCGGCTCCATCCATCCCCGGTGCCCCGCCGTCCGTTCCAACTTGCTGAAGCCAAAAGGGCCAATTCCCACAACCGAGGCATCTTTTTCACGCATGCCGGGGTCGAATCCGGTTATGCTGTGAGCGGAGGGCTTGAGGACATGACAAAAGCAGATTTGGTTGAGAAGGTGACCGGATTGGGCGACCTGACGCGCCGCGACGGCGAGGTCATCGTCGAGACCATCTTCGGGTCCGTGATCGGGGCACTGCAAAGCGGTGACAAAATTGAGATTCGCGGCTTTGGTTCCTTTCGCATCCGCCAGCGCAATCCCCGCATTGGTCGGAACCCAAAGACGGGCGAGCGCGTGGAGGTCCCGGCCAAACGGGTGCCCTACTTCAAGCCTTCAAAAGAGCTTCGCGATCTGGTAAACCCCGGCGAAGCTGCCAAGACCTCCTGATAAGGTTTCTACCTGGCGGCAAATTGTGCCGGTTGTCATTGCTTCAACCCTGAACGCGAGAGCGTCCAGCGCTTTCGCCACTTCGGCCTTCCAGTTCGTCTTTTGCCCGCCAATCCAGGACGCACATTCCTGCCAGAAACGGCACCAGCCAGATCACGCGGCACTCGAACCGATCCTCGACCATTGACAAAGTGGCGGTGACCAGCGCGTTGGCGATGACCATGGAAACGATCACCAGGCTCAAGCCGAAGATCCTCGACGAGGGGCGTGGCCACAGCGCCGGAACGAAGACGGCAAGGACGAAAAGCGATGCCCTCACGGCCCAGATTTGAATGGAAGTGAGCAGATCGAGCGGCAGTGCATCTCGGGCCTGACGACTGCGGACATAACTTGTTTTCGCGCGCGGAAGAATCGAATCGAATTGATCCAGTACCCAGGCGCTCGCACCCAGATCCCAGAACCCGAAGGTCTTCAGTTGCCCCAGGAAGTTGGCCGCCGACCGGGAAAACTGCTGACGCGGGTAGGCGCGCAAAGTGGCCAGAACGAACGGCATCTCCTCCTGTGTTAGCCTCTGGTTCTCTTCGTTTGAGGCGGTCTGATAAATTCCGTCTGGTGCCCAGAGAAAATTGTCTGCATCGTCAGGCAGGTGGTGAACATAGTCACAGATTGCCCACTTAAGCTCGCCACAATGTTTTTCCAGATACCAGCGCCCAGGGCCGTCTGCAATGATGCGGGCAGTCAAAAACGGCGGGCGCTCCCCGTTCAGGGAAGGCTTGCCGTACAGATAACTGTGCAGGGCCAACTGCGCCGCGGCCGCAAGCGCAACAATGGCCGCCAATTCGCAGACGGGTTGAATCCGGAGGCGGAAGGCACGCCGGTTGATTGCCAGCAGCAGTCCCAGGATCATGCACATTCCTGCAGCCAACAGCAGGTGGGTGGCATGAGAGGTAACCGCCCACCAGGAAATCACATAGAGGGAGATGCGCTCGGTTCCGTTTAGAGTCTCTCGGGCAAAGACAAGCAGATAAATCGAGAGGTAGAGAAGCGGGCCCAGATAATCAGGCATAATGAGCGCGGCGTACCAACTCATGCCAGTGAACAGGCTGAGTACAAGCACAAGAACCAGGTAGGGCAGGATGGTTTGGCGCGGCCGAAACGACCGAGCCACGAGCCAGAGAATGTATGCGGTCAAAAGGCACTGCAGAGCGGCAACGGGCCAAAGCGTTACGTTCCAGTGCAGCGGTAAAATGCCCAGGCTGTAATAAAACGACCTCATGCCGTAGTAATCCGACATTTGATGCAGAAAAACTGCTCGGGCCACGACACTCCCGTCACCCACGTAGGTCATGGTGTCGGGGTAAAGCAAGGGAAATCCGTTATAGAACGTCGGCCATGCCATGATCAGCGCTCCCAGCAGCACGGCGGCGCTGTTCCATATCCTGCTCGGGCGTGACACGGATATGGCGGCTTTCCCGGCGCCGGACTTGGCAAAGTTCACGTTCTGGCGCCCCTTCCGTAGTAATTGAGGATTTCGAAACCCCATCGTATCACCGTGCAAAGAGGGAACCGCGAATGAGTGGAGAGATCTCAGCGCGGTCGGATTCCGATGACGCTCAACATACGCCCCGCGTGCCCGTGGCTGGCCCGATGGCTGAAGAACAGCTCAGGCTGGCAGTTGGTGCATCCGCCGATCAACTGAATCGACCGCGGCTTGAGACCGGCGTCCAATAGTTGGCGGCGGTTGGCCTCCGCAAGGTTCAGGTGCAGACTCGGACCCAGAGGTGAATGTCCCGGAGCGCGCTGGGTGAGAAACAGCATGGGATACTTCGTTCTTACCGGATCGGTATCGCCGACCTCGCGAACAAGCTCGCCGGCATAAGCAAATTGGGATTCAAAGCCGGAGAGCACTCCTTCTCCCACGGCGTAGCAGCAGGCCCCAATGCCCGGGCCGATGGCGGCAACCAGATCTTCAGGCCGCGAACCGAACTCCAGCCTCATCCGGCCTATGCCGGTCTCAACAATTCGCTTCACCGTCCCGCGCCAGCCGGCATGAAAAGCTGCCACGGCCCGGCGTTTTCGGTCGGCGACCAGCACCGGAATGCAGTCCGCCGTCTGAACCCCCAGCAGCAGCCCCGGTTCGTCCGTCATCAGGCCATCCCCTTTTGAGGGGCGCTCGTTGGCCGCGTTGCGGGTCGCTGCATGCACCACGAGGCTGGAATGAATCTGGCGGATTGTGACCAACGGCGTGGCCGGGTCGCCGGTGACCGCTTCGACCAAAAGCTCCCGGTTCCGGCCCACCGCTTCCCAGTCATCGGCGGCTGTAAAGCCTAGATTCAGTTCGCCAGGCGCGTCCTCAGAACAGTAAGCCCGGCTGACGCCGCCTCTGCGTGTGCTGAATCCGTGCCAAAGCCATGGAATTTTCTCCCATCCTGGAACCGGCAGCCATTCCACGCCATTCGCGGCGACGCGAGGAGTGGGCGCGGCCTGCAAAAGCTCCTCCGGTGTTGCGCACTCGGGGCGCACGCGGCGGCGCTCGGCCTTTCCGGCAGTCCCGCGGCGATTGCAAACCAGGCCCGCCCGTCGAAAAAGCGCATCAATCGCCTCAATAGATTTGTCGGGATCAATTTTCGTGGTGGAGGAAGACCGCATCTAAACCCGATTTTAACCGCGGGCGTACTTTATCGTGAATTTTTGAAAATCCATACGCTCGGTAGTGAGCGTGTGGGCCTGCCTTCCGGCAGGCCCGCTCGAGAGGCATTTTGAGGAGGGGGTCCAGGGGGGCTTGAGAGAAGAGATCCGTGTTGGACCTTCAAAAAGGAATGGATACCTTTCTTGGAGGGAGTTAGTTTCGGGGAAGCCTCTGCTTGTTATATAGGTAGATGCAGGAATCTCAAAAAGGTTGCTGCGCGGGGTTGCCTCGGGCAAAAAAAATTAATTGCCGATTTCCAGCCCCGAAGCCTTCCCCTTCGCCATGGCCTGCCCAACCACCCGGCAATTGGCTTCTTTTTACCCCACCCTCGTCACTTTTTCGGCTCCTGCTCCCACGGCACTTCCTCGCCTTCCCCTGGGAACGGCCAGTTCTTTTCAATCAAAATCTCCTTTTCTCGCTGTTCTTTGGGAACGCGATCGACGGCCAGGTTCTCAAAGAAATGCACGCCGGTCTTTCCGGCAGTGGCAATGTCGATATCGCCGTCTCCATCCAGGTCTTCCGCGATAATCTGCGTTCCCACGCCCGCCGTGCCGTTTACCGAAATGGGAAAGCGCGTAAATTCGCCGGTCTTCCGGTTGATTTTGTAGGCATAAACCACCAGCGGGTCATAGGAGCCGGGGTCGTGGCCATTGTGGCCGCGGTAGCGCTTGCCGGTGATCAGCTCGGGCGCGCCATCGCCGTCCAGGTCCGCCATTACCAGCGCGTGCGACTGCGAAAACGACTCGTCAATGGTGTGCCTGATCCAGTGCCGGCCGGCGCCGTCGCCCCGCTGCTCGAGCCAGTAGAGGCCGTAACTGTGGCCCTGGCCGTAAATAACGTCGGTCTTGCCGTTGTCCAGCACGTCGTAGCCGATGATCGGGAACCCCGTGTCGCCCAGATGCCAGTCCGCGTGCCACTCCCACTCGTCCTTGTTGGCATCGATCTGCCGGAACCACCCCGTGGGGGTCAGGATGTCGGCTTTTCCGTCGCCGTCCACGTCGGCAACTCCCACGCCGTGGCCATCCTCCGCGCGTCCGCCCACGTGATGCACCTTCGGCTCCGGCCCAGCAAAGTCGATCCAGATGATTCCCGAACGGCCGTAGTGGGCAAAAATCAGATCCGGCTTGCCGTCGCCGTTGATGTCGGCCATCCAGCCGCCTTCAGTGCTGTAACTGTCGGTGATGAAGTGGCGCTTCCACAGCTCGCCCGGCTTTTTCGGGTTCTCATACCAAAAGATGCCATTGGTCATCCATCCCGCCGTCACCACGTCCGGCGCGCCGTCATGATTCACGTCCACCACCCACTCCCCGCAATCGGAGACGTACTCATTCACCCGTCCCTCGGTCCGGTACTGGTGGCGCTTCCATTCCCCACCATTGGGGCCTGGGTTTTCGTACCAATAAGCCCCGCTGAGAATGTCGGGCAGCCCGTCGCCGTTCATATCCATCGTGGTAATGCCCTCGGCGTGGTCGGTGCCCACCCGGTGGACAAAGAACCTGGGCTCTGGAACGCCGCCTGGGCCGGGCCCGGGACTGGTGCGCCGTGGAGTCTGAACCTGGGGCTGTGCCGGAATGGCCGCAAGTGCGGCAACAAGCAACGCGGCGGGCAAACTGAATCTCATCGTGAATCTCTCCATTTCCTTCGAACGTGCGCAGCAGCCTCTATTTCAGCGGGTAAAGTTTGATGTTGCGGAAGAAAACTTCGGAGCCTTCGGACTGAACCAGTATCTTCCCGCCAACCGGAGTGGCGTCGGTTCCCTCGTTGGCCAGCTTGCCGTTGACGTACTGCAATAGGCGCCCGTTCTGGTTTACCAGCTCCACCACATTCCATTCGCCGTGCGGCTTCTCCAGCTCGTTCACTGGGTCGCGAAAGCCGACGACGTTTTTGTACGGGCCTTTGTTGAAGCGGTCGACCTTAACCTGGCTGCCCACCGGACCGGCTGCTCGAACACCGTCCCTGGTGGTAATGGCCGCGCCGTCCACCATCCAGAAATCGCCCGTGCAGCCCTCGTTGAATTGGAACTCGATCGATTGCGGCCACAGCTTGTTCGGTCCCTGGATGTTGTAGAGAATGCCGCTGTCGCGCGCCATGCCCGCGCGTTCGCCAAAGGTCCCCTCGCCCCACTTGAACTCAGCCCGCAGGTAATAGTTTTTGTACTCCTGCTTGGTGACAATGTAGCCCATCTCCTTGCCGGAAATGTGGAGCACCTTCTTCTCGACCGTGAAGACATGGCCGGGATCGGAGTTGAGCCCGGTGCTCGGCAGAAATGTATCCCACTGACTGAGATCCTTGCCGTCGAACAGCACCACCGCCGGTCCGTGCTTGGGAATGTCTTTCGCCTGCGTCCAACCCATCGCCGCGCCGGCCAGTCCCGCCAAAAGCAACACTCCCACCGATCTGCTGATTTCACGCCATCTCATAAGGCTCCAAACTTTCCGCAGACATTGTCATCTTCGCCGGCCCAAGTCGGCAAATTTTTCACTTGGGGCGCGCCAGCTTCTCAATCATCCGGGTGATAAGCGTTGTGGGAAGAAAGCGCACCAGCCGCGCCGTAAACCATCCGCCAAAGTTGGGGATGATCGTCCGTTGTCCGCGGGCCAGGGCAGCGATTGCCCGCCGAGCCACTTCCGCGGTTGCCTGCCTGCCGCCACCCAGGAAGCTCTGCGTGCGGGCTACCTCAAAGAATTCGCTTTCCGTGGGACCGGGGCAAAGCGCCGTCACTTTAACGCCAAAACCGGCCACCTCGGCCGCCAGTCCCAGGGCAAAGAAACGATCAAACACTTTGGTAGACGCGTAGGTGGTCAGGTAGGGCACCGGCTGGAAGCTGGCCGTCGAGGCCACAATCAACACCCATCCCCGTCGCCGCTCCACCATGCGCGGAACAAACAACCGCGACAGCCGCACCACAGCCTCGCAGTTCACGCGGACCTGGCTGATTTCCTGCTCCACGGGGCTCTGGTGGAATGCGCCAAATTGGCCCAGCCCGGCGTTGTTGATGAGAATGTCGATCGCGATTCCGGCTTCTTCGGTAGCGTCGTAGATTTGTTGCGGTCCGCCGGCGTCGTTCAGGTCGGCGACCACAATGCGTACCTCGGTTCCGCCGGCCGCGAACTCAGCTGCCAAGGCCTCCAGCCGGTCACTCCGCCGCGCCGTCAGCATGAGTTTGGCCCCCTGCGCCGCCAGCTCCCGCGCCAACGCCGCGCCAATACCGGAACTGGCTCCGGTCACCAGCGCCCATTTCCCGCTGAATTCTTGTGTACGTGGCATCGCGGAACCATCATAGCGAATGAGGGCGTTGCATTGCGGGCCGCACCTCAATTCTGGCGATCAAGGGGAAGCCGCGTCCACGCCAGTTTCCCGCCGACTCAGTGTTATGCCTAGACTTTCCTTCTTCTTCCTCTACGTCTATCCTGTCTTCATCACGGAACGAATCAAATGGATTTGGGATGATGTAAAGGCCAAATCCAATTTTCTCAAGCATGAGATTGCATTCTCAGAAGCTGCTTTGGTCTTTGAAGACCCGCTTCATGCATCCAAGCCCGATCCTCATCCGGTCGGAGGTCGCCGGTAGACGATTGGCCGCGTGGGGCCATTTCTGGTCTTCGTAGTTCACACTTTGCCTCTAGAATGGGAGTCGGAAGGTGCCGCAATCGGCAGAATCATCAGCGCGCGCATTGCAACGTCCTTCGAGAGGCGAGCCTATGAAGACGGAGAATTCTAGCAAGCTGAGTGCCGAGCGGTATGCACGGTTGGAGCGTCTGGCGGCCCTGCCGGACGAGGCCATCGATACCTCCGATATTCCCGAAGTCCGTGATTGGACTGGCGCCAAACACGGGCTCTTCTACACAGGCCCCGGCGACAAAGTGGATGTCGGCGTAAATGCGGAGGTAGTGGCGTGGTTTCGCTCCCGATCACCCGCAGGAGAGGAATTAGAGAAAGGCATCAACCGCGTCCTTTCCGAGCACATCTCTGAAGAAACTCGAAAGGCAAGCTAGGACCGTTTGGGCCTTCCCTGCCGTTTTGTCGCAACGCGGCTTTTCTTCGCGGGCTTCTGGTTTTTCTCCATCCGCAGCTTCCACGCTGTATGCAACGCGCCCCTCAACAGATCCTCGTCGGCCGCAGCCAGTCGAATGTGCGTTGCGCCGTTTTTCCCCCACCCTCCGGGAATAGCGAGAAAAACTTCCGGCTGCTCCTCAACAAAAGCCGCCTGGTATTCCGGCGTAAGCATCAGGTTGCCATAGCCCTCACGCACCGAGGCCAGCGTAGCAAATATCTTGCCGCCAACCCGGAAATCAGCCGCGCCACAGTGCGAGCCTTCTTCCGTGCCTTCAAAGCTGAGCGCAATGCGCCGAAAATCATCAGCGTTCATCGCGCAACCTCCAGCACCTGCCCCTCAAACTCCTCATTCAGCCATTCGCTGAAAGCCGCAAACTCCTCGTCGCGGCCCAGGAAGTCGCGCACCATCTGCCGCCCCGGCTTTGACCCACCCTGCTCCAGCACAGTTTTGCGGTATCGGCTTCCCGCGTCGCAGCCCAACGGATCCTCCGGGTCGAACTGCGCAAAGAAGTCGAGCGCAATCACCTTGTCAAAGGCGTAGGTATAGTAGTTCGACGAATAACCGGTAAGGTGCCCAAAGCTCGCATACATGCGGTTGCCTTCGACCCATGTCCAGGGCTGCAGGCTTTGGTAAAGGCGCTTCGCCGCGGCATCGAGGTCGAGCCCGGCGGGGTCCCGGTCGTGCAGGTCGAGCGAGAGAGTGGTGTAGTAAAGCTGCGAGCGGATCCAATCCGCACGGCCAAAAGCTCCGGCCAGTTTCATCTTCCGAATCGTCTCCGACGGGAGAGTTTCCTCGGTTTGGTAATGCTTGGCAAAGGCCTGTAGAAGCTTTTCGTCGCGGAAAAACTCCTCCAGCATTTGCGAAGGCACTTCGATGAAGTCGCCTTCGGTGGCAAAGCCTGAAATTCCCGCCCACTCCGTTTGGCCTCCGAGAATCGCATGCATCAAGTGCCCGAACTCGTGGAAAAACGTCACCACATCGGAATACTGAAGGAGTCCGGGGTCCTCATCGTTGCCGGCCGGGAAATTGCAAATCAGCGCCGCTTCGGGCATAATCCGCCCGCGCACTCCGGTCACGATGGGCGAAGCGGAAAACCATTTGTCCTTGCCCTCGCGCGGGTGCATGTCGAGATAAAACCGTCCCACGGTCCGGCCGCCATCGAACACCTCGAAAACTGAAACATCCGGGTGCCAGCCAGCCGCCGTCGAGGGCCTGAATTCGATCTTGAACAGCCGCGCCGCGGTCTCCAGCACGCCCGCTTCCACCTGCGCATACGGAAAGTACGGACGCACAGACTGCGAATCGAAGTCGAAGGCCGAGCGGCGAAATTGCTCATACCACCATGCGCGGCTGGTAATGTCGATGGCCGCCAGGCCCGGCTGCCGCTGGCGCGCGAAATCCAAAATCAGTTCAAGCTCGCGTCGCGCGCCCTCCCGGCTCGCCTCATCAAGCTTGGCCAGAAAGGTGCGCACGTTGGCCGCCGAGCCCATCATCTGGTCGGCTGTGGCCAAATTTGCCCAGCTGCTGAATCCCAGAACCGTGGCAATCTCCTGCCGCGTGGCCAGCAGGTCCAGCAGGATTTGCTGATTGGCCGGGTAGGCGCGCGTCTGGTAAGCCAGAAACATGCGCTCCCGCAGTGCCGCGTTGGCGGCGAAGGTCATCACCGGCTGCATGTCGGGCGGGTCGGTGGTCAGGGTAACGCGCCCTTCCGCGTCGGCCGGATGCCGGGCGACATAATCGGCGGGCAGCCCGTCGAGTTCTCCCACCGTCGTCACTACGGTCTTGCCGCCCTCCTGGATATTTCGGCTGAACTCCAGCGACAGATGGGTCGCCTTCTCGTGCAGTTTCTGCAAATGCTCGCGCGTAGCCTGGTCTTTGTCCACGCCGGCCAGCCGGTAGCTCAGCAAGGTGCGCTCAAGATAGTGCCTTGTCGCCGCGCTCGCCGCCGGCTCTGCGCTGTCCAGATCGATTGCAGCCAGCGCCTCGTAGACCCGGCGATTCAAGCTCAAGGCGCTGCCCGCCATGGCCACGCGCTGGGCCTCAACCTGGGCCTGGTCGCGCACGGCTTTGTCGGCTGCCACGGAGTTCAGCACGCCGGCCTGCGCGCCGGCCAGGCTCAATTGCTCAATTGCCGCGTCGTAAAGGCGCAGTGAATTCTCCGCCGTGCGCGGCTCTTTAACCGCCAGCAGCCGAGCCAGAGCCGCCTCGTGCGTTTCCAGCCTGGCGCTCACCCAGGCAGCTAACTTTTCCGCGGACTCGGCTCCGCCCGCCTCCCACGCATGAAGGCTTTCGGTTGCGGTAAATCGGGCAGTGATTTCAGCGGGCATCTCTGGTAAATTCCTCCAAACATCTAGGGTGCCACACTGGGCCGGGCTCTGGCCCGGGCGGCAACAAACGCTGTCCGCCGATTCGGCTGTTGCATCCGCGTCAAATCCGCATTAAGATGCGTCAATCGCAAGGTATGCCTTACGCCGTCTCCAACCCGCCTGCTACCCAACCTGCGCCGGCCATGCCAAGGCTGCGTGTGGGCAAGCTGTGCGTGGCCATCCGGGCCGCTACCCCGGCAGAGCTGCTGGAACGTGCGGAAGCCGTGCTGGCAGACTCAAAATTTCTCGAGTTCCGGCTCGATTCGCTCGCCAAACCGGCCCCTGCGCTGCCGCGCATCAAGGAGTTTCTCGACGCTCACCGGGAAGTGAATGTCATCGCCACCTGCCGCCGCAAGCAGTTTGGCGGCAGCTTCGCAGGGCCGCTCAAAGCCGAGTTGGAAATTCTAACCGCGGCTGCGGAGGCCGGCTGCCAGATCGTGGACCTCGAACTCGAATCGGCTGAAGAAGCCAGGCCCGCGCAGTTGGCTGGCTTTCGCGCCAGGCTGCGCGCCGCGGGAACGGCCCTGCTGGTCAGTTCCCACGACTTTACCCGCACCAGAAGGCTTGATGGACTAAAGCAGGAAGCGGATCGAATCGAGGCTTTTCAACCGGATTACGTCAAGGTGGTATCCTCCGCTCGGTCGCTTGCTGACAACCTGGCCGTTCTTGGTCTCATCGAGGATCGTTCACTTTCGTCCCATGTGGTTGGAATTGCCATGAACGAGGAGGGCCTGGTCAGCCGCGTTCTCGGGCCTCGGGCCGGAGCGGCGTTCACCTTTGCTTCCTCCGCGGACGGCGCTGAAACCGCGCCGGGCCAGGTCTCCGCCCGCACGCTCCTCGACCTCTACCGTGTCGACCAACTTGACCAGGCGACGCGAATCTTCGGCGTGGCCGGCAATCCCATCGCCCATTCGCTTTCCCCGCTCATGCAGAACACCGCCTTTCGCCGCGAAAACGTGAATGCCGTCCTGTTGCCGCTCAAAGTCCGCGCTCTTGCCGACCTGCTCACCCTCGCCCGCGAACTCCCCCTCGGCGGCGTGGCCGTGACCATGCCGCTCAAGCAGGAAGTGCTGCCCCACCTGGCCAACATGGACCCCCTCACCGCCAAAATCGGCGCATGCAACACCCTGCGCACCGGTGCTGACGGCAAGCTCTACGGCTTCAACACCGATGTAGCCGGGGTGGTCAGGCCGTTGGAAAAGCGCCTCCGGCTCAAGGGCGCAAGAATTGCCGTGCTCGGCGCCGGAGGCGCGGCGCGGGCCGCGGTCTTCGGCCTGGTGGAGCAGGGCGCTGAGGTGTTCGTCGTCAACCGTACCCACGAGAACGCCGTGAAACTTGCCCGGCAAGCCAAGGCCAAGGCTCTCAAGCACGAGCAGTTTGCCAAGGCCAGGTTTGACGTGCTCATCAATTCCACTCCCTGCGGAATGGCCGGAAACAAGCAGGCGCTGCCCATCGAGCCCAACGAACTGAACGCCGGCCTGGTCTTCGACATGGTCTACAATCCCCTGGAAACCCCGTTGCTCAAACTGGCCGGCAGCCGCGGCATTCCGGTCATAAGCGGCTTGGAGATGTTTGTGCAGCAGGGCGCCCGCCAATTTGAAATCTGGACCGGCAAGCCCGCTCCCGAAGCGGACATGCAGCGCGTGGTGGAACTGGCCTTGCGCAAGCAAACCGCATAGCCATCGCAGCAATGACTTAAAATCCCTCTATGCCTCTCGCCTTGTCGCCCCAGGTCCTGGCCAAGTACGAGCCCGTCATTGGACTCGAGGTTCACGTCCAGCTTCTCACCGCCACCAAGGCCTTTTGCGGCTGCGCAAACCACTTCGGCTCGGCGCCCAACACCAACATCTGCCCCGTCTGCCTGGGACTTCCCGGCGCGCTCCCGGTGCTCAACGCCAGGGCCGTTGAATTCGCCACTCTCGCCGCCCTGGCCATCAACTGCCAGGTCCGCGAGCGCTCCATCTTCGCCCGCAAAAACTACTTTTATCCCGACCTGCCCAAGGGCTACCAGATCTCCCAGTTTGACAAGCCCATCGCCGAGCACGGCTTCATCGAAGTACCCACTGCTGACGGAAGGACGAAGCGAATCGGCATCACCCGCCTGCACATGGAAGAGGACGCCGGCAAGAGCCTTCACGAGGGCCTTTCTGACTCCGCCAGCCGCACCTACATCGACCTCAATCGCTGCGGAACGCCGCTCGTCGAGATTGTCTCCGAGCCCGACATCCGCACCCCCGACGAGGCCTTCGAATACCTGACGCGCCTCAAGGAAATCCTCCTCTACACCGCCGTCTCCGACTGCAACATGGAAGAGGGCTCGCTGCGCTGCGACGCCAACGTCAGCGTCCGGCTCAAAGGCGCTGAGAAGTTCGGCACCAAAGCCGAAGTCAAAAACGTCAACAGCTTCCGCTTTGTCCGCGCCGCCCTCGAATACGAAATCGAGCGCCAGATTGAGGTCCTTGAGTCTGGCGGCCGCGTCATCCAGGAGAGCCGCCTGTGGAATGCCAACGAGGGCCGCACCTATTCCATGCGCTCCAAGGAGCAGGCCCACGACTATCGCTACTTCCCCGAGCCCGACCTGCCGCCGCTCATCGTCTCCGCCGAGTTCCTTGCCGAGACAGCCAGCAAGCTCCCCGAACTTCCCGAAGCCCGCCGCGCGCGCATGATCGCGGAGTACGAGCTAAGCGCGCAAGACGCCGCCACGCTCACTGTATCTAGCGAGTTTGCAGACCGCTTTGAGGCTGCCGCTCGCACCGCCCGCAATCCCCGCCGCGTCGCCAACGTCTTGCTTAGCGAGGTAGGCGGCCGGCTTAAGGCCCTCGGCCTCGAACAGGACCAATCGCCCGTATCCATGGCCGGCATCGTCCTGGCCGCCGATCTTCTCGACGAAGGAAAGATCAGCTCCAAACAGCTCAAGCAGCTCTTCGATGTGTGTTTTGAAAAAGGGGAGGACTTCCCGGCCGTCTACCAGCGCGAGAAGCCGCAGCAAATCACCGACGCCTCAGCTCTCGAATCCCTCATCGACCAGGTCATCGCCGCCAACCCCAGACAGGTGGAGCAATATCGCGCGGGAAAGACCTCGATTGCCGGATTCTTTGTCGGCCAGGTGATGCGCGCCACCGAGGGCCAGGCCAATCCGGCGCTGCTCAACGAACTGGTGGTGAAAAAACTGGAAAGTTAAGCCGGGCTATTTCAATTTAAGCTCGCTCACAAAATCCTTGCGCGTGTCCCAGGTGCTGACGTTTTTGATGGTGCTTTTTTTGCCGTCCTTTTCCGCCCAGAGGTCGTGGTCTTCCACCATGCTCACCTGCGTAAATCTGAAATGGCCGGCGGCGTCGGTACTATAGCTGCGAATCGACTTGGATTTTGAGTCTTTAAGGAACACGGTGGCGTTGGCAACCGCTACGGAGTTGGCGTCCACCACCGTTCCGCTCACGATCCGAGATCCCAGGTTCTGCGCCCGCGCTTCAACCGGCCCAATCAACTGGCTATGGTGTCCCACGGGAACTATCCCTGCCGCCAGCGCGGCGCACGCAATTCCGGCCGCAAAACTCGTCCAACGAATCCTCAATCTTCTTCCTCTTCCTCTTCCAGCAACTCGTCGTCCTCATCCAGGTCGCCGTCCACCCGCGCCAGTTCCAGCGGTTCCAAGCCCACAACTTCGTACTCAGTGCCGCACTCGTCGCAGGCGACCACGTCGCCTTCTTCCACCTCGTCTAATTCAAGGTCTAGTACATTGTCGCATTCAGGGCAGCTGGCCATGGCAGCCTCCTCGCTTTCCAAAGTATTTCGTATTGCAGTATGACGGTACTCCACAATACAACACCGCTATCTTTAGGGAGAACCCGCCTTCAGGTCAAGAGGCAGACACCGCATTCCAAATCGGAACCCCTTAGCACTTTGGGGAACGCAAACAACTCCCCGGCAGTCCGTCTCAATGACACTGCGCCACTGAACCGTTTACCCTGTTCATTACGATGCCCAGATCCGGCGCAAGTCCGATCTCCTTCCCCGCCTTCCGCGGCGCTACGCGACGCCTGGTTTTCATCAACCTGTTCGCATACTTCGCCTTTCTCCTCACGCAAGTCATGTCTCCAGTTGGCGCAGTATGGCTGACCGTCAACCTTGAATTCTCTCCCAGCTTCTTCGCGCACGGCGCGTTCTGGCAGCCTTTCACTTACAGCTTCATCCACCCCACCCTGCTCGGAACCGCCCTCGAGCTGCTTTCCCTCTGGTTCCTGTTGGGCTTTCTTGAGCAATTGCACAGCTCAAGCTGGGTCATCGGCCTTTACGCCGCGTCGGTTCTCGGCACCGCTCTCGCCGCAAGCGCCATTTATGCCGTCAGCAGCGCCTTCGGATTTTCGCTTCTGGAATTCCCCCTCTTCGGCTGTTTCGGCGGCATCTTCGGCCTGCTCGTCGCCATCGGCGCCCTCTATGGCGATATGGAGTTTCTGCTGTTCTTCGTCATCGGAATCAAGGCCCGCTACATGGCCGTAATCTACGGGCTCATTGCCATCGCCATGCTCTTCGGCCAGGAGCGCATGTACGCCTTCGCCCAACTGGGAGGAGCCCTGGCCGGCCTGCTCTACATCCGCCTCGCTCCCCGTCGCGGCGTCTCCTTCGCCTTCAGCGAGCGGTGGTATGCCCTGCGCAACGGCTACTATCGCTACAAGCGTCGCCGCGCCGCCCGCAAGTTCGAGGTCTACATGCGTTCCCAGGGCCGCACCGTCCGCTTCGACGGCCAGGGCAAGCACATCGACGAAGACCCCGACGACAAGAAGCGCTGGAATTGATTTCCGCCGGAATACCCGCGAAATCCGAGACCGACTGCATCTTAAAACTGAACGCTCTTCGCCATCTCCATCACTTGGCTGTTGATCTCCTTGGCCTGTGCGTTGGGCGACGAAGAAACGATGGTCAAAAAGTTCCCGCCCCCCGCACTGATGGTCACCACCAGCACAGAGACCTGTACGCCGTCTTGATTGATTGCGCTGGAGTTGGAGCCGTGCGCCGCGTGCCCGCCGATCTCCAGGTCGCCTTCGTTCTGCAGTTGAAAGGCCTTGTACGCCCCCTGCGTCTGCTGGATGATCTGGTGGTTCACCTCGAGCGGTTTGTTACCGCCGGTGGCGATAATCTTGGCCGAACTCGAGCTGCGCGTTAACTGCGCCGTGCCTGAAGCGTCGGACGTGGCCTTCCAGCCCGCCGGAATCTTCACCGAGTAGCGGCCCTGCGGATCGCGGTAAAGCCCCGGACCGGAGATTGTCGGCGTCGGGAATTGCCCGCCTGCCCCGCCTGAGCCTTGAGTTGCGGCGCCAGGCAGCAGCTTGAGACTCTCTTCAATCGTCTTCAGCTGCGGCAGAACCTTCTGATAGTTGGCGCCGGGCGAAGTGACGGTGAGCATTGCCACCACCCCCGGCCGCGTTGCCACGGCAAATCGCATCGTCTCCGGCCCGCTCGGGTCCGCGCAGCTGATCAGCAGAAACAATCCGGTCAAGCCGGCCATCTGGGTCGCCCCGTGGTCCAGCGTCTTGGCCTGCGGGCAGGTGTGCGAGAACTGGCTCTTGATCCCGCCCAGTTCCATCTCCGGCGTGGGGGTATTTGCCTCCGGTCCGCGAATCACGCCCAGCGTCACGCTCACCTTGGTGGGCGCGTTCTCAAGAGACACCATAGGCGAGCCCGGCTTGGTCTTTGTCGTCCATCCGGCAGGCACAACCACTGAGTAAATCCCGCCCGGATCTTTATATACGTGCGGTTTCATCTCCTGCGCGTGAGTCTGCACCGCTCCGGCAAACATCACGGCCAGCGCCCAAAAAGCCATCGCGGCTCTACCGCCCTTCGACTCGTCAAAATCACTTGGAATCGGCGTGCTCAAGATCAATCTCCTGTTGGCTCCGCGGTCTTCAATAGCAACCCTCCCATTTTCGCTCATCCACCCACGGGCCCAAACCCACGCCAACGCGCTGTGGGACGATCGAAGACCGGCAGGATAGAATCTCTCTGAAATGTCCACCAGACTCGCTTTTCTCTTTCCGGGGCAGGGCTCGCAGGCCGTTGGCATGGGCCGCGACCTCGCTGATCGATTTCCCATCGCCGCCCAAACCTTTGCTGAGGCCGACCAGGCCCTCGGCTTTCCCTTGTCCAGGCTGATCTTTGAAGGCCCGGCGGCTGACCTGCGCCTCACTGAAAACACCCAGCCGGCCATTCTTGCCGTCAGCGTCGCTGCCTGGCGCGTTCTGGCCGCCCACGGCGTTCATCCCTCCCTTGCCGCCGGCCACTCACTCGGCGAGTGGTCGGCCCACGTCGCCGCCGGGACGCTCAACTTCTCAGATGCCGTGCGCGCCGTCAAAGCCCGTGGTCAGGCCATGCAGCTAGCCGTTCCCGCCGGCCAGGGGGCCATGGCCGCCGTGCTCGCCCTCCCCGCCGATCAAGTGGCCGAAGCCTGCCGCGAAGCCGAAGCGGAAACCGGCCTCGCCGTAGCCGCCGCCAATCTCAATTCCCCCGGCCAAACGGTCATCTCCGGCACCCTTGCAGCTGTTGAAAGAGCCTCGGCTATCGCCAAACTCAAGGGCGCTCGCCGCGCCGTCATGCTTCCCGTCAGTGCGCCCTTCCATTGCGCCCTCATGCAGCCCGCGCAGGAAGAGGTCGCGCGCGTCCTGGCCACCTTGCCCCTGGCCGATCCCCGCATCCCCGTCGCCGCCAATGTTACCGGCGGCCTGGTCACCACCGCCGCCGCCGCCCGCGACGCCCTCACCCGCCAGGTCACCGGCGCGGTCCGCTGGGTCGATTGCATCAACTCGCTCATTGCCGCCGGAGCGGACCTCTTCGTTGAGGTCGGCCCCGGAACAGTCCTGTGCGGCCTGCTCAAACAAATCGACCCGGCGCAGAGATCCCTGAATGTCGAAGACTGGGCCAGCCTGGAGGCCACGCTCACAGCCCTCTCAGCCCCCGCGGCGGCTGAGGCGCCCAGCGCATAACCTGCCGAGGCGTCGCCATCGGGCGTTTCCTGCTCAAGCTGTGTCGGACTTTTGCTTCTCTTCGACCAGTTGACCGGCGTGCTTCAAGGCGTTGATCGAATGCTCGTGAGCCTCTTTGCTCAATTCGTGAGCGGTCAGGTGATCCCCTTTTCCGTGGGCTGCCGCTGCGGCGGCGTGGGCATGGGCTGCCAGGTTGTGAAGTTCCGCTCCTCGATCATGTGTGCTCTGTGGCATAAAACATTTCTCCTTCTGAGGTAAACCATCCTTCCCAGGTTGCGATCTCTCCAGGACATCGCAACTGAGCGGACCCTCTGGCCGATGCCGCCTCAAACTTCACTTGCATGCTCTTATCAATGATCGGAGCTTGTCCCGCGCCTGAAGCCGCTTGCAGAGAATCACTGGCTTTTGATGCAAACTGTCAATAGAACGAAATTCCTGGGCACCGCTGGAGAGCTGCGCTTTGCAAAACGTCAGAAACGTCACCGAAGCCGTTGAACCCGAACTTCACCGCCAGGCGCGGAAAATTGCGGCCGATTACGACTCCACCGAAACTTCTTTCCCGCCCACTCCCCCTGCCGGGCAAAGCAAAATTTCGTCCTGTACGCCTGTAAACGCAACTAAGCCGCTTACCTTCAGCAACTTGCAACGCAGCGATCTGCGCCCATACTGGATAAGTATTTCAGTATCCCCATCCTTAAACTCATCATTATAAAGGTGTTACGAGTTGATTCCATCAACGCGCATCTTAGCCGCTTTACGCCAGTAAGACCCCCGCCCGGATCGGAACAAATCGAATAAAATCAATGCTCTAAGGGGAATACGACTCCGGGTTGATCTCCACCCCTGGAGGAGAGAAGTTCAGCGTATGTGTCTTCGGGTCGTAGTCCAGACTGAGCGCCCCGCTCTTGCGTCCGTTGATCAGCACCGCCAACAGCAGCACATTGCCATACATGCGCTCCGCGGCAATCTTGTGGCTTTGGATGACGCCGTACTCGTTTGCCGAACTGGTCGGGCTCCAGTCCTCCTGGAATCGCGCGAACGGATAGACTCCGTGCTGCGCCGCATGCTGCTGCCAGTCCTTGTCGTTGGTCCAGATCCCGTAGGCCGCGGGTAGGTCGTTCTTTTCCACCGCCGTCAGAAACCTGTTCACAGCCGACCGGCCCATCAGGTGATCGTTCCAGTTCCAGGGCCAGTCCACAGGCCTTCCCGCCACCAGCCAAAAACCGATGAAAAGCACCACCAGCAGTCCGCCGGCGCTCAGCAAAATCATTCTGTGCCGCCGGTAGCGGACTTCGTCAAACACGGGAGCATCGAGCAAAGTCATGGCAGCAGATCCTCGAGTTCAGAATACGGCAAGGGAACACGGTCCGGGGGAGAAGGAAATTGTGAAGAGGGGAGCTGCCCGCACACTTGGCTGCCGGCGGGCCTCTTTGTCCTTCCCGAAGCTAATTTCCTCTCACTGGTTAGACACCATACTCCCGCATACTGTTCCCCGTGGTTCCCCATCCCTCAAAAAGAACAGGAAAGGCCGGGAATCGAGCGCGGATTGGTCGTGGCCGGCAGTTTCCAGCGCACAGTCGGAGTGGTGTGGGACAGTTGAGCGGCCTCGCCGTACGTTCGATACAATCCATTTAAGAACCCTGCCGCACTCTCTGCGCATCCATTATGGGAAACCACTTTTGGGCAGAAGCGCTGCGCTGCGAGTTGAGCCATCTTGATTTTGTCAAAGTACTTAGCAAAAAGCACGATTCGAGCTTGCACCACACTGCTGGGCGTCGCAGTCTGGGCTCATGGCGACCTCTCCGCGCAGCTGCCAGCGGGGGTCTCCACCGGCCAGTCGACCGCCCCCACCGCGTCAAGCTATCAAGGCAGCGTGGCGTCGGGCCAGGTTTCATCGCAGCCCATCGACCTGGGCCTCGATGACGCCATCCAGCGGGGAATGAAGGCAAACCTGGGAATCATTTTGAGCGGGACGCAAACGGCATCCATGCGGGGTCAGCGGCTGAGCCAGTTGCAGGCGCTGCTGCCCTCGGTAGACGCCACCGGCAAGGAAACCGTGTTGGAAGTCGACCTGCCCGCGGAGGGTCTCCGCATTCCTGGTTTCCCCATCGTCCTCGGGCCCTTCGGCTACACAGATGTGCGCGCTTCGCTGAGCTGGTCGCTGATTAACTTGAACTCGTTGCACAACTACCTTGCCGCGCGCCATAACTTTGCCGCCGCCGAACTTTCCGCAGAAGATGCGCGGGAACTGGTGGTGCTGACCGTGGGCAATGCCTATCTGTTAGTGCTTGCCGATGAAACCCAGGTGAGCAGCGTGGAAGCGCAGGTGGCCACGGCCAAGGTTTCTCTCGATCAGGCCGTCGCCAACCACCAGGCGGGAACGGCGCCGCTGCTCGATGAACTGAGAGCGCGCGTGGACTATCAATCGCTGCAACAGCAGTTGATTGTGGCCAGGAATGCGCTGGAAAAAGACAAGCTGGCACTGGCCCGGACCATCGGGCTGCCCCTGGCTCAGAGTTTCAACCTGGCCGACAAGGCTCCTTACGCGGCCTTCGACCGGTTGGATGTGGACACGGCCATTCGCCAGGGCCACGCCAACCGCAAGGATTTGGCGGCCATGGTGGAACAGACCAAGTCTGCCGAGGAACAGCGCAAGGCTGCCACGGCTGACCGGTTGCCGACGCTGAAGTTCGACGGCGACTACGGCGACATCGGCACCACCCTGTCGCATTCCCACGGCACCGGCGATGCAACGGGAACATTGAGCGTGCCGCTTTTCAAGGAGTTTGGCTTGCGCGGCGAGGCGCAGGTGGCCCAGGCGCAACTGGACACGGCGCGGGACGAGTTGAGTGACAAAAATGCGCAGGTCGACGCGGATATTCGCGACGCGCTGCTCGACATTGCTTCAGCCGAAAAGCAGGTGCAGGTGTCGCGCTCCAGCGTGGATCTGGCCAACGAAGCGCTGAGCGAGGCGCAGCAGCGGTATGCCAACGGCGTAAGCGATAATCTGGCGGTGAGCCAGGCGGAGCAGTCCGTGGCCCAGGCCAACAACGAATATGTGACCAGCCTGTACCGGCACAATGTGGCCAAGCTCGGCCTGGCGCGTGCGTTGGGAGCGGGCGAAAACTACAAAAACTATCTGGGAGGAAAGTAGACGTGGCGGATTCAACACCCATACCAGCGCAAACGGAGCCGGCAGCAGAGATTGAGATTGAGCAGCCGAAGTCGCGCCGCAGAGGCATCGTCGTGGTTGTGATTTTGGTGCTGGTGTTGGTTGCAGCCGGCCTGTGGTGGCGCTCGACCCTCAGCGAGGACACCGACGATGCCCAGGTGAACGGGCACCTGATCCAGGTGAGCGCGCGCATTGGCGGCCAGGTGCTGAAAGTGGATGTGGAAGAGAACCAGCTGGTGAAAGCGGGCGACCCGATCGCCGAGTTAGACCCCAGGGATTACCAGGTTGCGGTAGAAAACGCCCAGGCCGCGCTGGCCAGCGCTCAGGCCAATGCCGCTGCGGCCAACGTGAATGTGCCTCTGACCAGCATCAATACGGGCAGCAATCTGCGCTCGGCCGGGGCAGACGTCAGCAGCACGCAGGCCAGCGTGGAACAGGCCGAGCAGCAGCTCAAGGCTGCGCATGCCCGGGTAGTGCAGGCCCAGGCCAACTTCACCAAGGCCCAGCAGGATTTGGAGCGCTACAAGCCGCTGGTTGAGAAAGACGTGATCAGCAAGCAGCAGTTTGACGCGGCCGTGGCCGCCGCCGATGCGGACAAGGCAGCCGTGGCTGACGCGCGCGCCACCGAGCAGGCGGCCGGCGACGGAGTCAAAGTCGCCAGGGAGCGTGTGGCGCAGGCCCAGGCGGGCTTGAAGTACGCCGAGACCGGCCCGCAGCAAGTGGCCGCACAGAGCGCACGCGCAAAACAGGCGCAGGCACAGGTTGACCAGGCGCAGGCGCAATTGGACCAGGCAAAGCTCAACCTGAGCTATACCAAAATCGTGGCGCCGGCAGCGGGCATCATCACCCGCAAGAGCGTTGAAATCGATCAAAATGTTTCCACGGGGCAGAACCTGCTCACGCTGGTTTCGTTGCAAGACATTTGGGTGACAGCGAACTTCAAGGAAACGCAGTTGCGGCACATGAGCGCCGGCCAGCCGGTCGAAATCGATGTCGACGCCACCGGCAAAACCTATCACGGAAAGGTCACGCAGATCGGCGGTGCGACGGGATCGGTGCTGAGCCTGTTTCCGCCGGAGAACGCCACCGGAAATTACGTGAAGGTGGTGCAAAGGGTCCCGGTACGTATCGACTTTACCGACTTGAAGGATGAAGATCCGAATCAATTGCTGCGGCCGGGGCTCTCGGTCGAGCCCAAAGTGCGGGTTAAGTAGAGAATGTGGCATTCAGTTTCTCGCCGGCTTTCCACGGTTACGCCGAGAGCTGACATCGATGCCCCATCTTTCGAGGAGATTGCTGAATTCGTCCGTGAATGGAGTCAAATTCCACAAGACGAGCGAATTGCGCCGGACACGCTGCTTGAACGTGACCTTGGAATCACTGGAGATGACGGCTCCGAGCTGCTTGAGGCGGTTGAGAAGCGATTCGAAGTCGCGTTTTCCAAGAAGACCTTCGGCCTTGGCCCGAATGAATTCCTCTTCAATGGGGAAGGCATTGCACCCTTCCAGGATCTAGTCTTAATGTTGAGGCGAAAGCCACTACCGGAGGTTCGATCCTTTACCGCTGGCGAGCTTTACGAAGCTGTGAGAAAGGCACTGGAAGAGAAGTCTGGAAAATCGGCATAGTCAGGGAACCCGATCCTCGCGCCATCTTTCTTTCCCTTGTGTGCTCAAATCTCAGTTTCCACATCATCAAACGGCTGCCGCTCGGGCAGCATGTTTCGGTGCAGGATGCGCGAAACTAGAATGCCGTCTGCCACTCGCCGGTAGAACACCACGTGCCGCCCCTTTTCAAAGCGGTGCAAGCCTGGCCGGATCCAGTCGCAAAGCCGACCCAACGACGGATTGTCGGCGAGCATCCTGGTGCAGTGCTCCAGGCCATCAAGGTAACGCTCTGTCTGAGTCTCACCCCAAGTCTGAAGTGTTTAGTCGCCGATGCTCAGAAGGTCTGTTTTAGCACTTAGGGAAAAGCGCAGCGTGCTCATGGCTTACTGGATTTCGCAGCCAATTTGAGCTCCTTGCGGACGTCCGCAAACACATCGCTCTCGGCAACCCCACTCGCATCCCCTTCATCGATTGCCGCGCGCAGGGCTTGCAGTTTGGCCTCGTAGAGGCGCTCCTCGCGCTCCAGAGTTCGCAGCGCGGCTCTGACCACTTCGCTGGCATTCTCAAATCGTCCGCTCCCCACTCGAGCCAGAACAAAATCGTCAAGCTCCTCGGTCAGATTAACGTTGCGAGTCGGCATTTTGGCGCTCCTCCGTCTCGATTGGGAGAACGGAACTTGAAAACAAGATTACCATGATTAGCAATCTTTGCCAACCTGGCCGACTGGGTTCTCACCCTTAAACCCAGCCCAAAGTCAGAGTAAGGCGTTGACCCTTCCGGACCGGCGCCTATTTCCCCGGTTGCTCCAGCGAAATCAACTCCACATCGCGAACGCGTGCTGGGGCAGACCCCGGAGGCGTGGGTGTGGCGTAAAACGCCAAACCCAGACTGGTCGCGGCGGGATAGATGAGGTCGGTCAGAACGGTTTCCCCGTCTTCGGCGAAGACCTCAATGGAGTTACTGTCCACAACAATCTCCAACGGAATAATGACTGCCTGCGAGTGCTTCAGCGGGGCCGACACCCGTGCGGGAAAGTTGGCGGACCAGTCCGTTCTACCCGAGCGGGTGCGATCGACAAAGATCCGGCCCTTGTCGATTTCGATGCCGACCAAGGTTTCCTCGGCGGCTGGGTCGTTGGGATTGGAGGCGCTGCGGCGCAGGCGGATGCCGACTTCTGACGCATCGCCGGGTTCGAGAGTCAAACGCAGAAGGTAGGCGCTGCCCGCCGGCTGGTGATTGGCAAGGTGGGCGTTGGTCTCTGGAATGGTTTCGAACTGCGGGGCGCCGAACATGGCTTCGTACTGCTTGTGAGCGGCGACGGGCAAAATGGGCTGCTGTACCAGTAGAAGTGGTTCCTGGCTCGGTGTCGGCGCGGGATGCGGGGGCGGCTGGCGCAGATAGAGGCGTCGGGGGACGGTCATCTCACCACGGCCAGGCAGGGAGGGCAGCTTGCTTGCATATTGCCAGTTGCTCATCCACGCAATCCAAATGCGGTCTTGATCTGCCGGTACATTCGCGAAGGATGTGGATGCATAGAAGTCCTTGCCCCAATCGGCCCAGTGTGGCCCTGAGCCGGGGTGGTCTTCCACAAATCGAAAACCGTCAAATTGGCCCACGAAATACTGATCGCCCGATCCGCCTGCAAACCCGCCAGGATTCAGGTTCACGTTCAGTACCCAGCGGCTTGAGATGCGGTTCCCTTTTCCGTCACGAACCGGCAGCTCCATCAGGTCGGGGCACTCCCACACGCCACCCACCGCGCCCGCCGGACCAAATTCGCTGGCCAACTCCCACTGTTTCAGGTTCTTTGAGCGGTAAATGCGCACTTTGTGTTTGTCGGGCAGCGCTACCACCATCACCCAGCTTTGACTGGGCTCATGCCAAAAGACCTTGGGGTCGCGGAAATCCGGCAGGCCCAAATCGAGAACCGGATTCCCGGAGTACTTCGTCCAGGTCATTCCCCCATCGCGGCTCACGGCCAGATTTTGATTCTGTTGGTTCAGGTTCTTTCCGTCCGCGGAGGTACCGCCGAAGGTCGCGCCGGTATAAATAGCCACCAGGCACCCCGGCGTTTTGCTCGCCGGCTCTCCGCACAACCCGCTGGTGTTGTCCGCGTCCTCCACTGTTGAGCCGCTGAAGATGCTTACGCCATTTTCGTCGGCCAGCGCCAGCGGCAGCTGCTCCCAGTGCGCCAGATCGGTGCTCACTGCATGGCCCCAGCTCTTCTTTCCTCCTTGATCGCCATAGCGGTCCAGTTGGAAGAAAAGATGGTACTGTCCATTGAGCAGAATGGGCCCATTGGGGTCGTTGATCCAATTGGGCGGTGCGTAGAAATGAATACGCGGCTGCCACGCCGCAGCCGGCACGGCCGCGTCTTGAGAACCTGCCGGCAGCTGGGCAAAGAGTTGCGGCGCGGCAATAATGGCCGGCACAAGCAGCAAGCGCGCGGTGAGCTTGGCCAGCCTGTGGCCTAGTCTTTCCGAGGTCATTCGTCAATTCTAATCAATCGCACAAGATCGCCATGCTTGTGACCTCGTGGACTCGAAGAACACAATCCCGCGGCTGAAGGCTGACAAAACATTTACAGTGAAAGCAGCGCAGCCATGAAAGACTCCATTCACGTCTCGAAAGAGAACTACTTAAAGGCCATTCTGGAGGCTGAGGCCGAAGGCCATCAGGTGATTCCGGCCATGCTGGCGCATTGGCTTGAAGTTTCAGCGCCGGCCGTAACCATGGCCCTGAAGCGCCTTAAGCGCGATGGCTTCGTGCAGGTGGGGGCAGACGGCATTGTGCGTTTGACCGCGGCGGGGCGCGAGACCGCCTTTCAGACCGCCTTGCGGCACCACCTGATCGAGCGCATGCTCAACGAAGTCTTCGGGATGGAGTGGTACGAAATCCACGAAGAGGCGGAGCGCCTGGAGCACGCGGTTTCGCCGGCATTCGAAGCCAAGCTGAAAGAAAAACTGGGCGAAGGCGGTGCATGCCCACATGGAAACGCGGTCCTGCCTGAGAGTCCGGCGGAGCGAAAACGGCGCGGCGAGACGCGGCTTTCCGAGGCCGCCGAGGGCAAGCGCTACGTCGTCGCCAGCCTGCAGGAGCGCGATCCTAAACTGCTCTTATTTCTGCACCGGACAGGCATCGGTCCCGGACAAAACCTGCGTGTACTGAGTCAGAACTACGATCAAACGGTTTCAATTGAACTCCCTGGGGGCAGTTCGACGGAAAATTCCATCCTCGGAAGGCCGGCAGCAGAAGCAGTCTGGCTGCGCCCGGAGAATTCATGATAATTAAATATAAGGATATTTATTAATCACAATTAACTAGTTGTGGCATACTAGGGTTGAGTGGTCCGGTGACCATTCCCCCACAGCTATGCCCACGGAGTCACCCATCCTTGCCGAGCTCACCCAGCCCTCTCTGCCCGAGGTGCATTCGAGCGTGCGGATTTCGCGTTCTCCCATTTACTGGCGGCGGCTACTGGGATTTCTTGGCCCGGGATTCCTCATCTCGGTGGGCTACATGGACCCCGGCAACTGGGCTACCGACATTGCCGGCGGGTCCCGGTTCGGCTACACCCTGCTGTCTGTCATCATGGCGTCAAATCTGATGGCGATTTTGTTGCAGAGCCTGAGCCTAAAGCTGGGAATTGCCACTGAACGCGACCTGGCGCAGATGTGCAACGAGAGCTATGCGCGTTGGGTGAGCATCTCCCTGTGGATCGGCGCTGAGATAGCGATTGCCGCCTGCGACCTGGCTGAAGTGATCGGGTCGGCCATCGCGCTGAATCTGCTGTTTCACATTCCGCTGTTTTACGGCGTGCTGATCACCGGGCTTGACGTGCTGCTCATTCTGCTTATGCAGCGCTGGGGCTTCCGCTACGTTGAAGCGCTGGTCATCACGCTGATCGGCACCATCATTGCAATGTTTGGCGTTCAACTATTCCTGTCGAAGCCCGAGTATTGGCCGGCGCTGCGCAATCTCTTCGTCCCGTCGCCCTCGATTATCACCAACCCGGATATGCTCTACATCGCTATTGGCATGTTGGGCGCGACGGTGATGCCGCATAACCTCTACCTGCACTCCTCCATCGTGCAGAGCCGCCGTTACCAGCGGACGCCGGAAGGCAAGCGCGAAGCCATCTTCATGGCCAACGTGGACTCCGCCCTGGCGCTGACGCTGGCGCTCTTTGTGAACGCTGCAATTGTGGTGGTAGCGGCGGCTGTCTTCTTTCGCAGAGGGCACTATGAGGTCGCTGCCATCCAGGACGCCTACAAGCTGCTCAGCCCCCTGCTGGGCGCGGCCGGCGCCAGCACGCTGTTCGCAATCGCGTTGCTTGCCAGCGGCCAAAACTCCTCAATCACCGGCACGCTGGCCGGGCAGGTGGTGATGGAAGGCTTCATCCACATCAAGGTCTCGCCGTGGCTGCGGCGTTTGATCACCCGCTCCCTGGCCATTATTCCCACCATCATTGTGGTTGCGATTACCGGTGAGCATGGGACGGAAAAGCTATTGCTGCTGAGCCAGGTGATCCTGTCGCTGCAACTCAGTTTTGCGGTGGTACCGCTGGTGCTGTTTACCGGAAACCGCAAGAAAATGGGCGAGTTTGTGAACGGGCCCTGGCTGCAAGGGCTGTCGTGGTTGGTGGCCGCTCTCATTGCGGGACTGAATGCGTGGTTCCTGGTTTTGATGTTCAGGGGAATTTAACCTCTCACCTCCCCACAGAGGTTCCGCATGACATCTACGCGCCCAATCCGGCATATCCTTCTCTCTTCTCTGCTATTAATCCTGGTTAACTCGCAGGTTTCAGGAGCGCAGAGCGGCACATCGGGCGCTATCTCGGGCATCGTAACCGATGCAAGTGGCGCCGTCGTCGCCAACGCCTCGGTAGTCACGATTGAAGTCAACACTAAAGCGGAGCGGATGGGAAGAACAGATGCCAACGGCCATTATCTTTTTTCCCAGCTCAATCCGGGCACCTATCGGGTGGCCGTGCAGGCCGCGGGCTTTGCCGATGCCTTGTCGCAGCCGGCGCAGGTTGCCGTGGGGCGTAATGTTGCGCTGAATTTCACTCTGCAAGTCAGTTCCACGACGCAGACCGTGGAGGTGAACGCAGAGCAGGGCCTGATGACTCTCGATAACCCGAACATAACCACCACCATTGCTGAAGAAACGATCAAAAAGCTGCCGAATCCGGGGCAGGACCTCACCTATCTCACGCAATTCGCTCAGGGTGCTTTGATGAATACCGCCGGCTCTTCGAGCGACGCCAAGGCCGCCGGCGGCTACGGCAACGTGGAGTTCAACGGCTTGCCCGCAACATCGAACGGCTATATCCTTGACGGCTATGACTCGAACGATCCATGGCTTGGCTTGAATATTGGCCTGGCCACAAACCTCGTCATCGGCCTTGACGCCGTGGATCAGGCAACTGTGAACACGAATTCTTACGCCGTGGATCAGGGCAGATATGGAGCTTCCCAGGTAAATTACCTCACCAAATCGGGAACCAATCAATTTCACGGTGACGTCTACGAAATCTGGAACGGGTCTCTGTTCAACGCGGACGACTATTTTCTTCACGCCAACGACACCGCAGACATTGTCGCCAGAAAGCCGCGCTCTACGGTAAACGAGTTTGGCGTCAGCGTGGGCGGTCCGGTCCGCAGGAACAAGCTCTTTTTTTTCGCCCACTATGAAGGCATTCGTATCGCATTGCCGCTGGTCACCCCGGCGACTTTGCCCACGCCCGCCTATCAGCGGTACGCACTGGGCCAGCTTGCCACGGGTGGATACGATGCCATCACCGGGCAAAATCTGCCGGCGCAACCGTCGGAAATCCCCTTTTACCAGAACATGTTTTCGTTGCTGCCTGCGCCGGGCGGAACATCCGTGCCAATTGTCACCTGCCCACTGGATGCCTCCGGGAACCTGTTGTTCCCTCCCGCGAGCGGCACGCTCCTCGACGGCGCGGGCTGTGCGACCCAGAGGCAGGAGTCTCTGAACAACAGTGATACCGAGAACCTGATCGTGGTGAAGATCGATCACACCATCAACGCGAGGGACAGCATCTGGTACCGCTTCCAGCAGGACACGGGGCTGCAGGCGGAATGGACTGACCCCATCAATTCCATCTTCAACTCCTACTCGCCGCAGCCGCAACGGACGCTCGTCGTCGGTTATACCCATCTGTTCAATCCCGATCTCGTGAATCAATTCAATCCCGGAGCAGACTGGTACTCGAGCATCTTTGAGCCCAACAATTACGCGCAGGCGCTCGAAATCTTTCCCATCATGCTGGTCGCGGGCAGCGACAGCGCGCCGTTCACTACCATCGGCGGCCTGAACAACACGTTTCCGCAGGGGCGCAAGGTCACGCAATGGCAAATCAACGACAATCTGACCTGGACGCGCGGACGCCACACGTTACACTTTGGCGTCAATACGCGCCGCGTCGACACCAGCGACTACGACTTGGGAGAAGGAATTGTGCCCACGGTCGCCTATAACGATCTGGCGGAGTTCACCTACGGCGCTGCGTACACGGCCAGCCAAAGTTTTCCTGTTTCTCTCAAGGGAAGAGTTGGGGTTGGCAACTTCGAATACTACGGCATGGACACCTGCAAGGCGTCCGCGAAGACCACCCTGACTTACGGTATGCGCGTGACCTGGAATACCAATGTCTCCAGTCCGCAGGGGTTGTTTTCGCGCATGGCCGGCTCTTTCCTCGATGCCTCGCACGCAACCAACCAGCCGCTAAACCAGATTGTTCCTGGGCGCGTGCACAACCTGTTCGCGGCCACCCCGCTGTTCGTCTACCAGCCGCGCGCTTCCATCGCCTACCAGCTTCTTCCGCATACCGCGGTTCATGTCGGATTTGGCGTCTTCAATGACATCATTCCCCAGCAGATTGCCGACAACGGCTTGATGAACGCTCCCAACGATCCCTCCTTCACTGGCGGTATCGAAGGGCCGGTCGGAGGGCTGGGAATCGCGCCCGGAGTTCCGGGCAGCGCCGTGGACGCGGCAGCCAATGCCAATGCCTTGTTTCAGGCAGCCTTCAAGTCTGGCGCTGCTCCGTGCGCAGGAATCCAACCCGGCGCTCCAACCTGTCCGCTCGCCGTTAGCCTGAATACCTTCCCCACGGGAACGCTTAAGACCCCCTACTACTTCCAATACGACCTCGGAATGGAACAGCAGATCGGCACGCACGGCGACCTGCGCGCCGACTTCGTAGGCACGCGCGGACTTCACGAACCCTACCAGGTGCAGCTGAACGGCTACCAGAACGTATGCGATGGTTGCTTCGCCCCCTTCCCCTACGGGAGGCCACTCGATCAACGCTTTGGGAACGTCACCGAGTTCCAGACCGGCGCCAACAGCATCTACGACGGTCTGCAGGCTGTTTATGCGCAGCAATGGGGCGGCCTCATGCTGCGCGGCAACTACACGCTCAGCCACTGCCTCGACGAAGTCTCGAACGGCGGCTTGCTCGCCTACTCCACCCAGGGGCTGGAATCACCCTTACCCGGAGAGTTGAGCAGGCAGCACGCCAGTTGCGACTACGATGTGCGCAATAACATCTCCATCTTCGGGATCTATCAGGCGCCGTTCCGCTCCGGTAATCCGATCCTGCGCCGGGTCTTCGGCGGATGGTCGTTTTCTGAGACGGGGTTCCTGCACTCCGGACTGCCTTTCAGCGTGCTGAGCCAGGAATATACCGCCAACGGTAATGGCGTGCTGCAGGCGTCCAACCCTGCGCAGACCATTCAGTTCGCCGCGCCGAACTACTCCAACCGCGTTCCCGGCCAGCCGCTCTATCGCAAGACTCCCTATCCAGGCGTTACCGTGGCTGGAACCCGGCAGTGGCTCAACCCCGATGCGTTCGTCTCGGTGGTCGATCCCACAACTGGTGCGTGTTATACCGGAGCACTGGGCGTGCAGAGTGATAACCCAACAATCTGTCAATTCGGGGACTCCGGCCGCAACTCCGTGCGCGGACCGCACTTCACCTATTCGGATATGTATATGACCAAGGCCTTTCCAATTCGCGAGGGCGTCAAGCTCCGCATCGACGGTCAGTTCTTCAATGCGTTCAATCATCCCAACTTCGCGCTGCCCAACACTGTGCAGGCTGGCGTGCCCGGTTCTATCCCCGCAAAGTTTGGAACGCTCCAAAGCATGACCTCGCCGCCCACCGGGCTCCTCGGCGTCGGCCTTGGGGGAGACACCTCGCCGCGCATGATTGCATTCCAGGCGCGGATCGAGTTCTGACATCGGCTACCATAAAAGCCATGCACGTTCTTTCCGCTGCCGAAATGCAGGCCTGCGACCGGGCAACAACGGAGCGGTTCGGGATTCCGTCATTGGAATTGATGCGGGCGGCGGCAGGGGCGGTGGCCCGCTTCGCGCAGGAGAGGTTTCCCCAGGCGCGTCGGGTGACTGTCCTGTGCGGCAGGGGCAATAACGGCGGCGACGGCATGATGGCTGCCCGGTTGCTGACAAATGCCGGTCTGGAAGTGACTACGCTGCTGCTTGGCGCGCCCGATCGGTTAGCCGGAGACGCGGCCGAGGCGTGGTGGGAGCTGCGGGCATTGCCTTCGCAAGGCGCCACTCACGTAGTTACCGAGGCCGAGGAACTGGCGGGTTACGACGAAGCGCTCAAGACCGACCTGATCGTGGATGCGATCGTCGGCACCGGGTTCACCCCGCCATTGCGAGGACTGCCGCTCGCCGCGTTGGAGTGGGCAAAAGAAAGCTCCGCGCCCGTCTTGGCTGTCGATCTGCCTTCCGGTTGGTCCGCGGATGAGATGGATGCTTCGACGGCGGAACCCGTTTTCCGGGCCGATGCAGTGATTACCTTTACGGCGCCAAAACCGGCGCACGTTTTTGGACAATTGACTCGGGCGTGGGACCAGCCGGTGGTGGTGGCGGCCATCGGCTCGCCCGAATCGGCGATTGTTTCCCGGCTCGGGCTGGATTGGGCGGGGGCGGCCACGGAACTGGTTCATGCACCCCGGGCCGCCGGCGCCAACAAGGGCAATTTCGGGCACGTTCTGGTTGTGGGCGGGACCTTTGGAATCGCGGGAGGCAAAGCGGGCGCGCCGGCGATGACGGCATTGGGCGCCCTGCGCTCCGGAGCGGGCTTGGTGACGGCGGCGGTTCCCGAGCCGGCGTTGGGGGTGGTAGCTGGATTTGCGCCGGAGCTGATGACCTGGCCTCTGGCAGCCAATTCCCAAGGTCACATATCGGACGAAAACGGAACTGCGGACGAGGTAGCGGCGCTGGTTGAAGGCAAGACGGTGCTGGCCATCGGGCCGGGCATGGGCCAGGATCCTGAGACAATCCGCTTTGTGATGGGGCTGCTTTCATCCTGCAGGATTCCAACGGTGATCGATGCGGATGCCTTGAATATTCTGGCGGCTCAGCCGACGCTCCTGGCTAAGCTGTCACTCTTTGTCAGGAGAGGAAGTACCGTAGTGTTGACGCCGCACCCTGGAGAGATGGCGCGGCTACTGAAAGTGACGGTCGCTGAGATTCAGGCCAATCGCCTTGAAGTGGCGCGGGGATATGCCGAGCGCATGGGCATGACCGTCGTGCTCAAAGGAGCGCGGACCGTCATTGCGCATCCGGATGGGCGGGCATCGGTGAACACAACCGGTAATCCGGGCATGGCCAAGGGCGGCAGCGGTGACTTGCTCACCGGAATGGTGGCCGGGCTGCTGGCGCAATACCCGGCGGAGACGGCGCGGGCGGTGGAAGCGGCGGTATACCTGCACGGGCTGGCTGCGGACCTGGCAGTCAGGGAAGGCGACGAACGTTGTCTGCTGGCAACAGACAGTCTTGCACAATTTTCTCGGGCTTTTCGCTTTCGCTCTCGCGGTCCTAGCGGGTATGTTTGGTTGCAGGGGCTGGCGGCGGAGTCAAGACCGGGCGCGGCCTCCAACGAGGCTGCCCAATGACCAACGTTGCCCCTGCCGCAGAAGGCCGGATTCAGGAGTTCACCAGCAATAGCGGGGCTGAGACCATTGAGGTGGGCCGCAAGCTGGCGGGATTGCTGAAGCCGCCTCAACTGCTGATCCTCCGCGGGGATCTGGGCACGGGAAAAACCACGCTGGTGAAGGGAATTGCGCAGGCACTCGACGCGGCCGAAGCCGACGAGGTGACCAGCCCGACATTTACCCTGGTTCACGAATACGACGGTTCCCAGGACGGCAAGCCTGTAAAGCTGTTTCATCTGGATGTCTACCGGCTCGAAGGCGAACGGCAACTGGAGACTCTGGGGCTGGACGAACTTCTCACTGACGATGCGCTCGTCCTTGTAGAGTGGGGCGAAAAATTCAAAAGCATTCGCAAGAAGGCAACTGGGGAAATTGCGATTAGCTCCGCGGGCGGCGATGCGCGCAAAATCACGGTGACTTTGAAAAATTAGCCGGGAAATGGCCGCCGCAGAGGACCACGGTTAGCCCGATCTGCGGCAAGAATCAACCGCCTGTTGGCGGGCGAAAACTTCTCATTCCTACTGCAATCCCTTTGGAGGTTTCAGTGCGCCCCATTCATCGATCAATTGCTGCAGCGTTTCTAGTCTGCATCCTGGCATTTGTCCCGGCCGCAATGTCGGCAGCCGACAAGCCCCATATCTTTCAGCGTCCGGCGTTGAGCCACGATCTGATTGCCTTCGGTTACGCGGGCGATTTGTGGACCGTGCCCCGCGAAGGCGGCCGCGCTACCCGGCTCACTACCGGCGTTGGCATCGAAACGTCGCCGGTCTTTTCGCCCGACGGCAACACCATCGCGTTCTCGGGCGAGTACGACGGCAATACCGACGTGTTCACGATTCCATCAACCGGCGGCGTCCCATTTCGCGTGACCTACCATCCCGCTGCCGACGTTGCTGTCGGCTGGACCCCGGACGGCAAGCAAATCCTCTTCCGCTCCAACCGGCAATCGGCGAGCCGCTATACACAGCTCTTTACTGTCTCCGCACAAGGAGGCGTGGCCACGCCGTTGCCACTGCCCATGGCCTACCAGGGGCAGTATTCGCCGGACGGCGCCCATATTGCCTATTCGCCGCTTTCACCGGCCTTTGGCTTTGGCTACACGGGTTTCATCTCCTGGGGCAACTACCATGGCGGCCTGGCCAGCACTATCTGGATCACTTCACTCCCAGGCCTCGATTCGGTTGAGATTCCCCATGAGCAGGCTTCCGATTTCAACCCCGTTTACAGCGGCGGCCAAATCTACTTTCTCTCCGGCCGCAAAGGGCCCATCAGCATCTTCCACTGCGACCCGGCAACCAAGACTGTGACCGAGGCGCTGCCCAACGACGGCCCGGATATTCGCAGCCTGGCCGGCAATGGGAACACCCTGGTCTACGACCAGCTTGGCGAAATCCACCTTTACGACACGTCGACTGGAAAAAGCCATCTGGTTCCAATCGAGATCGATGCCGATCTTCAGGAAGTGCGCCCGCGAATTGAAAGCGTGGCGGATCAGATCGAACACACATCGATTTCGCCCACCGGCCTGCGTGTTGCCGTAGAGGCGCATGGCGAAATTCTGACCGCTGCGGCCAAACATGGCCCCACCCGCGACATCACCAACACCCCCGGCGTTATGGAGCGCTGGCCGGCGTGGTCGCCCGATGGGCAGTCCATTGCCTACTTCTCCGATGAGTCCGGCTTATATGCGCTCCACGTGGCCTCGCAGACAGGCGACTCGGAATTCGGAGGCGCGCCGGTAAAGAAGTTTCCGCTGGCTTCGGAACCTGCCTACTACTTTGACCCCCTGTGGTCGCCGGACTCGAAGCGCATCGCCTTCCACGATAACCGCCTGAACATTTATATGCTCGACACGACCACCGGCAAGCTGGTCACTGTTGGAGACAAAAATGTGTACGGAGGGTTCTCGAACCAGAACTTTGACCTGGCGTGGTCGCCTGACTCGAAATGGATTGCATACCCTCGCTCGCTTTCCAATCACCTGCACGCGCTGTTTCTCTATTCGGTTGACACCGGTCAGTCCACGCAGGTGACCAATGAAGTTGCGGACGCCGGTAATCCCGCCTTCGATCGCGAAGGCAAGTATTTTTATTTCACCGCCAGCACCAACGCTGGCGCCACTTCAGACGGGCTGGACATGACCAGCGACCTTTATCAGGTGAAGTCGCACATCTACGCAGCGGTGCTCGCTGCCGACCAGGCTTCGCCCATCGCTCCCGAGCTTGAAGACGAAAAGACTGAAGCCGAACGCGATGCGGATGCGAAGAAGAACAGCGACAAATTGCCGGCCGACGAGGCCAAGGGCGATAAGTACGCCAAAAAGACCGGCGAAGATGCGAAGCCTGCCGAAGCCAAGCCGGAAAAGCCGGTGAAGCCGATCAAGGTCGATCTGGCGGGAATCGATTCGCGCATTGTTGCCCTGCCGCTGCCACCCTCCTTCTACGTCGGCCTGGCCACAGGGAAGCATGGCAGCCTTTACTTCCTGCAGATTCCCGATTCAACCCGTTTTGGCGAACGTGGGGCAACCCTTACGCGCTGGGTATGGGAAGACCGCAAGACCGATAAGCTGGCCGAGCACGTGCAGAGCTTTGAGCTCTCGGCCAACGGCGACAAAATGCTGCTGGCTCTCTCTCCGCACAAACCGGGGGGTGGGGATTCCGATGGCGACGACGGACCGCCGCAGTGGATCATTGCGCCCGCCGATGCGCCCGTCAAGCCGGGTGAAGGCGTGCTTTCGTTTGCCGACCTGAAGGTGCGCGTGGAACCGTCGGCAGAATGGGCGCAGATGTACCACGAGGTGTGGCGCATTGAGCGTTCCTACTTCTACGACCCTCATTACCACGGTGCCGACACCATCGCGGGCGAGCGCCGCTTTGAGCCCTATGTGGCCTCCATCGCCTCTCGCGCCGACTTGAACTATGTCTTCCAGGAGATGCTGGGTGCTTTCTCTGTGGGGCACCTGCGCGGCTTCGGCGGCACCATTCCCGAGGCCAAACATGTGCCCGGCGGCCTGCTGGGCGCCGATTACGCGATCCACAACAACCGCTATTGTCTGGCCAAAATCTATACCGGGGGAGAGTTCAATCCCGAGGAAAAAGCCCCGCTGGCGCAGCCGGGGCTGAACCTTTCCGCGGGCGATTGCATCGTGGCCATCAACGGCCAGGAGCTGACCGCCGCAGCGGATATTCAGCAGGCGCTCGAAGGCACGGCCGGCCATGTGATCAGCCTGCACGTTGAATCGGCGGCGGGAAAAAACGGGCGAGATATCTCCGTGACGCCCACCGACAGCGAATACGAACTGCGCAATACCGATTGGATCGAGAGCAACCAGAAAAAGGTAGACCAGCTCTCCGGCGGAAAGCTGGCTTACATCTATCTGCCAGATACGGGCCGCGATGGTTTCACCAACTTCAATCGCTACTATTTTTCGCAAACCCAAAAGCAGGGCGCGGTCATTGATGAGCGGTTCAATGGCGGCGGGCAGGTGGCCGACTACTTCATTGAAGTGATGAGCCGGCACATCGAGTCCTATTGGGCGCCGCGCTACGGGCAAATCGAGCACACCCCCAACGCCGGTATTTACGGACCCAAGGTGATGATTGCAAACGAGCAGTCGGGCTCCGGCGGCGATGCGCTGCCGTGGCTCTTCAAGCAGGCCAAGCTGGGGCCGCTGGTCGGCAAGCGGACGTGGGGCGGACTGGTCGGCATCGGGCCGATCCCGGTGTTGATGGATGGCGGCCGCGTAACCTCGCCGAGCGTGGCCTTCTTCTCGCCCAAAGGTGTGTGGGACGTGGAGAACCACGGCGTCGATCCGGATTATCCCGTGGAGCAGGACCCCAAGGCAGTCAGCGAGGGCCACGATCCGCAACTGGAAAAGGCCGTGTCGCTGGCCATGGAGGGTCTTGCAGAGCATCCGGAGAAGCCGGTCGAGCGGCCGGCCTATCCGAACTACCACCACTAGTCACCTGCGGCGGGGCAGACGCTCGCGGGATGCTCGCATTGGGTTCGTGGCATCCCGCCCAGGCCATTGCGGCAAGGGTCCGCCGCGGCGAACGCTTGCGCGGGTTGAGAGCATAAGATCAGCAAAATCAACATGGGATAATCCCTGGCCTGCTGCCCGAACGAGCTTTTCCGCAGCCGGTGAATGCGCCGCCAGCCTGCGCAGATCGCCAGGAGTCAACGAACTTTTGCAATTCCCTGGGCGAAAATTGCGGAATCAGATTACCATCTGAATCAAGGATCGAGTTGGTGATGGGGAGGGGTCGATATGCGAAGGGACTTTAACCGGAGAGAATTCTTCCAGGGCCTGGGCGCCGCAGCGGCGGGGTTGTACCTTGCGCCGACCCGGCTTTATGCCGCCACAGCCGCGCCTACGGCGCCTGTTGCCGTGGCCAGGTGTTCTGCCTACGGGCCGGAAGTGGTGACGACCCTGGCCACCATGTTCGACCAACTGGGGGGTCTCGAAAAGCTGGTCAGCGGCAAGACCGTGGCCATCAAGATCAACGTCACTGGCAGCTCGAAGGATCGCTTCCAAGGCATGACGCAGGGACAAACTTACTGGGTGCATCCCCAGGTTGTCAGCGCCACGGTTCATTTGCTTGGCCAGGCCGGCGCCAAGCGCATCCGCCTGCTCGAGAGCCCAACCGCATCCAAGGTGCTTACGCTTGAGGAGTTCATTACCCAGGCAGGCTGGCAGGTGACGGACTTCACCCGTGCGGCTTCTGGCGTAGAGTTCGAAAACACCAACTTTGCAGGCCCCGCGAAAGAGTACACACGGTTCCAGGTTCCCGGCGGCGGCCTGCTGTTCAGCGCCTACGATTTGAATCGCTCGTACGAAGACTGCGACGTCTTCGTCTCTCTTGCCAAACTGAAAGAGCACGTGACCGCCGGCATGACCGGATCGATGAAGAACCTGTTCGGCATCACCCCCACCACAATTTATGGCCAGGGCGCCGGCGTGGATGAGCCGAGCCAGGAGGCGGGTGGAGCGCGAACGTTTCTGCACGATGGCAAGCGCCAGCCTTCAAGAAGCGCGCTGCCGGAGCTCGATCCGCAATCGCCGCGCGACCCCGGCTACCGGGTGCCGCGCGTGACCGTGGACCTGGTGGCTGCCCGGCCGATTCACCTGAGCATTATCGATGGGATTCAGACCGTGGCCGGCGGCGAGGGCCCGTGGGTCGACCATATGCGCGCCGTTCCTCCAGGCCTGCTCATCGCGGGTACCAACTGCGTGACCACCGATGCCGTTTGCGCCGGGTTGATGGGCTTCGATCCCATGGCCGACCGGGGCACGCCTCCGTTCGATAACTGCGACAGCACGCTGAAGCTGGCCGAGGAACGGGGCATTGGCACACGCGACCTGAAGCGCATCGAGGTGCTCGGGCTGCCCATCGCCAAAGGCAGAATCGAATTCCGCAAGGTGTAGAAGAACGGCCTGGGCGGCTCGCTAAGCTGCTTTCAGCTCCCGCCACTCCTGATTCGTGTCCATCTGAAGAACGATCCTGGCCTTCTTCTGCTCGCTGTGAATCTCTTCCAGGATGGATTGGAGAACGTCCTTGGCGCACTCAACCAGGTGCGGATCCTCAGAGAAGGCGCAATAGGATAGCCTGGCCAGCTTTTGCGATTGAATCGAAATCGACTATTTCCCACTCTCCACACGGCTCAGTGTCTCCGGGGCGACGCCTAAATACTTGCAGTATTCGGTCGCTCTTTTCCCAAGCCTCTTTCTTAGGAACCTTAACTCGGCTCCCGTCAGATCAAGCGGAGAGCTAACAAGATCGCGTGCAATCAATTGCATTAACTGCTGGCTGGCTGGTATCTCCGCCACAACGCTGCCGCAGTCACAGACAAAGTACTTTATCCCTACCAGGTAGACGTTGGGCAGGCCGCTATCTACAAAGTGAAACGGCTCCTCGGCGGTAGCAAGTTTCTCTACCCGGTGCGCCGTGCAATTGTGATCGGTCATTTTCTCCATCGCGTGACTACCTCGAATGAACGGTTCAAGGTATCTACTGCGACGATGATGAGCAGGTCATCACCATCGATAGACTCTGTGGCTATGTAGTATTTCCACTGCCACTCATCATGGTTGAACACCGGTTGCCGGTCAAACTTCCACGGGCTCTCCAAACCGTAAATGACGTCATCCTGGGAGAGGTTCCTTTCAAGATGATCAAAACGGGCATGAAAAGTATCCTTTACCCCGCTCGGCGCGCTGCTCGGCCGGCTCCTGAGGCAGAAGCCGGAAAAGACGATGGCGACACCTGTTCGATGTACTTCAGGCACTCTTCATCCGTAGGAGACCGCTAGGTTACGCCTACCAGGTTCATTGGAGCCAGCCCATAATCTCACTTACGCGATAGCCCCATAGGAGGGCCAGGAATAGCAGCCCC
>JBEKEQ010000014.1:0-77336 GCA_050013735.1 Occallatibacter sp.
AGCCAGGAGTTGCCGCTGCTGTTGCTGTTGAGGATGATCGCGTTGGTCTGTCCGTTGTTGTTGTCAACGCGCATAAGGAAGCTGAGCCAGAGGGTTTGGCCCGAAGCGCCGATCAGGCCGCTGGAGAGATAGGAGTTAAACGGACCGCCGGAGTTTACATTCAGCTGTCTGCCGGCGCTCACGTAGTTATACCCGCCGATAGCATAGTTTCCGGTTGTGGTCAGACCCGAATAGGTCAGCGGAGTGGTATCGACGATGTTATAGCCGGGTATTTCTGTGTCGCCGTTTTGCACCACCCAGGCTGCGCCCCAACCCGAATCTCCACCGCCGCTGGCGCCGTTGAGCGCTATCGTCGATCCGGAAGTTTCTCCAAACGGTTCGTAGGCCAGAAGCGTTCCGCCGCCGCCGGCATTGACCACAATGCTCTGCGTTACCTGCGTAGCGGCTGCGTAGTCGGCGTTGCCCGCCTGGTTTGCGGCCACCACGATGGTGCCCGTGCCGGTTACGGTCAACGTGGCGCCACTGACGGTTCCGGGGCCGGAGACGACGCTGAAGGTGACTGTTAGCCCGGAGGTCGCCGTGGCTTGCAGAGTAATTGGCGAGGCCGGGTAAGTTATGGGCGAGGTTGGCGCGGTGAAGTTGATGGATTGCGTCGCCTGGGTAACTACGACGTTCTTGGTTACCTGGGTAGCAGCCGTGTAGTTGGTGTTTCCGGCCTGGTTCGCGGCTACGACGATGGTGCCCACGCCGGTTACGGTGAGCGTGCTGCCGCTGATGGTGCCCGGACCGGAGGAGACAGTGAAGGTTACCGTTAAGCCGGAGCTTGCCGTGGCCGACAAGGAAATGGGGCTGACTCCGTAAGTTACCGGCGTTGTCGGTTGGGTGAAGGTGATGGTCTGAGACGCCTGATTGACCACGACGCTCCTGGTTACCTGCGTGGCAGCCGAGTAGTTAGTGTTGCCGGCCTGGTTGGCAGCTACAACAATGGTGCCCGCGCCGGTTACGGTGAGCGTGGCGCCGCTGATGGCGCCGGGACCGGAGGAGACGCTGAAGGTGACCGTTAAGCCAGAGGTTGCCGTTGCCGACAACGAGATGGGGCTAACTCCGTAAGTGACCGGCGTCGTCGGTTGCGTAAAGGTGATGGTCTGCGACTCCTGATTGACCACGACGTTCCTGGTTACTTGCGGGGCTGCCGCATAAGTGCTGTTGCCGGCCTGGTTCGCGGCCACCACGATGGTGCCCGCTCCGGTGACGGTGAGCGTGGCGCCGCTGATGGTACCCGGGCCGGAGACGATGCTGAAGGTGACCGTCAAGCCGGAACTTGCCGTGGCCGACAACGTGATGGGACTGACTCCGTATGTTACCGGCGAGGTGGGCTGGGTGAAGGTGATGGTCTGGGCTTCGCCGTTGACCACAACACTCTGCGTCACCTGGGTTGCAGCCGCATAGTCGCTGTTGCCGGCCTGATTCGCGGCTACCACGATGGTGCCTACGCCTGTGACGGTGAGGGTGGCGCCGCTGACTGTTCCGGGACCGGAGACGACGCTGAAGGTGACCGTTAACCCAGAGGTTGCCGTAGCCGAAAGCGTGATGGGCGAAACCGGGTAGTTCACAGGCGAGGTTGGCGGCGTGAAGGTGATGGTCTGTGACGCCTGGTTGACTACGACGCTCTTGGTTACCTGCGTGGCGGCCGTGTAGTCAGCGTTGCCGGCCTGATTTGCGGCTACAACGATGGTGCCCACACCGGTGACGGTGAGCGTGCTGCCGCTGATGGTACCCGGACCCGAAGAAACGCTGAAGGTGACTGCCAGCCCCGAGCTTGCCGTTGCCGACAAGGAAATGGGGCTAACGCCATACGTCACAGGAGTCGTAGGCTGGGTGAAGGTGATAGTCTGCGATGCCTGGTTAACGACGACGCTCTGCGTGACCTGCGATGCTGCCGAATAATTGGTGTTGCCGGCCTGGTTGGCGGCTACCACGATGGTGCCCACGCCGGTGACGGTGAGCGTGCTGCCGCTGACTGTTCCCGGCCCGGAGACGACGCTGAAAGTTACGGTCAACCCTGACGTTGCCGTAGCCGAGAGCGAGATGGGGCTAACTCCGTAAGTTACCGGCGAACTGGGCGCGGTGAAGGTGATGCTTTGTGACTCCTGGTTGACCACCACGTTTTGCGTGACCTGAGGAGCTGCCGCGTAGGTGCCGTTGCCGGCCTGGTTGGCGGCTACCACGATGGTGCCCGCTCCGGTGACGGTGAGCGTGTTGCCACTGACCGTTCCGGGGCCGGAGACGACGCTGAAGGTAACTGCCAGCCCGGAGGTTGCCGTTGCCGATAGGGTGATGGGGCTAACTCCATAAGTAACCGGCGAAGTTGGCGGCGTGAAGGTGATGGTCTGCGATTCCCCGCCCGAACTGGTAGGAGTTACCGCCGCATAGCTGGAGCCGAAGCGGATATCGCCAATCGAACTTTCATTGTTGCCGTTTCCACCGTAATAGGCGAGCGATTCGAAGCCTATATTGCCGGTGGTGGAGATGGTCGCGCTGGGAGTGGATGGAGCCGAGCCGCCCAGCGAGGTGGGATTGACAAACAGGTTGATAGTGTTCGTCGAACCGAAGGTGATCTCGGCAACCAGCAAAGCTGTTTGACCCTGAGTTACCGGAACAGTCGATAGCACCGGCGTGCCGTTGTTGTACATCAGGCCCCAGTAGTTGGAACCACCGTAGCCGATAAGGTAGCCGATGCCGATGTCGCCTGTAGAGCTCGACAGCCAGGCATTGCTGCCGCTGTTACTGGTAAGAATGACCGCACCGGTTTGATTATTTAAATCGTCAATGCGCATCAGGAAGCTTAGCCAGAGGGTCTGCCCGGACGCACCGATCAGGCCGCCGGAAAGATACGAATTGAACGGGCCTCCCGAGTTAACATTCAGCTGCCTGCCCGAGCTGACGTAGTTATACCCGCCAATGGCATAGTTACCGGTTGTTTGCAAACCGGAATAAGTCAGCGGAGTGGTGTCAACGATGTTATAGCCGGGTATCTCTGTGTCGCCGTTCTGGACGGTCCACGCTTCGGCCCAGCCGGAATCTCCGCCGCCGCTGGCGTTATTGAGCGCGATGGTCGATCCCGAGGTTTCGCCGAACGGCTCATAGGCGAGAAGCGACCCGCCGCTGCCGGAGTTGACCACCACGCTCTGCGTTACCTGCGAGGCAGCCGCGTAATCAGCGTTGCCCGCCTGGTTCGCGGCCACCACGATGGTGCCAGTGCCGGTGACGGTGAGCGTGTTGCCGCTGACTGTTCCGGGTCCGGACACGATGCTAAAGGTGACCGTTAACCCCGAGGTTGCCGTGGCCTGCAAGGTGATTGGAGAAACCGGATAAGTCACCGGAGAGGTTGGCGCGGTGAAGTTGATGGATTGAGTTGCCTGTGTCACCACGACATTTTGCGTGACCTGGGGAGCTGCCGCGTAGGTGCCGTTGCCGGGCTGATTCGCAGCTACCACAATGGTGCCCACACCGGTTACCGTCAGCGTGCTGCCGCTGACTGATCCGGGGCCGGAGAGAACGCTGAAGTTTACCGCCAACCCGGAAGTTGCCGTCGCCGATAGAGTGATTGGGCTAACTCCGTAAGCTACCGGCGAGGTTGGCGGCGTGAAGCTGATGGTCTGCGACTCACCTGAGCCGGAATTAACCACGACGCTTTGCGTTACCTGTGGGGCTGCTGCGTATGTGCTGTTACCTGCCTGGTTTGCCGCCACCACGATGGTGCCGGGGCCGGTTACGGTGAGCGTGTTGCCGCTGACTGTTCCGGGGCCGGAGAGAACGCTGAAGGTGACCGTCAACCCGGAGCTAGCTGTCGCTTGCAGCGTGATGGGCGATACCGGGTAGGTTACCGGCGACGTGGGTGGCGTGAAGGTGATGGTTTGCTGGGTTTCATTCGAGGCCAATACCAGCGGCCCCATGAGCGAAGGATTTTCCCAGAGGGAGCCAGTGGTTTGCCACCAGGCAAGCCTGCCCACCTGGGTTCCCTGGCTGGTGGCATCGTCGACGGTAATCTCGAAGCCGTACTGCTGGCCCACAACCGGAGTTGTGCCCAGCGTTGCCCACGGAAGCGCCAGCACCATCTGATAGCCGCCGGTGATGTTCTCCTGGGCAAAGATCACGCCCTCGGTTGCGCCGTGTTTCTCCTCGGTCAAAACGGCTCCGCCGTTGCCGTACGGTAAACCCCACTGGAAGTCAGTTGGTCCGTAGCTGGTGTTCTGGGTATCCGTGGCGGAGAAGTAGACTTCAACGGTGTCGCCAAGCCAGATGTTCGCTTGGGTGGGAGCAACCAACGTGCTGTCTTGAACGGATACCAGAAGATAGAGATAGTTGGAATCCCACAGAGTTTTGAACTGAGCCGTATCGGGTGTGTACCCGTTGATTCCGGCGCCGGGGATCTGGTAGGTGATTGGAACGAAATTAGCGTTGGCCCATGCGCCGGTGTTGGCGCCGGTCAGCGGCGGTTGTGTGCTGGTTTCCCCGGTGTCGAGCACATTGGGCGTTGCGCTGGCCGGCGAAGAGTAGCCGCTCGCGCCGGATACGTTCACGCCTTCCACAACATAGTAGTATGTGGTTCCGTTTGTGACCGTCGAGTCAATGTAGCCGACTTCTGCCGTGTTGGCGATTTGGGTATAGGGGCCTCCACTTACCGTTCCGCGCAGCACGTTATAGCTGGCCGCTCCTGTTGAGGGAGTCCATGTCAAAGTTACCTTGCCATTGCCCGGACTCGCCGAGAGACCCGTCGGAGCAGGAGGAATAGGCTCTCCGCTCGAAGACCACGCGCCGTTCATGGGCACCTGGAAGAGATACATCGATCCAGGAGGCATGCTGAACGTGTAGCTCTGAGTGACAGACACCTGCTGGCTGCCGATGGGAATATTCAATCCATCGTCGTTGGTCTGTTCTGGATTTCCGGTGAGAGTGTAGAGTTGCGCGTTGCCTGTGGGTATCGCGGGGAAATTGAGAGTGACCTGCGTTGAATTACTGAGGGAACGGGAGAGCACGACAACATCGGCTTGATTGGCTACATTCGCATCAGCAAACGTGTAGACCGCAATCACCGGAACGGCCTGACCGAGAGTGATATTCGGATCGCTGTATGTGGGATTGTTTGAGTTTGCGGTGGTCAGAACCATGGGACCGGTGCAGTAGTTGTTCCGCATCTCATAGGCTTCCCAAACTGGATGCGGAATGAAGCCGTTGGCAAAGTTTGTGTGTGAAGCGAACGGTTGGGTTCCCAAACTATACAGAAAGAAATTCTGGGCTCCGAAACCGTTTTGCGTCGCATACAGATTGGTGTCGATGGCCCCAATTGCACCCGCCAGCGAGTCGTCTCCTAACGAGCCGCCGCCGCTGGATTCGATATCCGGGCCCTCCTCATACGAGGCTACGGTGTAGTTGTGCCCGGCCAGCGCATCCAATTGCTGCTGGGCAACGACGGCATTGATCCACGGGCCGTCAGTCATGGGAAGCTGGACAAGATCCGACTGATAATACTGGTCTCCGGCAAATGTGTTGGAATTACCTGCGGTTTTTTCGCCGGTGGTATAGAGGAAAAAGTCGACCACCGAGGCCTGGGGCGCTGCGGATATTGCTGAGGAGCCGAACCCGGGAAGCAATGGAAAACCATTGAGGACGAACTTGATTTGGCTGGAACTGTAATAGCTTTTGCCGGCAATTGCCTGGCTGATGACAAAGTTCGCCCACGGGCCGTAGGCCGCATCGGCCGGCACACTCTGCGTGCCCCACTCCTCATTGCCGACTTCGAGATAAATAGTGCCGAAGTCCGCGGTGTAGGGTCCGGGATGGTTGGAAGGACGCATGGAAGCATATCCGGTGCCCTCGGGAGCGGCAAGGTAATCGATCAGCTCGCCCCACTCGGTTGGCGATAAGGCCATGTTGACGATCAGCCAGGGATTTGCGCCGTTGCCGATTGTCTTTACATTGGCCAGCGCATCGGGCAAGTGTTCCAACTGCCCCGGCAGCTCATAGTCGTTGCCGATGTTCGGCGTGTTGCGCGTTTTGATCTCCGGCGTAAGCCAGCTATTCAAGCTAAAGAATCCAAAGCCCTGGTTTGCGGTTCCGAAGTTGCTCCAGATGCGAACAAATCCCGGCTTATAGTTTTGCCATGCCGTCATGACCGTTGGATTCACGGTGTTCGGAGACCAGGCGGTATCGTAGAGCTGGAAGTTATCCACCCACAGCGTGCCCGGCGCACTGTAATCAAGGTGAGCGCTGGGTTGGACTGAGTTTGCGGGAAGGCCCGGAACGGCGGAGAATGTCCAGGTAAATAGTTGCCAGGAGCCGTTCACTCCCGTAAATGTGTGCGACAGGCCCAAGGCGCTTATTGAGAATGTGACGCTGCCGTTGCCGATGCCGGATTGCATGAGCCAGACAGAAACTTCATAGGTGTGTCCCGACTGAAATTCTTCATCGGCGGGACCGACGAAGGCGCCTTGCAGATATTGCCAAATCCCTTGCGTCTCGGTATTCGAATCGGAGATTTCGATGCTCAGGCCGCCGGTGTCTGAAGAAGGAACGTTCGTGGACAATGTAGCCGGCCAGGTTGTTGATCGCGTCTCGTTTTGACCGAGTGTCTCGGTAGACCAGTTCGGAACGTAATCAGAAAACCGCGGGTCAAGATACTCAATGCTCGGAATAACTGACTGGTCGTCCATGTCAAGCCAAACGATGTCTCCAGTTTCGGTGACCGGCCCTGAACTGGCAAAGGTGATGGTATTGTCGGCCGGCGAAGAATCGTCGAGGGCGGTGTAGCCTGTAACTGTGTCAGTGCGCAGCAGCGACCATGTGCCGTTATTGGCGTCATAGCGGTAGGTATATGCGGTTGCTCCCACAAAATAGCCCGTGGTAATGCTCGACCAGAACGAAGTGCCGCCGCTGCCGGTAGCGACGAATGTGGTTGCTGTGCCGGTTTGAGAGGCTGTGAAGCTGAAACGGGTGTCCAAAGGCGAGAATCCGCCGTCTCCCAGCCACATGTTCTCGGTGATGTTGGTTCCCGGCGCAGGCTCCATATTGAAACCAACGTTCACCGGATTGGGCGCGACAACCTGTGGATAGATATTGAAAACGGCCTGGCTCCAAAGCGCGGGGTTGCCGGCGATTGCCATCAACATGAAGACGGCGAAAAATGTGATGCTGTTTAATTTGCTACCAACGCGTGTTGCGAATGTCTCAGTCGTTTTCATGTTGCTCCTTGTTGCTGCTTCACAAAAAGTTTCTCGGTATCAATTTCCGTAATGCCTGGCGCTACCAGGGACGTGTGAGAGAGGGACCGTTCTTGAAGCCATGGCTTTCTATCCGCTCGGCTTCAAGCGGCTTTGTATTGGGGCGGTCAATGCAGAATTCCAGCCTATGGAGAGTGACATAGTTATTTGGTGCTCGGCTGCGTTCTGGCCGATTGCCACATCGACGCGGCTTTTGCGCTGAGCCAGGAACAGATGCTGGAAGCAAAGACGTGCCGCAACGATGTTGCGGTGGAGGGGTGAGCGTACTTTTGTTGAAAACATTTTGCTCCAAAGGAAGATCGACAGATCAGTTCGGTTTGTGCCTCGTCAACATTCAATTCACTTACAAAAAGGGCCTGATTCTTGAACTCGGAGGCACTTTGATGCAAACGGGCCGCTTTTTGGTTCGTGGCGGTTTCGGCCAGCCCGCTTATTCACATGAGCCGCCCCTGGGGGGCGATCGTCGATGTCTCCCGTTTGAAGGCGGCGGCAGTTACCGCCGCTTCCAAATCCCAACTCCGTCTGAGCCTGGAGTACTATTGCGAGCACTCCAGGCTCAGGCTGGACCCAACAGCACCGGCTTACGGAGTAACCACGGCATAGGTGGTGCCGACGCGGATGTCTGCGATTGAGCCGTCGTTGGTTTGGTAGCCGCCCATATAGGCCAGAGACTGGAAGGCTACGCTGCCGGTGGTAGAGATGGTGGCGCTTGGCGAGGATGGAGCTGACCCGCCCAGCGAAGTTGGATTGACGTAGAGGTTGATAACATTTGTCGAGCCGAAGGTGATGGAGGCAACCAGCAGGGTTGCTTGACCCTGAGTTACCGGCACGGACGACAAGACCGGCGTTCCGTTGTTGTACATCAAACCCCAGTAAGCAGAGCCGCCGTAGCCGATGAGATAACCGATGCCAACGTCGTTTGAAGACGCGAGCCAGGCGTTATCGGCGGCGTTGTTGTTGAGGATGACCGCGTTGGTCTGTCCGTTGCTGTTGTCCACGCGGATAAGGAAGCTGAGCCAGATGGTCTGGCCGGAAGCGCCGATCAGGCCGTTGGAGAGATACGAATTGAAGGGTCCGCCCGAGGTAACATTTAGCTGTCTTCCCGAGCTCACGTAGTTATACCCGCCAATGGCATAGTTAGTGGTCGTTGTTAGACCCGAATAGGTCAGCGGGTTCGTATCGACGATGTTATAGCCGGGTATTTCCGTGTCACTGTTTTGCACGAACCAGGCAGCGCCCCAGCCGGAATCTCCGCCGCCGCTGGCGTTATGCAGCGCGATGGTGGATCCGGAGGTTTCTCCGAAGGGCTCGTAGGCCAGGAGCGTTCCGCTGCCACCGGCATTGACCACGACGCTCTCTGTCACCTGCGGTGCGGCCGTGAAGTCGGCGTTGCCGGCCTGGTTCGCGGCCACCACGATGGTGCCCGTGCCGGTTACGGTCAGCGTGGCGCCGCTGACGGTTCCGGGGCCGGAGACGATGCTGAAGGTGACTGTTAACCCGGAGGTCGCCGTGGCTTGCAGAGTTATCGGCGAGGCCGGATAAGTTACCGGCGAGGTTGGCGCGGTGAAGTTGATGGTCTGCGTCGCCTGGTTGACCACCACGCTCTGCGTTACCTGCGAAGCAGCTGAGTAGTTGGTGTTGCCCGACTGGTTTGCCGCCACCACGATGGTGCCAACGCCGGTTACGGTGAGCATGCTTCCGCTAACCGTGCCCGGCCCGGAGACGACGCTGAAGGTCACTGCCAAACCGGAGCTTGCCGTCGCCGACAGCGAGAGCGGGCTAACTCCGTAAGTCACCGGAGTCATGGGCTGCGTGAAGGTGATGGTTTGAGACTCCTGGTTGACCACCACACTCCTGGTTACTTGCGTGGCGGCCGAGTAGTTGGTGTTGCCGGCCTGGTTGGCAGCTACCACAATGGTGCCCGCGCCGGTTACGGTCAGCGTGCTGCCGCTGATTGTCCCCGGTCCGGATGAGACGGTAAACGTGACCGCCAGTCCGGAGCTTGCTGTTGCCGAAAGCGAGATGGGGCTAACTCCAAACGTTACCGGAGTCGTGGGTTGCGTGAAGGTGATGGTTTGCGACTCCTGGTTGACCACCACGCTCTGCGTTACTTGCGGCGCCGGCCCGTAGGTGCCGTTGCCGGCCTGGTTCGCGGCCACCACGATGGTACCCGCTCCGGTTACCGTCAGCGTGGCGCCGCTGACTGTTCCGGGACCGGAGAGAACGCTGAAGGTGACCGTCAAGCCGGAGCTTGCCGTGGCCGAAAGCGTAATGGGGCTAACTCCGTACGTTACCGGCGAGGTGGGCGGCGTGAAGGTGATGGTCTGAGACTCCAGGTTGACCACCACGCTCTGCGTTACCTGCGTTGCGGCTGCGTAGTCGCTATTGCCCGCCTGGTTCGCGGCGATAACGATGGTTCCGGTGCCGGTTACGGTGAGCGTGTTGCCGCTGACTGTGCCGGGGCCGGAGACGATGCTGAAAGTAACCGTTAGCCCTGAGGTTGCCGTGGCCGACAGCGTGATAGGCGACGTTGGGTAAGAGACCGGCGAGGTGGGCTGGGTGAAGGTGATGGTCTGCGACGCCTGGTTGACCACCACGCTCTTGGTTACCTGCGTGGCGGCCGTGTAGTCGGCGTTGCCGGCCTGATTTGCGGCCACCACGATGGTGCCCACACCAGTGACGGTCAGCGTGCTGCCGCTGATGGTGCCGGGACCAGAGGAGACGGTGAACGTGACTGCCAGTCCCGAGCTTGCCGTAGCCGAAAGCGAGATGGGGCTAACGCCGTAGGTTACCGGCGTCGTGGGCTGCGTGAAGGTGATGGTCTGCGATGCCTGATTCACGACGACGCTCTGCGTTACCTGCGAGGCAGCCGCGTAGTTGGTGTTGCCGGCCTGGTTGGCGGCCACCACGATGGTGCCTACGCCGGTGACGGTGAGCGTGCTTCCACTGACTGTTCCGGGTCCAGAGACGACGCTGAAGGTGACTGCGAGCCCGGAGGTTGCGGTGGCCGAAAGCGAGATGGGGCTAACTCCATACGTTACCGGCGAGCTGGGCGCGGTGAAGGTGATGGACTGCGACTCCTGGTTGACCACCACGTTTTGCGTGACCTGAGGAGCTGCGGCGTAAGTACCGTTGCCGGCCTGGTTGGCAGCTACCACGATGGTGCCCGCGCCGGTGACGGTGAGCGTGTTGCCGCTGACTGTTCCGGGACCGGAAACGACGCTGAACGTAACCGCCAACCCGGAGGTTGCCGTTGCCGACAGCGTGATGGGGCTAACTCCATAAGTTACGGGTGAAGTTGGCGGCGTGAAGGTGATGGTTTGTGACTCCCCACCCGAGCTGGTCGGAGTTACCGCCGCATAACTGGAGCCGAAGCGGATATCGCCAATCGAACTCTCGCCGGTGCCGTTGCCGCCATAGTAGGCGAGGGACTCCAAAGCGATGCTGCTGGTGGTCGAGATGGTCGCGCTTGGCGTGGATGGAGCCGACCCGCCCAGCGAAGTGGGATTGACAAACAGGTTGATGACGTTTGTCGAGCCGAAGGTGATTTCGGCAACCAGCAGGGTTGTTTGACCCTGAGTTACGGGCACAGATGACACGACCGGCGTACCGTTGTTGTACATCAGGCCCCAGTAAGCAGAGCCACCGTAGCCGACGAGGTCACCGATGCCGATGTCACCCGTAGACGTCAGCCAGGCGTTCGTTCCGCTATTGCTGTTGAGGATTACCCCCTCGGTCTGTCCGTTGACCTGGTCCGCGCGGATCAGGAAGCTGAGCCAGAGAGTCTGCCCGGACGCGCCGATCAGGCCACTGGAAAGATACGAATTGAAGGGGCCGCCCGAGTTTACATTCAGCTGTCTTCCCGAACTCACATAGTTATACCCGCCGATGGCGTAGTTACCCGTCGTCTGCAGACCCGAATAGGTCAGCGGAGTGGTGTCAACGATGTTATAGCCGGGAATCTCTGTGTCCTGGTTCTGCACGTACCAGGCTTCGGCCCAGCCGGAATCTCCGCCGCCGCTGGCGTTGTGCAGCGCGATCGTCGATCCGGAGGTTTCGCCGAAAGGCTCGTAGGCCAGAAGCGTACCGCTGCCGCCGGCGTTGACCACAACGCTCTGCGTTACCTGCGTTGCAGCCGCGTAGTCAGCGTTGCCCGCCTGGTTCGCCGCCACCACAATGGTGCCGGTGCCGGTGACGGTGAGCGTGTTGCCGCTGATGGTGCCCGGGCCAGAGGAGACGCTGAAGGTGACCGTCAACCCCGAGGTCGCCGTTGCCTGCAGCGTAATCGGCGAGACCGGATACGTTACGGGCGAGGTTGGCGCTGTGAAGTTGATGGTCTGAGTTGCCTGAGTGACCACTACGCTCTGCGTTACCTGTGAGGCGGCCGTGTAGTCAGAGTTGCCGGCCTGGTTCGCAGCCACCACGATGGTGCCCACGCCGGTGGGGGTCAGCGTGGCGCCGCTGACTGTTCCAGGGCCGGAAACGACGCTGAAGGCGACCGTCAAGCCGGAGGTTGCTGTTGCCGAAAGCTGAACCGGCGTCGGATAAGGCACCGGAGAGGTCGGTTGCGTGAAGGTAATGGACTGAGACGCCTGGTTGACTACCACGCTTTTAGTTACCTGCGTTGCCTCGGAGTAGTTGGCGTTGCCCGCCTGGTTCGCGGCCACCACGATGGTGCCCACGCCGGTGACGGTGAGCGTGCTGCCGCTGATGGTGCCCGGTCCGGAGGAAACGCTGAAGGTGACGGCCAAGCCGGAGCTTGCCGTTGCCGACAGCGAGATGGGGCTGACTCCGTAGGTGACCGGCGTCGTCGGCTGCGTGAAGGTAATGGTCTGCGACTCAGGGTTGACCACGACGGTCTGCGTTACCTGCGGGGCGGCCGCGTAGTTGGCGTTGCCCGCCTGGTTTGCCGCCACCATGATGGTGCCCCCGCCGGTTACGGTGAGAGTGTTGCCGCTGATGGTTCCCGGACCTGAGGTGACGCTGAAGGTGACCGCCAAGCCCGAGCTTGCCGTTGCCGACAGCGTGATGGGGCTGACTCCGAAAGTTACCGGAGAGGTCGGCGCGGTAAAGGTGATGGTCTGAGACTCCTGGTTGACCACCACGCTCTGCGTGACCTGCGGAGCTGCCGCATAGGTGCCGTTGCCCGCCTGGTTCGCAGCCACCACAATGGTGCCCGCGCCGGTGACGGTCAGCGTAGTGCCGCTGACTGTTCCCGGTCCCGAGAGGACGCTGAACGTGACCGTCAAGCCAGAGCTTGCCGTTGCCGACAGCGTGATTGGAGAAACACCGTAAGTTACCGGCGACGTCGGCGGCGTGAAGGTGATGGTCTGAGACTGGCCCGACGCGGGATTGACCACGACGCTTTGTGTCACCTGCGAAGCAGCCGAGTAGTTGGCGTTGCCCGCCTGGTTGGCCGCCACCACGATGGTGCCGGTGCCGGTGACGGTGAGCGTATTGCCGCTCACGGTTCCGGGCCCCGAGACGACGCTGAACGTTACCGCCAACCCTGAGGTCGCCGTGGCCGATAGCGTAATCGGCGAGACGCCGTAAGTTACCGGCGAGGTCGGCGCCGTGAAGTTGATGGTCTGCGACGCCTGGTTGACCGTGACGCTCTGCGTGACTTGCGGAGCTGCCGAGTAGGTGCTGTTGCCCGCCTGGTTAGCAGCCACCACGATGGTGCCCGCGCCGGTTACGGTCAGCGTGCTGCCGCTCACCGTTCCCGGTCCAGAGAGGACGCTGAATGTCACCGCCAGCCCGGAGCTTGCCGAGGCCGACAGCGTGATGGGCGAGACTCCGTAAGTTACCGGCGAGGTGGGCGCCGTGAAAGTAATGGTCTGCGACTGCTGACCCGAGCTTGCGGCGGGAGTGACATCGGCATAGCTTGCGCCGAAGCGGATATCGGCAAGCGAGCTCTGATTGCTGCCGTTGCCGCCGTAGTAGGCCAGAGACTGGAAGGCGACACTGCCGGTGGTGGAGATGGTCGCACTGGGCGTGGAGGGAGCCGAGCCGCCGAGCGAAGTGGGATTGACAAACAGGTTGATTGTGTTGGTAGAGCCGAACGTGATTTCGGTAACCAGCAGCGCTGTTTGACCCTGAGTTACAGGAACGCTGGAGAGAACCGGCGTGCCGTTGTTGTACATCAGGCCCCAGTACGCGGAGCCGCCGAGGTAGCCGATGCCGATGTCGTTGGCAACATTCGTCGACCAGTTGGAGTTGCTGTTGCTATTCGAGTTGAGGAGCACTTCCTCGTTCTGTCCGTTGCTGATGTCTGGGCGGATGAGGAAGCTGAGCCAGATGGTCTGCCCGGATGCGCCGATGAGGCCGCTGGAGAGATACGAATCGAACGGGCCTCCTGAGCTTACATTCAGCTGTCTTCCTGAGCTCTGATACTCATACCCGCCAATGGCGTAGTTTGAGGTTGTCTGCAGGCCTGAATAGCTCAGGGGATTTGTCGAAAGAATTTCATAGCCGGGCTCGGTTGTCTCATTGCCCTGCTCGACCCATGGATCGGCCCAGCCGCTATCGCCGCCGCCGGTGGCGCCGCTCAACGGCGTACCCGAGGCTTCTCCAAAGGGTTCAAAGGCCAGAAGCGGCCCGCCGCCGGCATAGACTACGATGCTCTGCGTTACCTGCGGGGCTGACGCATAAACGCCGTTGCCCGGCTGGTTCGCCGCCACCACGATGGTGCCAGCGCCGGTTACGGAAAGGATGTTGCCGCTGACGGTTCCGGGGCCGGAGATGACGCTGAAGATGACCGTCAACCCCGAGGTTGCCGTGGCCTGCAGCGTGATGGGCGCCACAGGGTAGATCACCGGCGAGGTCGGCGCGGTAAAGGTGATGGTCTGCGACTCAGACCCGGCGTTAACCACCACGCTTCGCGTCACCTGCGGGGCTGCCTCATAGCTGGCATTGCCCGCCTGGTTCGCGGCTATAACGATGGTGCCCACGCCTGTAACTGTGAGTGTGTTGCCGCTGACTGTTCCAGGGCCCGAAAGGATGCTGAAGGTGACTGTTAACCCTGAGCTTGCCGTTGCCGACAGCGTAATGGGGCTAACTCCATCCGTTACCGGAGACGTGGGCTGCGTGAAGGTGATGGTTTGCGACTGTATCGAAGACGACGGAGTTACAGTGGCGGTGTTGGAATCACCGCTCGTCCCGGCGCTGTTGCTGGCCGTAACGTAGAAATAGTAGAGTGAGCCGTTGGTCAGGCCGGTCGCGGTATAGCTGGTGCCTGAAACAGCAGAGGCGATTTCGGTGTAGCCGCCAGTCGTGGCGTCCCATACCTGGTAACTGCTGACGGCGCCGCCAGTGGTGGGAGCACTCCACGTGAGAATGGCCTGCGCGTTGCCGGGCGAAGCAGCCAGGGAGGTTGGTGCGCCGGGCGGCTGAAGGGCTCCGGGAGTCACGCTTACCTGACTCGAGACGGTCTGTTGACCCACTGCGTTCACAGCCGCGACAACGTAGTAATACGTGGTCCCGTTGGACACGGATGTATCCCAATAGGTGGGGACGCAGGCTGTGTAGATGGTTGTGTAGGGCCCGCCGGAGGTTGTGCTGCGCTCGACGGTGTAGTTTGCCGCGGCCGTGACGGAGGGCCAGCTCAGAGTTACCGACCCGGTGGCGCCAACAGCAGTCACGCTGGGAGCGGCGGGCACGGGAGGCGTATATCCCGTAAGGTTGAGAACGGCGCTGTATTTTGGCAGCTGCAGATCGCAAAGGTCGTCTGTCAGGCCGTAGTTCCCCAACCTGTTATAGTCGCCCGACAATTGGAAGATGCCGAAGGTGTTTCCGCCGTAGGGGAACCACTGGTCTCTCAACTGGTTTTCCAACAGGAGATCCATTCCCAGACCGATGTCGTCGGTGGCGGCGTATTGGCGATTGGCCTCGATTTCCTGGGCCATGTTCGTGGTGCTGCCTGAATTGTTGTCATTGGTGTTCGGTCCGCCCTCATAGGTGGAGAGCTGCAGCCCCCAATGTTGAGTCGTGGTATAGGCGGCCTGAACATATTGGATTTGATCGGTCATGCCGGTGCTGCCTGATTGCAAGTCCTGCAGAACGTCGTCAACGGTCGTATCGTTGTTGTAGTTCGCGGCCCAGAAGTAGTCAGCCTGCGCCATGGTATAGATGTAGTTGCTTGGGGCGCCGTAGTTATTGTTGAACCACGTCAGGGCGTTGGCAGCGCCGGAGCCTGTGCCCTCGTCAAGCTGCCACCACGCATAGACCATGCGGATTTTGTTATTCAGCGAGCCAGATCCAAAAACCCCCGCGAAGATTTGTCCTATATCGTGCATCCGCTTGATGTGGCGGCGAGCCGCCCAGTCATTGGAATTGGTGTCTCCGTCATTGTTCAGCACCGAGCCGCCCATGTTCACTTCGGCCTCGGCAGCGGCGGTGTTCCACCAGTCTTCAGCGGAGCTGTCGTTCCAAACTTCGTTGCTGTCTTCGATATAGATATGCAGGTTGGAGTTCAGGCCGACATTGCCGGTGAATGCATCTCCGTTCTTGAGCAGATAGGCCAGGTTGTAGACGTAGCTGCTGGTGTCGGGCGAAGCGACGTATGCCGGGTCAAGAGGATCGGACGACCCGGTCGCATTGACCGGAATATTGATCCAGATATCCTTGTTGGCCGCGTTCGCGAGCAAAATCACGTACTCCCAGGAGACGCCCCAGGCGCCGACACGAATGGGGACGCCGATACCCTGAAATTCGTCGGTGGGAAGACTGCGTGTATTCCAGGCGATGGTCGGATCGGCTCCCGTGCCGTAGAACGGGTTGGTGTTGGTTCCCAGCCAATCCATAAAGCGCAGGTAAGCGAACGGTTGGAGCGAATTCAAGAAAACGGGATCGAAGGGCTGCGTGGAGTTGGCCTGCGCCAGGGTGAATCCCGGCCGGATGACCTGAACATTGGTGACGCCGGTGTTGGTGGAACCGCCGTAGGTCCTGATGGTATTGATGAAGTTGATCTGCATGAGCGCAGGGCCATCGGCATAGGTGGGGCCGCCTGGCATATACACCTGCACGGTGGTGGTGTTGGTTGACGAATTGTAAGTCTGATTGGCAAATGTGAGCACAGGAGCGCCTGAGTAGCTGCTCAACTGCGCCTGCCCATTAAACGACATGGTGTACCAGCCGCTGCAGTCGGGCTGCTCCTGGGCCGGGTCGTCGATCGATCCTGTCCAGGCCGGGAAGGGGCGGTTGTCGAAAACCACCAGGACGCCGTCTGTCGTGGGCCAGCCGTTTGCATCGGTGGGCGCGTTGGCGCTTTCGTCGAGTGTGCCGAAAAGCCTGCCCTGGTCTTTGAGGGCATCAATGAAGCCGGTTTGGCGGTCGGCGACTTCTACGCCGATCTGGGTCGGATAGGTTTGGCTCCAAACCATGGGGCAGCCGGCAATTGCGGTCAACATGAATGCGATGAAGCACGCGATGCTTCCCAACTTGATGCTGAATCGAGTTCCTATTGCGCTGGTCATCGAAGTTCTCCTCAAATTTCTCGTCAGACTTTTCGTCCGTCACTACACGCAACTGCGCTAGAGCCCTCACCTCAGGAGAGAACCGTTCCTCTCCTGTTCAGCGGGATAAGCGCCGTGGTTGCGTGTGCCCTGATTCCCCCCTGCGTCGCAACTTCTGGACCGCTTCAGCGTTGCTAATCTTGTTTCGGTCGCGCAGGTTTCGCAGCAGGGAGGAAGGTAGCGGAGTATTTGGAGAAGACACAAGTTCTCGATGAGTTCATCTACGTTACGAAAAACGGTTGTCAAATGTAAGGACCTGATTCTTAAGTAGATAACTTGGACGTTACACGAACGTTACGCGGTGATTTGGAAACGCCCCCGCTCCGATTTGCAAGATTGCGCTGCTCAGAGTGACCGTTTGGTAAGCAGTTTCCTGTTACTTTGGTTCGGGGAAGCCGGGAATCGTTCCTGGACTTGCGAAGGGCGGGGGTGGGGACCGGCTGGTTTTGCGGCAGTTGTCAGAGGTACTGTATGTGAACCCGCTTCATATGTTTGCTCTCAAGAAGCTGCGCGATTCGTTTTACGATATTGCGCCGGAGATCGAGCTCGACCGGGATGTTGGGATCCTGGTGCGCTTCATTGATCCTGGTGCCGACGGCAAACCTCACAATATCACTATCGAGAAACATGGTAGCCAGCCGAACGGCCGGGTTGGACCTCATGTCTTCGGGAGCGAATCCCTCTTCAAGAAGCCGCAGGACCTCGCCCAAAGTGAGCGTGCCTTCCGTTACCAGATCGAAGCCATCCATCCGGGCGGAGGGGGGAACCTTGGCGTCGAAGTGCTGCCGCATGTCAATCTGAACGGGGCGATTCAACATTCGTGAGATGATGTTGGCGGTGGTGCCGCCGCAGATGACTTTGCGCCCTGAAGTATTTTCGGCCATTTTCGCCAAATCATGGTCGTGCGCCCTATTGAAGGGCGCCCCGGTCATCACCAGCAATTGGCGGGGGCTGCGGAAGTAAACCACGCCGCAGGTGATGTCGTCCTTGGCGCTGAGGCCGTCGACTTCTTCCGCTTTTGCGACCATGAGGCGCGACAACTCGCGGGCCGAGATATAAGGGTAGCGGTCGATTTTCTCGCGCACGAATTTGTCCACATTTTCCAACCCCCAACCGAGGGGGGTGCGGTACTCGCCCATCCCCGCCTGCGTAATGCCATCGGAAAAAAAAACAATGCGATCTTCGCGCTGCACATCGAAAGTGGAGAAGCTGATGATGCGATCTTGCCAGCGCTTGGGGCGCAGCGAGGTTTTTTCCAAGCTCGCTTCACCATTGGGGCGGATCAGCAGGAAGGGCGGGTTGCCGTGCTCGATGATGCGGGTCTCGCCGGTGTTGGCCATATCGACAACGGTGAAGGTGGAATAGCTGATTTTGCGCACGCTGCAAATGGGCAGAGTGTCCATGATGATCTCTGCCGAAGCGCGAATGTCCATGGCGCTGGCCGCGAACTTCAGAGCCATGGTCGCCGTCATGCTGGCCAGCACACTGGCTTTTACGCCGCTGCCCAGCCCGTCGGAAAGGACGGAGACAATGCGGCCCTCCTGTTTGACTTTCTGGGAGAGGAATACATCGCCGGAGATCAACTGGCCGTTCTTGGCCCGCTGGCAGGAGTCGACCTCAATAAAGCTCTCTGCGCCGGTCACTGCTGTCCCCCGGCCTCTTTGTCGTCGACCTCCTCGGGGCTGAACGAACGGACAATGGAGTTGAGAATGATCTCTGAGTCGGCGGCATTTTCGCCGAGCAAAAAGGCAATTTGCTGCACGGTTTTCAGGTTTTTCTGGATGACCTCGCGAGCGCGGCCAATGATCTGCTCTTTCTGGAAAATGGGCTTGGTGATGTCTTGAAAGATACCGCACATGACGGAATGAGGCTCGATGGTGAAGATGCTGGTGTTGAGAATGCTGCGCTGAAAGCGGATATCGTGGTTGACGATATCTTCGTCCGACTCGAGCACGCGGCGGAACAAATAGGAAAAGGGAATTACGGCGTCGATCGCGCTGCCTTCAAGGTCTTTGGGATTCTCAACATCGGCGGCGAAGAGGTGCGCAAAATTCAAGTTGCACTCGATGATCTTCAAATCTTCATCGACAATAACCACGGCGGACGGCATTTTCTGAAGCAGCGCGTTGGCTTTTTTCTGCGCCAGCTTGCGGGTATAAGTGGCGCACATCATGCGCTCGGCGTTATGCGCAATGAGGGCGTGGGCAAAATCGCGGCAGGAGTCATATCCGCAGCCGCCGCAATTCAATTCATCCTCCGCGGAATACTTTCCCACGGTGCGCAACGCTTCCTGCAATTGCAGCTCGCTATAGTCTTTGCGCGCAATTGGAGATGCGGCATAATGGCCGTCGATTCCAACCGAAAGTTCGCGCGGAAGCCCCGTTGCCGGCTTCGCATAATGGACCACGTCGTAACGCCGGCGCGCGACCGATGTGTTGCGCGCAGCCTTGGGTCCATTGACGCACGATCCGGCGCACGCCGTCAGTTCAAAGAAGATGTTGTGCTCGGGATTCCACTCGGAGATTCCTTTCAACGCCTGCTCGACGTTTGCGAGCCCGGAAAAGGTCATGAAATGCGAACCGTTGACCTCGCTTTTTCCGGCCACGTTGGGAACCATTCCACCTTCGATGGGATACAGCGCGCCCTCTTCTGCCTCCTCGGGCTGAAAGCGATCGGCCGGGGTATCGGCGACCTCAGCCAATTGAATATTCTCGTCACGCAGCCAGCGGTCAAGATCTTCGAAGGTGAGCACCGCATCCAGCAGCTCTGGATGCTGCTCTGCTTCAATTTTCTTTGCTATGCAGGGGCCGATAAAGACAGTCGCGATGTCGTCGCCATAGTGCGCGCGCAGCATTTTGCAATGCGTCAGCAAGGGCGACAAAACGCTGAAGACATGAGACTGGCACTCGGGATGATATTTGCCGATGAAGTCGACGACAACCGGGCAAGCGGAAGAGATCCATATCTGTTTCGGCTCGCTGCGCATCAGCGTTGCCACGCTCGCCGAGACCTGCTGTGCCCCCAGAGCAGTCTCCGATACGGCAAAGAAGCCTAGCAGCTTGAGAGCATGAATCAGTTGAGCCGCGCGTATGCCGGTATATTGCGCAACGAAGGACGGCGCGAGGGAGGCGATGACCTTGCGGCCGCTCTTGAAGAGGGCTTTGGCGGCGGGCAAATCGTCGCGCACTCGCTTTGCGTTGCTGGGGCAGGCCAGCACGCAATTGCCGCACATGATGCAGAGTTCGGGCACCACGCGCGCATAGCCGTCCTGTACCCGGATGGCCTTCACAGGACATTCGCGGATGCACTTGTGGCAGTCCTGGCACTCGCGCTGCTGGGTGTAGATGGAGTTAAGGCGTTCCATGTTCTTCCCCAATCGGAGCGCCCAACTGCTGCAGCAGTTCGCGCAATCTGCCTGCGGTTACGCCGTGGTGGAGTTTACCGCCGATGGACAGATTAGGACCCAGCGTGCACTGGTCCTGGCAGAGCCTGCCGGTCAGGCGGACGGAGGCGTTCAATCCGCGACTCTGAACCAGCGCATCGATGATAGCGAGATTCTCAGAGTTCCCTCGCGCGAAGCAGGAACTCCCGAGGCAAACCACAATCTCTTGAACGGCTTCATCCTGTGGCATGGCAAACCTCTTCATGGGTGCAACTGCACAAACTCCGCGGACGCATCGGGCGCCGGAAGGCGACGCGAAAACTGGTCCGGAGTCTCCGCCGCCCCGCGCCCACCCTGTCCGCGTCCCGCAAAACGGCCGAGAGAGCGAATCTGGCCGCGCAAGCATTGATTGCAGTCCGTCGCGCTCTCTTCGATGCAGGCTTTCGCGGGATAAATCTCGTACATGCTGCGATACTTTACCGGCGTCAAATTTGGCATCACCACATTGGCGCCGGCCTTGAGCCCCAACTTCCGCCCATTGTTTTTGTTGATGGTAGCCAGCGCCGTGGTGCTGGGAATGTTGGCGTTTGGGCAAACCATGCGCGTCAGAGCGATCGTCTTGTAGACCATTTCTTCGCCGGCCGGCGCCTGCTCGGATGGCGCAATCGCCGGGCGAAGCGCGCCCGATCCTAAGGGCGTGTGGGGATGCGGAATATAGGGTCCGATGCCGATCATGTCGAGATCGAGCGCGCGAAACGCGAGGATATCTTCAGCCAGGCTGTCATACGATTGACCTGGAATGCCAACCATGACGCCGCCGCCCGCCTCATAGCCAAGCTGCTTGAGCAGCCGCAGCAGCGTAAGACGGTCAGGCCCGCCGGAAGGTCGAGAAGGGTGAATGACGCGAAACAGCGCCGCGTTTGAGGTTTCAAATCGCAGCAGATAACGGTCTGCGCCGGCAGACCGCCATAGCCGCAGTTCGTCTTCGTGCCGCTCACCAAGGCTGAGGGTGACCGCCAGCTTTGTTTCGCGCTTGATGCAGCGGACCATTTTCGCAATCCATTCGGCGGTCAGAAGAGGGTCTTCGCCGGCCTGCATCACGACCGTGCCGTACCCGAGCTCTTCAGCCACGCGCGCGCAGCCGCAGATCTCCGCTTCAGTCATGCGATAGCGCGTCAGGTTGCGATTGCCCTGGCGCAGCCCGCAATACATGCATTGCCGAACACAGTGACTCGAAATCTCAATCAATCCGCGCAGGTGCACGGCATCGCCGACGTGTTTCCCGCGCACGGCGTTGGCCCGCTCATACAGCTCAGCGAGGCGCGAAGAATCGCTCTCGCGGAGCCATTTGAGAAGGTCAAGTTTGGTGAGTTCAGTCATTGTGTGCTGGCTAAACAGTTTGCGTCCTCGTGCAACTGAGGCGAGTCATCAGTTGCGTGCAATTTCCGATTTTCTTCCCGCGCTTCCTTGTAGGCTGCCAGCGCTTCAGGAAATGGCTCGAGCGCGCGATCGAGAATTCCCAACGCGTAGGCGATGACCAGGCCGTAGTTGGTGATGGGCACTCCCTGCCGCTGGCACTCGCGAATGCGATTCAGCATCTCCTGGCGATTGGTCATGCACGCTCCACAGTGAATCACCAGCTTGTACGGGGAAAGGTCCTGAGGAAAATCGTGCCCTTTGACAAACGAAAATTCGAGATCGCCGCCGGCATATTGGCGCAGCCAGCGAGGGATCTTTACCCGGCCGATGTCTTCTTCGATGGGGTGGTGAGTGCAAGACTCCGCCACCAGGACCTTGTCGCCTGCGTGCAATGATTCCACGGCAACCGCTGCCCTGGTCTGCGCAACCAGATCGCCCTTTAGCCGCGCCAGCAGAATGGAAAACGCGGTGAGTGGGATGGAACCTGGAGTGATGCGCGCGACCTGCTCGAATACCTGCGCGTCGGTGACAACGATGCTGGGAGGAGTCTTCAAATTTCCGAGCGCCTTCTCCAGTCCGGCATCTTTCACCACCACGCAGGAAGCATCGCCATCGAGAAGTTCGCGAATGGATTGCGCTTGCAGTTGCTTGATGCGGCCTTTGGGCGCTTCCTTGTCAATGGGCGTCACCAGCACCGCAGTTTCGCCTGGGGCAACCAGGTCGCGCAGCAGCACTTGGGGCCCGGCATGCTCCGCCGGTGCAAGACCCCAAAGTTTCAGGCGGAATGCCTCCAGACCTTCTCCGGTGGTTGCGGCGACCTTTGCGTAGGGAATGCTTTCCTGCTCAAAGCGAATCAAATGCTCCAAATCGGGGCGCTGCAAATCCACCTTGTTCAAGGCCACCAGCACGGGAATCCGGTGCGAGCGCAGCTCGGCCAGCAGCTTTTCCTCGAACTCGGTCCACACGCCCGCCTCGGCCACCAGCACGCCCACATCGGAACGGCCGATAACCTGGCGCGTCTTCTCAATGCGCTGCTCGCCGAGCGCTCCCACATCGTCGACGCCGGCAGTATCCACAAAGAGAACCGGGCCGATGGGGAGCAGTTCCATGGGCTTTTCCACGGGGTCGGTGGTTGTGCCCGCCACCTCCGACACGATGGAAACCTGCTGCCGGGTAATGGCGTTCAGCAGGCTTGATTTACCAACGTTGCGGCGTCCAAAGAAGCCGATGTGCAGCCGAAATCCTTTCGAGGTTGCCCGTATCATGATGATTCCCTTTCATGGTTTCTATACAAAGACGTCACGTTCGCCGCGCCGGACCTTGTTTAACATGGGCAGCGCGCAGGCAGTTTGTTGTCCATCCATATGTTCAAGCTCGATGGAGATGAGCTTTTCGCCGGCCGACCTGGTCAGAGGTCCGGCATAGTCGGAAAGGTACTCTTGAAACGTGGAAAGCGCGTTGGGCTGGCAGTGGTATTTGATCTCTCCCGGCTTGGCCAGGTCCATGAAGTCCTGCCCGGTGCGCCCGGTTCGATAGCACGCGGTGCAGAAGGAAGGCAGAAAGCCCAGCTTGACAACGTCGCCCACAACTTCATCGACGGTGCGGTGATCGCCAAGTTGAAACTGGCTTCCGTTGGGATCGCCTTCGCCGTCTTTGTAACCGCCGGGATCGGTGCGGCTGCCGGCGGATATTTGCGAGATGCCGACTTCAAACGTGGCGCGGCGCACGCTTTCGCCTTCGCGCGTGGACATGATCATTCCGGTGTATGGCACGGCGAGGCGCATGATAGCGATCATTTTCAGAAAGTCCGCGTCGCTGACCGCATGAGGAGGACGCGCGGCGATCTCGGAACCGACCGCGGGCTCCAAGCGCGGAAAACTAATGGTGTGCGGGCCGACGCCGAACTTCTCTTCAAGATGGCGAATATGCTGCATCATGGCCATGATTTCGAAACGCCAATCGTAAAGCCCGAACAGCACGCCGATGCCGACATCGTCGATGCCCGCTTCCATGGCCCTGTCAAAAACGGTCGCGCGCCAGTCGTAGTCGCGCTTGCGGCCCTTCAGGTGAACTTCCGCGTAGGTCGGGCGGTGGTACGTCTCTTGAAAGAGCTGAAAGGTTCCGATGCCTGCCTGCTTGAGCTGCCTGAAGCGATCGGTGGTTTGCGGCGCCAGGTTCACATTCACGCGCCGAATTTCGCCAGGGGCAACCCGCGTGGCGTAGATGGTGGCGATGGAGTCGATAATGTATTGAAAACCCTGTGGCGGCAAGGCTTCGCCTGCAACCACCAGAACCCGCTTGTGTCCCTGGCGGATCAGGATGCGGGTCTCTTCCGCAATTTCTTCCTGCGACAGCGTGCGCCGCTTGACGGCCGCGTTGGTAGAGCGGAAAGCGCAGTAAGTGCAAACGTTCGAGCAACGGTTGGAGATGTAAAGAGGCGCAAACAGCACCAGGCGCGACCCGTAGATTTCCTCTTTGATCTGCTTGGCCGTGGAAAAGATTTTTGCCAGCAACTCGGGACTCTCGACAAACGAAAGACAAGCGACTTCGTCCATGGTGAGCCCTTTCATCTCACGCGCTTTGACCAGCAGTTCGCGGACGCGTGCCGGCGCTGGGGCCTGGCGGTCCTTCAATAAAGCTTCGATCTCCTCCGGGTTGATAAAGTCTGCATGTTCCTGCGTATCCACAATATTCTCCTCTTCTAAATCTTCAGTCGGAGCCGTTGCGCATCTTATCCGCGCCGCACGCCGGCTCCGCGCTGTCGTTGTCGAGCTTGATGCTTACCGCTTCGATTGCTTTTTCGGCGGTGCAGCAGGGGATGTGCTCGCCGCCAACCATCACCGTCGGGCCGCATTCGCACTTCTCGAAACAGAAGCCTGCACGCACATCCAGGCGGTTCTCAAGCCCGTTCTGTTCTGCGTGGCGCAACACGCCGTTGAGAACTTCCTGCGAGCCCTTGAGGAAACAGTTGGTTCCCAGGCACACGCTGACCTTGAGTTTGTCTTCGCCTGGCGATTGCATCAGCGGAAGCGACTCATCGGCGATGCGATGCCGGCTCTGATAGGTGGTGTGCAACAGATGGTGCGCCCGCTCGCCGCCGATATCTCCCAGGAATTTGGCGTAGCACTCGGTGATGAACACATTGTCTTGCGACTTGTGCAGTTGCAACATCTTGTCCGCGTTGTACAGGCCTTTTGTCCTGAGCGCCCGCGCGTCGCGGGAAGTTGTCACCGGCTGCCCGGCTCCGCCCACGCATCCGCCAGGGCAGGCCATGACTTCAATCAGGTCGTAATGGCTTTTGCCTGCCCGCACCTGCTCGGCAACCACGCGGGCATTGCGCAATCCGTGCACAACGGCCAGCTTCAGTTCCGCGCCATTGACTACGACGGTGGCCTCGCGCAGTCCTGAATCGCCGCGCAATTGCTGGAATTCAACCTGCTCAAGCTTTTTGCCGGTCACCTTTTCCGCGGCGTAGCGCAACACCGCCTCAGTAACCCCGCCGGAGTTTCCAAAGATGACGCCCGCGCCGGTGTAGAAGCCGAAGGGCATGTCAAAGGACTCGGGCTGCAAGGTGTCGAAGATGAGGCCGGCCGATTGGATCATCCGCGCCAGCTCTTGCGTGGTGAGCACATGGTCCACGTCAGGGTCGCCATCCACGCCCATCTCGGGGCGCTGCGCCTCGAACTTCTTGGCGGTGCACGGCATGATGGAGACCACTTTGAGATTCTTGCGCTCGATGTTGAGCTGTTCGGGAAGCATGGCCTTGACCAGCGAGCCGAACATTGCCTGCGGAGAACGGCAAGTGGACAGATTGGGCAGCAGTTCTGGGAAGTACTGTTCCGCGTACTTCACCCAGCCGGGGCAGCAGGAGGTGAACATGGGCAAGGTTCCGCCATGCGTTTTGCGCTGGAGAAATTCCGATCCCTCTTCAATGACCGTAAGATCGGCGGCGAACGAAGTGTCGTAAATCTGGTTGAAGCCGAGATGCTTCAGCGCGGCTACGATGCGGCCGGTGGTGATCTCTCCCGGCATCAGCCCGAAACACTCGCCCAGGCCTACGCGCACGGCCGGCGCAATTTGCACGATGACCGTCTTGGTTGCATCGGCAAGCAAGTTCCAAACCTGGTCGACTTCGGACTTTACCGTCAGAGCGCCGGTGGGGCACACGCTGGCGCATTGCCCGCAGTTGACGCATTCCACATCGCCAAGCTGCTTGCCAAAGGCCGGCTGCACGCTTACGTCGTGACCGCGATGGGCGAAGTCGATGGCGCCGATGCCCTGAATCTCAGAGCACATGCGCACGCAATCGCCGCAGAGCACGCACTTGTTGGGGTCGCGAACCAGCGACGGCGAAGACTCATCAAGCGGAACCGCCTTGTACACGGACTTGAAGCGCACTTTCTTCACGCCCAGCCGCTGGGCAAGGGACTGCAACTGGCAGTTTGCGCTGCGCGAGCAGGTAGGGCAGCTCTGGTCGTGGTTGGCCAGCAACAGCTCCACCGCGATGCGGCGAATCTCCCGGATCTCCGGGGTCGTGGTCTGAATCTTCAGCCCCGGTTCCGGCGGCGTGGAACATGCGCCCATGATTCCGCGGCCTTCCACCTGCACCAGGCACAGGCGGCATGCGCCATAGACGCTGAGCTCGGAGTGATAGCAGAAGGTAGGCAAATCGATATTGGCCTTGCGAACAAGCTCGAGCAGGTTGCGCTCGCCCTCGATCGCTACCGTTCTTCCATCGATGGTCAAAACAGGCTGTGTGACCTTATTCATCTCGGCTATATCCCCTCGACCGCGTGCAGCTTGCAAGCGGTGGCGCAAGCGCCGCACTTGATGCACAGTTCGGCGTTGATGTGGTGCGGCTGTTTCTTTTCTCCGCTGATAGCTCCGGTGGGGCAGGCCTTGATGCACATGCCGCAGCCTTTGCACTTCTGCTGGTTGATCTCCGGGCTGAGCAGTGCCTTGCAGCGGCCGGTGCGGCAGCGCTTTTCGAAGACATGCTCTTCGTATTCCTTGCGGAAGTAGCGCATGGTTGAGAGCACCGGATTGGGAGCCGTTTTTCCCAGACCGCACAACGACCCGGCTTGCACGGCGTGTCCCAGCTTCTCAAGCAAATCGAGCGTATTTTGATCGGCGCGGCCTTCAATCACGTCGTCGAGCAGGACAAGCAGTTGCTTTGTTCCCTCGCGGCACAATACGCACTTGCCGCAAGACTCGCGCTGCGTGAACTCCATGAAGAAGCGCGCAATGCTGACCATGCAGGTGCCCTGGTTCATAGCCACCAGCCCGCCGGAGCCGACCATTGCGCCAACGGCTCGCAGCGACTCGTAGGCCAGCGGCAAATCGAGATGCTCCTCGGTAAGGCATCCGCCAGAAGGACCGCCGATCTGCACGGCTTTGAAACCGGTCTTCCAGATTTTTCCGGCGTCGTCCGTCACTCCTCCGCCGATGTTCAGCACAATTTCGCGCAGCGTGGCGCCGAACGGCACTTCGACCAGGCCGGTGTTGGCCACGTGCCCGGTGAGAGCAAAAGTCTTGGTGCCTGGAGACTCCTTGGTGCCAATGGCGCGGAAGGCCTCTGGACCGATGTTGAGAATGCGGGACACGTGCGCCAGCGTTTCAACGTTGTTGATGATGGTTGGCTTGCCCCACAGTCCGCTTTGCGCGGGAAATGGCGGCTTGGGACGCGGCATGCCGCGCTGCCCTTCGATCGACGCGATCATGGCTGTTTCTTCGCCGCATACAAAGGCTCCTGCGCCTTCCATCACTTCGCACTTCATGGAGAGGCCGGTTGCAAACACATTCTTCCCCAGGATGCCTTCGCGTTCCGCATCGGCCACGGCGCGGCGCATGCGCTCCACGGCCAGCGGATACTCAGCGCGGACGTAGACCAGCGTCTCATTGGCGCCGATGGCCCGGGCCGCAATCATCAGGCCTTCAATCACGCTGTGCGGATTGCCCTCCATCACAGAGCGGTTCATAAATGCGCCGGGGTCGCCCTCGTCGCCGTTGCAAATGACGTATTTCTTGGGCGAAGTCTGAACCCGCGCCGCTTCCCACTTGCGGCCGGTGGGAAAGCCTCCGCCCCCGCGGCCGCGCAATCCCGAATCCAGTATCGTTTTGCAAATCTCTTCGGGAGCCATCTCCACAAAGGCTTTTCTTGCCGCCCTATAACCGCCATGCAGCATGAACTCGCGAATGTCTTCCGGATCGAGAAAGCCGCACTCGTGCAGCACCAAACGGTTCTGGCGAGCGTAGAAAGGATTGTCTTCGAGCCCGCGGCAGCTCTTGCGCGTGGCCGGATCTTTATAAAGCAACCGTTCCACCACCTGGCCCGCGATCAACGTTTCGCCAACAATGTCGGGAACGTCCTCGCTGCGCACCTTGGTATAGAGAATGCCGTCTGGGAGGACCGAAACCAAAGGCCCCATCTGGCAGAAGCCCTGGCAGCCGCTCTTTGACAAGCGAACTTCATCGGGCGCGGCTTCGGGACGAAGCTCGAGGATTACGCGCAAGCCGGCGCCTGCCATCTCGGTCTTGAACCGCTCATACACCTTCATGGCTCCGTTAGCCATGCAGCCGGTTCCGGCACAAACCACCACCCGGCGAACCTGGGCCAAAGGAGAACTCCCGTTCTGGTTCCCGGAAATAGAGAGAAGAGATTCCGCGTTATGCATGGACGTCCTCAGCTGAGGGCTGCTCAGCACCGGCTACGGAAGCTGCTTCAAGCGCACGCTCCTGAACCTCGATCTCATCGACCAGCGCCACCGCGCGCTGCGGGGTGATCTGGCCGTAGACCTGCTCGTCGATCACGATCACCGGGGCCAACCCGCAGGCGCCGAGACAGGCGACCGTCTCAATGGTGAAAAGCATGTCGGGAGTGGTCTTGCTGACCTCAGTGGTGCCCAGTTTCTGGCGCAGCGCGTTTAAAACCGGCAGCGATTGCTTGACGTGGCACGCCGTTCCGTCGCAAATCCGGATCACGTGCTTTCCCTTCGGCTCCAGCGCAAAGTGCGCGTAAAACGTGGCCACGCCGAAGACGCGCGCCGGAGGGACATCGAGCGAAGTGGCCACATAGGTGAGCACTTCTTCAGGCAAATATTGATACTCATGCTGAATCGCTTGCAGGATTGGAATCAATCCTGATGGACGGCGTGCGAAGCGATCGAGAATTCCGCACACCTTTTCAAACTTCTCCGCGCGATCCGCAACAATGGGCGTCGACGCCATCTAAACTGCCTCCTCCACTTGGATTGGCACTCGGAACCGCTTCGCCAGCTTCCAGGAGAGCGAAGCCAGCGAGTTATAAAGGTCTTCGTTATGCACGATGATGTGCTCGGGAACCCTGAGATTGACGGGAGCGAAGTTCCAAATGGCCTGGATGCCCCCTTTGACCATTTCGTCGGCCACTGCCTGCGCTGCTTCGGCAGGGGTGGTGATGATGCCCAGATGGATGCTCATCCTTTGAGCGAGATCGGCAAGCTGCTCCACGGGCATTACCGCTTTGTCCTGGATCCATTGGCCGATCTTGGACTGATCGGTGTCGAACGCAGCCACGATGCGCAGGCCAAAATGCGAGAACCGCTCGTGGCCCATCAATGCGGTGCCCAGATTCCCCACTCCGGCCAGGAATGCCTCGTTGATGTTGTTCCAGCCGAGAAATGACTCAATGGCCAAAACAAGCTCCGAGACGGAGTAACCGGTTTTGGGCTTGCCGATGATGCCCGTATACTGCAGGTCCTTGCGGACTTGCACCGGGACGAGGTTCAAATCCAGGCCGATCCGGCTGCACGAAACCTGGCCGATGCCCTTTGCCTCGAGGTCCACCAGGTAATGGTGATACCGGGGCAGACGCCTCAGGCTCGGCTGGGGTATCGATGGCGCTTCCGGTCGCTGAATTGGCAGAAGATTCGATAAATTTATATCGATAACCATATACCGAGTGTAGGTAGGGGCCGATTCCTGCGCTGTGACAGCGGTCACGGAAGTCAAAGAGGAACAAAAACGGCCGCGGAGCCCCCGGCCAAGCCGACGGATTTAGATTCAATCTATTCAAGAAGTCTATTATTTTGAGTTGTTTACGTTCAGATGTCGACTCTGGAACCGTTTGGCGCAGAAACCCAGGCACGCAAAATCGAAAGTACAGTTTCCTTTATCGTGGAACTGCCTCGCGGCGAGTCCATTCGTACAGGAAAGGCTCTCAGCGGGCGGGCTGGTAGACGAAGTCGATTGCGGAGGTCACCTTGCGGGGCGTTTTCGACCGGGTGGTCAGCCGCTCGGGGTCAAGATCGAAGCAGGTATAAACCCCATTGGCCAGCAGCGTCACATTGTGCTTGCCCGGGGCCAGCGGCGACAGATTCAACGTATAGCTGTCTCCGTGGAGTTGCTCGGCGACGGTCTTCCCGTCCAGCATGAGCGTGTAGCTCGAGGGCGCGGGTCCAATCGCACTCCACTTTAACGGCAGCGCGCTGTCTGTCACCGTCGCCGGTGGAATCGTCCCGGCAAGCGCCAGCACGGTGATCCCCGGTGTCTCATTGCGGTAGAGAGAGATCAGCGCCTTGGTCAGGTTCATGTAGTAGTATCCCCACCCGCCGCAGCCGCGATAGGCGCAGGCGTCCATGCTTGTCGGCTCCATGTCGTCGCCCAGCTCCGCGCTGTAAATGTCAACATAAGGGTTGCCGGGATGGGCGTAGGTTGTTGGACCATCGAACTCATTCCACTGATGAAGCTGGAGGACGCGCGGCCGCGCCTCGAATGCCACCTTCCAGCTTTCAAGATAGGAGTAACCATGCAGATGGCCATTCGCGCTTTGTCCCAGCCAGCCATCAGGCCACCGGAATGACGCGCTTGCCACCACAGCTTCCTCGGGCAGGCCATCCTTGTAGGTCACAATCTGGCGGATGGGGCCGTCCATCCAGGACCACATCCCGCAGGTGTCCTGGTGCGTATCTTGCAGCTGCGTGCCGATGAAGCGAAGAGTCCATCCTGGAGCATCGATGCCCGCCGGGGTGGGGCAGGGTCGCATGCCGGCGAGGATCGCCAGCAGCGGTTTCCCGTCGTAGTTGAGCCACAGGTTCCTGTACTCCGGCTTGTCTAGAAAGTTCGCTTTGGTCCACGCGATTTCCGCGTTAAGGCGGGTAAGGTCGCCCATACCCAACATGAGCACCAGCTTGGGGGGGTGCTTTCCGGCCTTGGCCAACTTGGCATAGGTGTGAAAAAGCAGCGCAACGCTCCGCTCAAGCTCTCCGTCCGCGCCGCTGTGGGTATCCTCATTTTTGGCCATCATTAGCTGGTTGCTCCAATCGAGCAACAGCCAGTCGATGCCGAGGTATTCGAACCATGACTCGTGTTGCTTGAGGATATTCACATCGAAAGAGCTGTACTTGCCCAGCAGAGGAATAGCCTCCGCATTCTTCCACGCGCCCGGGTTTGCCATCCCGGGTTGGTCACCGTTCGGCGTAAAGTAGCTCTCGTATTGCATGCCGATGAGCGTGCGAGGCGCGGGGGCGCTTTGCGCACGGCCGCAAACCGGCAACGCACAAATACCGGCAAATGCAACAGTGCCAGCGACGACGCGAGCGACAGCAGCCGGGACAGACAGAAGGCCTGGTTTCATTTTTCCCCCTTATGCAGAGGTTCCGCTAAGGATGCCAGTCTTCAAGCTTACCTCAGGTCGGGCGCAGGCTTGGCCAGCAGGACGCCGAGGGCGCAGCTTGCCATGCGAGCCAGTTCTCCGTCGGCGCGGCTGGTGAGCACGATGGGAACTTTAGCTCCCACCACCACTCCCGCCGCCAGCGCTCCGGCCAGGTATTGAAGCTCCTTGAAGAGAATGTTTCCAGCTTCCAGGTTGGGGACCATCAGGAGATCGGGATCTCCCGCAACCGGCGACTTGATCTTTTTGATCCGCGCCGCTTCACTTGAAATGGCATTGTCGAAGGCGAGCGGCCCATCGACGATTGCTCCTGTAATCTGTCCGCGATCGGCCATCTTGCAAAGGGCGGCGGCATCGAGCCAATCTCCAGCGTCCGCATCATGTCGATGGCATTCTGCAGAATGTCGATTTTGGTCTCGAGGTCCGGCTGAATGTTGACGGCCGCATCGGTAACAAAAAGCGTCTTGTGATACGACGGCACATCCAACGCAAATACGTGGCTGATGCGCCGCCCGGTGCGCATCCCTCCCTCGCGCGAAACGACCGCGCTCATGAGTTCGTCGGTGTGCAGAGAACCCTTCATGAGCATTTGAACCTCGCCCTTGCGAGCCAACTCCACGGCCCGCAAAGCCGCCGCCCGGCTGTTATCGACGTCAACAATCTGGATGGTTTCCAAATCGAGTTCCATGCTTGCCGCGAGGCTGCGAATCTTTTCCTCGGAGCCCACAAGAAAAGGAACGATCAGTCGATCTTTGAATGCCTGAAGCGCGCCTCCGAGAGACACCTCGTCGCAGGGCCAGACAATTGCGGTCCTGACGGCTGGTTTGGAAGTGGCGCGAGCAATGAGGCCATGGTAGCGGCGATAGGGATCATTCACGATGAGCTGCGGCACGGGCAGGGTGGACCAGCGCAGTTTTGTGGGAGGCGCAAGAAGCTGGGCGGTACCGGAAAAGATTGGCTTGGCCGCACCATTACTTGCTTCGCAATCGAATGTGACAATTTTTGTGGCATCCTCTTTGGCCGTGACCTCGACTTTGACCAGAATGCGATCTCCGACATGGATGCGATTGTGGAACGAAAGCGAAATGTTGGTCAGCGTGCATCCGGGCCCCGGAGTATTTATGCTGAAAAGGCCGGAGACGAGCGAGGCGCACCACATGTTGGGGCCGGTGGGAGGCACGCCTCCAGCGCGCTCGATGAGCTCGTCAGACTTGAGAACGGAGTGGAAGCCGGAGATGGAAGCAAAAGCCATCGCATCTTCGGTGGTCAGGATGTGCTCCGTGCTGGCGGTGTCGCCAACTGAAATTTCGTCGTATGTTTTGCTCTCGATAAAACCCAGATCCATAAAAATTCCTCCCCGCTCAATTGCCTTCAAATGGAGCTTTGTACCATGGTATGACCGTGAAACACAATAACAGGTGACCGCAGTCACTTGTCGCCACGCGGCGAGGCGGCGCGTCCGAGGTCGAGCCAGCTCGGCTGCAGATTCCAGACTCCAGCGAACCTTCGACGGTCAGGCGGTTGCGCCCGTCGGACACGGGCCTGACTGGGCTAAACTAGAAAAGGACTCTTCTTAATAAACCTGTGACTCATCCATCTCTGCTCGTCCTGGCCGCCGGCATGGGCAACCGCTACGGCGGGTTGAAGCAAATTGATCCGGTTGGCCCTGGTGGCGAAGCCATTGTCGATTACTCGGTCTACGACGCCCTCCGCGCCGGCTTCAGGAAGCTCGTCTTTGTTATCCGCAAGGACATTGAGCAGTCTTTCAGGCAGACCGTCGGCGCGCGGTTTGAAAAGCACGTCTCCGTTGAATACGTCTTTCAGGAACTCGACAACATTCCTCAGGGCTTTCAAGTGCCGGCCGGCCGCGCCAGGCCGTGGGGCACGGCCCACGCAATTCTGACGGCCTCCGGCGCCATCCATGAGCCCTTTGCCGTTATCAATGCCGACGATTTTTACGGAGCGGAGAGCTATCGTATGCTGGCAAGTCACCTGCTCTCCGGCTCACCCGACTATGCGATGGTTGGATTTATCCTGCGCAACACTCTCTCCGACTTCGGCACGGTGGCGCGCGGCGTCTGCCGCGTGAGCGGGGACGGCTTCCTTCAGCACGTGGTTGAATTGACAGGAATCGAGCGCGATGGCGCCCAAGTCAGGAACACCGATGCCGCGGGCCGGGTGACCGCGTTAACCGGCGACGAGGTGGTTTCAATGAATATGTGGGGATTTGCCCCGCGGGTATTCGCCCAACTGGAGGACCACTTTCTTAGATTCCTTCAGCTGAGTGGCTCCAGTACGCAGGCGGAATGCTACATTCCCAATATGGTCAACGACCTGGTTTCGGCAGGCCTGGAGCGGGTAAAAGTACTGCGCACGCATGATTCATGGTTTGGCATTACCCACCGCGAAGATCACTCACGCACTGTCGAAAGCATCCGCCGCCTCATCAAGGACGGCGTTTATCCGGAAAGACTCTGGTTATGAGCAAAGTGCACGATATCGGCGCGGTTGCGCGTCAATTCAAAATCAGCGGTGACTTTCTCTCCGCTTCACCCTACGGTACCGGCCACATCAACGATACGTACCGCACCTTTTTTCATCACGCGGGACATCCAGCCCAATTCATTCTGCAGCGCATTAACTGCAATATTTTTAAAAACCCTGTCGCCCTCATGGAAAACATTCAGCGCGTCACCTCTCATATTGCCGCGCAGGTGGCAGACGAGCCGGATAGCGAACGGCGCGTGCTCATGCTGATTCCGGCGCGGGACGGGCGAGCATGGCACGTGGATGCGGAAGGAAACTACTGGCGCACGTATCGTTTCATTCCCAGTGCTCGCACCTATGAAGCGGTCGAGTCGACGGAGCAGGCGTTTCAGGCAGCCAAAGCCTTTGGGCGGTTCCAGAAACTTTTGGCCGACCTGCCCGCGCCGCGATTGCACGATACCATTCCGGACTTCCACCACACGCCCAAGCGCTTCGCGGCATTGGAACAGGCCATTGCCGCAGACGTGGCTGGCCGCGCCATCCTGGTTCAGCCTGAAATTGAATTCGCTTTGACGCGCAAGTCGATGGCCGGGGTTCTTCTCGACGCCAATCTGCCGGAACGCGTCACCCATAACGACACCAAGTTCAACAATGTGATGCTCGATGACGCAACGGGCGAAGGCATTTGCGTTATCGACCTCGACACCGTCATGCCCGGGTTGACGCTTTACGATTTTGGCGACATGGTGCGCACCACCACCAGCCCGGCAAAGGAAGACGACCAGGATCTGGCCAAGGTAACCATGCAGTTCCCCATGTTTGAAGCACTTGTCCGCGGCTATCTCGCCTCAGCCGGCGGCTTCCTCACCATCGCGGAAAAGCAGCACCTCGCCTTCACCGGCAAACTGATCACCTTTGAGCAGGGCATTCGCTTCCTCGCCGATCATTTAGCCGGCGACACTTACTACAAGGTGCATCGCGATGGACACAACCTCGACCGCTGCCGTACGCAGTTTAAACTCGTTGAATCCATCGAACAGCAGGAGGAAGAAATGCACCGCCTGGTTGAATCCATCGATCGCTGATCGGCCTCCGCGAATCCGGCCGAGCAAATCTACTTGCGCTGTGAGTTAGTCGAGTTAGCAGTTCACGGTTTTTAGACAACATGCATCCGACGATCTCACACCGGGACGTGGTCATTGAGGCGCCCGAGCCAGAAAGGTAACATCGCGCGCGAAACTGCCGGCCCGATAGTCTCGCGCCGTCGTTTGTCTTCGCTAGAGGAGTTATGCAGTCGCCGTGATGGTTGGATAGCACGTAAATTCTTCTTCCGCAATCTGCCAGTAAGGCATAAGTCTTTGACCCGGGTTGCCGCGAACGGCGAAATGAAGCGGCGCGCCTTCAACTGGTTCGAGGTGTTTGGCTAACTCATGCGCCTTACTTCCCTTCTCCAGCATCAGATCGACTTTCGAAGCGCCCACCGCGGCAAGAAGAATCGGACCATACTCGATTGAGTATCTTTGCTTGCCTGCAATCTGATCCTCACCCCTGTAGAGATTCACGCGCAATGCCGCGGGAAGCGCGAACTCAAGGTCATCGCCGTCCGACCATAGCCGGTCGAGTTGAATATAACTGCCCGGCTTGCCAGTCCCCGCGGCCTTGCCGTTGACCGCGATCATCATTTCTCCTGCCGCCCAGGATGGCACCCTGATTCGTATGTTGGAGTGTGCAGGAGCCGGTGTTTTCACGAGGCCGCGAAACGCAGTATCAAACGGGAAACTCGTCTTCACAGCAAGCTCAATTGCCTGCCCACCCTGCTGCCATCGGATCGTCGACGGCTCGTAGAGATGCACATACAGCCCGTCCGGGGCGATCGAATAAATATGTTCCGCAAGCGAACCCAGCAGCCGGGTTCCCTGCCCCTCGCAACATGTGTTGCAATGCGACGACCCTTCTTTCCTGCCTTCCAAAATAGTGTGGTAGCGCAGGCCCTTGCCGCCGTCCTGATTGGCAATGCCGACATTGTAAATCGACTTCTCAATCTCCGCCGCGTAGCGCTCTTCGTCAGGATGCAGAAGTTGAAAGCGCTGGCTCAAGAAGACCCAAAAGCTGTTTCCACATAACTCCCCAAGCTTCTTGCGGAGCGAGTTACTATCCGGCCGATCCTCTTCGAACTCGATGATCGAAATGCTTCCGCCCGCTTGCTGCAAATTAGCGCGATATAACTCCCACGCACCAAGAACGGCATCGTGATAAAGCGGGTCGCCCGTGATGAGATACATATCGAGATAGGCTTCAAGATTAGTCAGCAGATAACAGTGCGGGCGGTCGTATGGATATTGCCAGACTTGCTCTTTCTCCTGCCTTGCAAGCCCACCTAACCAGCCGTCTTCCTGGTAGTACCGCTGGATCACCTGAGCATCCGCGGCCTTACCTATCGGGCTGGTTGCAACTCGGGTGTTCGCAACCATGCCCTGGCCGCCCTGAACCGCGCCGCGCAGCATGTCAGGCAGAAACGACTGCCGATTGAACCAATCGTAATAACCGCGCAGCATGGGGAATGCCTTCGCGTTGCCGCTGTACGCCGCTTCCAGCAGACCATGCGTGACCCACGCGCGCGTATACGCGGCACGCTCGGAATAGAACATCGTGTCTTCCGGATAGGCCATGATGTAGCCGTTCGGCTGCTTGCATTCTTCAATTCCGTCGACCACCGCATCCATGCGCCGCCGCAATTCAGGGTCATCGATCCAGCGCAAGGTATTTGCCGCGCCCATCAAAAAACGGCCGGCGTTGGAACCGGCAAGATCTTCTTCCCAGAACACCTGTGACTTCTTAGGCTTGAAGTCCTTGAGTTTGCCGCTCCGCTCGTAAAACTGGCGTAACAGGTCGTCTTTTGAATAAGAACTCAGCAGATACTCGATGTTATTGCGCATCGCGGTTTCAAATAACCCTCCGTTGAGAGTTACTGCCGTCTTCGGCGCCTGCGCCTTGTATTTTGCCGGCTTCCAGGTGGAAGATTCGGTAACCCGATGCGGATTGTCGCAGCGAATGGCTTCTCCGTCCTGGCGCGCGGGACGCGTTAGCTGCATCATCAGGTCTGAATTTCCATACTCGTCATCGGCAGAAACTTTACATCCCACGGCGATATCGCGGCCGCCCGAAAGCACAGCCATTTTTGCCAGTGTAAGCGTGAAGTCAGGGCCGTCTACAGGCCCGGTGGCTGCGTCAGTCTCGACAGGCGCTTTGACCTTGACGGCGCGAAGACGCGTTGCAGTCAGCCTTACGTACCGGGCGCTAACTCCATGCGCTGAATATTGAGTAATGCTGTCTTGCGGATCGGCAAAATCGGACTTAGTAAGATCGACAAGCGTTTGCGGACTGCTGAATGCCGGATCGTCCGCGGCTTCGATTTTGAATCGCAACGGGAACCCTTCGCCCGCATAATACTGATCGCGTCCCGGATACATGCGCTCCGAAGCCGGAAACAACTGTATTGCCTCAATAGGAAAGCTTTTGCCAAGATCTACCTGGACCCACGTAGCCAGGCCGGGATTCGCAACCACCTTCGATCGATACGCCCGATAGGCTGTCGCGGGCGTTGCCGCCATTCTCAGCCCTGTCAAATAGGGCGCCAACCGCGCCGGTTCGGCCTCCGCCCAGGTCTCGTGCGCCATCGCGCCTGCCGCGGCAACTCCCGCACTTGCAAGCGCGGTATCAACAAGGAACTTACGTCGGGTCAAGCTCATGGCAGTGCTCTCAGAGTGGTTTTATCGAGTTATGCGCGAAGCAGAAATCGAAAACGCATGTCTTCGTCGAACCACATAATGTAGTTTGTTCCCCAAGTGTTATTAAACAGGTTGCAATGAATTCCGCCGCTAAGGTCCGGCTGTGAACGAGAATAATTCAGAGGGGACTTCTCGCCAAGAGCGATCAGCGGCGCGTCAATGCACTCCACGGCAAAAGCTCGGTCGCTGTCACGATAACTAAAGCCAGTGGAGACGGCATGAAGATGGCGGCTTCCGCCGGCCACCACATCGAATGGCGAGACCGCTTCACCGGACTTGTCCATCATCCAGCCGTGCTGATCGGGGACATCAGGATTGAAAGTCAGCCACATGGCCTCGGGCAATCGCGTGGCGCGCTTGTGAAACGAGGACAATTCCAGATGAACGACCGGCTCCGAAGCCGGCAGCGTCATTTTGAGAAATAACTTCTGCGGAAATGCGACGCGTCCGGAGTTAGTAGCCTCAGTGTCCTGAAGTTCCAATTTCGCAACGATGGAATGCCTCTCGGCGTCTTGCGCGATATCGAGTCCGGTAAGCCTGGGTCGCCACTCTCGACTCTCCGCGCCGAAACGTTCGATGTTAGGCTTGCCGAGATCCATGCTTACCCAATCGGCCTGACTTACGGTGTAGGCAGCGAGAAATCGCGAGTAGTCAGCCTGCGAAAGCGTTTGATAAGAGAAGAGCGCGAGCGGGTGATCGTGCGTGGCCCACTCAACGCCGGTGTGTTTGTTGCGCAGGCGATGAATGGCGCCCGTCCGCGGATCGAAGGCAAGAAGAAAGTGCGTGGTGTCGATTTCCTGTTCAGGCGGATGCGGAGTTGAGCCGGCCAGTTGCGGCATTGTGGGCGCCAAGGCGCGGATGGCTGCATGGGCTTCGTCATGCAACTGCCTGGGAAGGGCGTTGATGCCGTCGACAAGGTCCTGGCGCTTCTCCTGCCAGCTGAACTCAACCACTGTGTAGTTCTTGTTGTAAAGCATCAGGCCAAGATCGTGCGGAGTGTAATGATCGAAGTCCAGCCAGGTTTTCGTGTCTGTTCCCCAAGTGTGTTCAGCCTCAAGCAGAACATTGCGAAGAAGAGCAATATCGGTTGCATCACCCGGCTGAAATTTGCCTTCACCGATCCAACGACGGCGCAGACGCGCGACCTCACGATAACGCGCCACTTTGAGCGGATCGCTGGCAATGCCGTGAATCCACGTGTCGCCGATCTCCTGAGTCAGGACGGGGAGGTTGTTACGGAAGGGCGCAACGGCATTGGCTATCTCAGTCAGGTTTGCGGCGATAACTTCGGCCTTTGGAAACCGGCGGTGCAAGTCAGCATAAATATCCGTGACCTCGTCGGCTGGGTGCGGCCCGCTGTTATCACCGCGCACGTTGATGGCGACGGCAAGATCGGAGCCGGGAACAGTAACCACGCCGCCATAGTCGCTGTGATACATGACGATAATGGACGCGCCGCCGGAATCCTTCCAGACGAAGAGCGGGGGAACGTCTGGGCGCGTGCATCCGCCATTCACGCCGATATCAAGAAACTTCACTCCCTGCCCTGCAATGGGCGCGATAAGTCCGCGCGTATGTCCGGTAACATCGCTCATCTTCGCCCCTGTCGTGGTGCGGCCGAAGCGGCGGTCGAGCGAGTGAGAGAGTGCTATGCTGGCAGAGATCATCGAAGCATCCATCATTTCGGTCTGCCAGGTGAAGGGGATAGCATGCCACGCGACATCTCCTTGCGCGATGGCTTGCTCCATGCGCATCCGCTCCGCGGCGGAAGCCTGCTCGAGATATTCGTAAAGAAGCCAGGAGCCCGTGGTCCACACATAGCGGTTCGAGCCCGGCTCACGGGATTTCGCGGTCAGATCGATGGCCCTGGGAAAATACTCACTGAAGTAGCGGTGCACCACGGCGGTCTGCGTGTCGATGAAACCGGCATCGAAGTGGCACTTGAACATGGCCAGAACCCGCCGCACTGAAGATTCCGGCGCGGGCGCCGCAAGCGCCAGCGCAGGCAGCGAGTTAGTAAGAACGGCGCCGCCGACAGTAAAGGCCGACGTGCGCAATAAGTCACGACGCTGCATAGTAACAATCTCCCTTGCCCGTTCGTCTTGTGCAGCTAAGCGAGGAGGCGCGGCCAGTTAGCTTCTCTTGCTATTTGCCATCACCCGCCAGGGCCAGGCGGGTCACGTGATAGGCCATCTGCGTATCCGGCAGCAGAAGCGCACTGTGAAATTCGGCGTTTGCATCCGCGTCTTTTCCCAGCGCCAACTGCAGCATCGCAAGATTATATGCTCCCATGCTTCTTTCAGGAGTCCCGCGCCTGGCCCAGGCCGCCAAAAGGCGCGAATGCCACTCGGCTTGGTTGTAGTCAGGCAGCTTCATAGCCGCCTTTGCCACCCACGCAATTTCGCCTCCACCTTCGAATGCGGCGGCCTTTTCGAAGTCTGCTTTGGCTTGATCCATGCGGCCGCAGCCGGCCTGTAACTCGCCCAACAGATAGTCATTGCGCGCTGAGTCGAGAATCGGTTGCAGTCCATCCTGCGTAAAATCCAGTCCCGGAACTGCCGCGCCCAGTTGCGAAGCAATCTTGAGCGCCGCATCGCAATTTCCCGCTCTGCCAAGTGCCAACGCATGCTGCAAGCGCACCTCAAGCCACACTTGCCGCACGTTGGTTCCTCCCTCTGCGCGCGCAAAATAGCGGTGATGGAAGAGAGCCTCCGCGCCATCGTAGTCGCCGGCTTCGGCTTGGTTTAGTATTAGCTCGTAAACAAGATCTGTAGGCATATTCGCCTGATCGGGAAAACGGTTCAGGGCCGCGACGCGCTCTGAGGCGGGCCGCTTCAGCAGGCTCAGGGCCTGATCGATGCCGAAGTAATTTTCGACATTTCCACGGTCGTTCGTGATTCCGCGCTGAAACGCTGCAAGCGCCCCGTCTGTATCCATTTTGAAATGCAGAAGGTCACGGCCGATCGACGCATCCAAGGATGGGATCTTCGCGTTCAACGCAACGGCACGTTCCCAATTCGCCAATCCCTGATCCGTAAGTCCGACTGAAAACTGCAACGTTCCCAGAAGATAGGCCGCGTTCGAGTCCTGAGGATTGGCATGCGCTGCGGCATTCAATACTTCATAGGTGGTGGCACCCGCAGGAAAAATATATTTTGTTGAAAGCCCGGCAGCAATTGCGTAGTCGTTTGAAGGCGAGCGGCCCAGTTTTCGATCGCAATAGCCGCGATAATACGCAACTAGAGGATTGTTCTGGGGCAATGCCTCAGCAGGTTCATGTTGATCGGCGGGAACGGCCGGATAGCTTCTAGCGAGAACGTCGTATGCCGCTTGATAGAGTCCCAACCGCATGTACTGGCCAGCGGCATTCAGAATCCGGTCCACATCCGCGCCAAGGTGCGCGTTATCTGGCCGTCCTAACTCATTCAGCAGAATATAACTCGTTGGAAAACGAGTTAGCCATTGGCTGGCCAGCGCGCTGGCAGCTTCCGGCTGCCCCAGCGCTTGCTCCACGGCGACGAGTTCCTCAGCGCTGCGAACGTCGTCAGGGGCGCTGCGAATGGCGTCTTTTAAGTCATCTGCCGCCGATTGAAGTTGGCCTTGGCGGGCTTCCAATTCGGCAAGCCGCAAGCTCCCCGCTGCGTGAAACTCCGGCAGCAGCCGAGCTGCGTCAAACGCGAGCCGCGCCTTGCGCTCGCTTCCCACGCCGTCGTAAGCAATTCCCAGGTAATACGCCGTCTCCGCATTCCAGGTTTCCCGGCTTTCCACCGGCTCCAGGCACTTGATCGCGTCGTCATAACGCAGCAAATCTGCCGATAGCCGTCCCGCCGCCTTTGCCAGCGACAAGCTGGACGGAAACTTTTCCAGGGCGAGCTTATAGTCTTTGAGCGCCGTCAGCCGCGCGCCGTTCAGTTCTTCGTCTTTCCCAAGCTGCACCCAATCGTCTTCAGTTCGCGCCGCGGGCTCTGGCATTTTGTAGGCGGTTCGAGGCCCAACTTGTATTTCCGACTTAGGTGTCCAGTCGTATTCGCCTTCGGTCTGGTGCAGCAACACCGCGCCGCTCGCATCTGTAACTTCAAAGGTATATTTTTTTGAGTTGTCTGCCGGCTTAATTGTGTGCTTCCAGGTGCGCGCAGGGGCAAGTTCAAGCTTCTCGCTGAATACCGTGGAACTCCCATCGAGAATGCGCGCCGTCGCGCCGGGTATGACCCGGTTGGCATTAAACGCCACCAGCAGCGCATCGCCCTCGCGGCTCAGATTCGCCACGCCATTCAGGTTGGCGCGAGCAAATCCGCCTAGCTCCCGTACAGGCATCCAATACTCAGTGAAATGGATTGTCTGTCTTGGCTGAAGAAAAGCATAGGTCTCCTGATTGCGGAATAGGCCTCCCTGCACTTCCATGTAGGCGCTGTTATTGTCAGAGAGAGTCTTGCGCCAATCCAGCCCATCGGCGTCGGCGCCAAAGGACCATATCTTCTTTCCAGGAAGTTCCTTGAACTCCGCATAGTGAACTACGCCGGTGTCGGTATGCGGATGCCAGATTCCCATATATGGCTCGCTGCTGCCGTAGACGAATCGCGAAACCGGCCCCTGCGTGTGGTTTTTCAGCAAGCTCAGATCGGTCCCGGCCGAATCCACAGGCCATGTGTCCACGTCCGCAAAACCGTGGGCTGCGCTGAATTCGGTAGGATAAGTAATTTTCGAATCATCCCACACCTGGACGCCCGCATTGCTCCACCAATAAAAGCGATGGCGCACATCGCTTCTGTTGCTGAGCGCGACGTGCAATTCAAGCACCGTCGACCCTGGGCGCAGCACTAACTCAACATTCCATTGCATCCCATAGACGCGGTCGATGTTTCCTACAAAAACCGATGCGCTGCCGTCGGAGTTACTCGTGAAAGAGTAATCAACCGGCGAGGCAGTAACCCAGTTATGCGAAACAGGAAAATTAAATTCAACTCCAAACGCCGACCATCCGCCCCGGTAGCCTATGTCCGCTTTTTTGATGGAGGGATTGGCATAGAACATCGGCTGCTTGCTGATCTTATCCACACAGGTATAAATATGTCCGCCCAGATCGGGCAGAACCGAGCACTTGATGTACTCATTCTCCAGGTACACCGCCCGCCACGCGTGCTCCACGCTGTGGTCCGTCAGTTGCTCCCGCAACGTATACGGATAATTGGTCTTTGTTCCAGAGTACTGATCGAACGGCGGATTGGGATCAGGTTGCCCTTCCTCGTAGGTGGGCAGTGTAAGCGTGCCTTGCCACACCTTTACCTGGGCGGGTGCACTGTGCAAGCCCGCGAGGAGTCCGACGACGAGTATCAGTTGACCGAGAGTTCTTCCGTTGGAAATCATGCGAAAATTATAGCAAGCATTCGATACACTTTTCGCAAGTAAAGACAACCCCACCCCGACCCAGCTCCAGGGCGTTTTCAAACCCCACTTTCTTCGGGCGCGCCGGGTGGGGGGTATTTGATCTATAACCTTAAAGGGGAGACGAGCGGCCATGGATATTGAGCGGTTGGAAATGAAAAAATCACCTCGGTTGCATGCGCAGTTTGGGAAGGGTTGGATTGCTTGCCTGATGATTGCGTTGGGCGCGGTTGCCCCGGGGTGGGCACAGGTCACGGAGGCGGCGCTGACGCAGGAAACTCCGGCCATTCATGTCACATTTGACGCCGCCAAGCCGGGACTGAGCGCGCTCAGCTTTGACTCGCTTCAGCGCGGCAGCTTCAGGCCGAATCCAATCGTGGACCCCGGTGCATCGGCGGTGGAGTATACGGTGACCACGCATGACGGCTGGGTTGTCTACGCCCCCACTTCCGACCCGGCTCACGCGGTTTGGGAGATGCGCTGCGAGGGCAACAAGCTGCGCATGCGCAGCCTGTTCCGGCCGGGCGGCGTTTCGCAGGATGTGATCTGGAAGTTCAATCCCGATGTGGCGCATGCCACCTTGCTGGGCCATGTAACGCCGGCGGGAGACATCGCTCTGCCGGCGCTGATGCACCTGCCCGGCATGGGTTCGCTGCGCATTTACTCCAGTGGGGGCAGTTCCGCGGTATTGCATTACGACGCCCTGAGGCGCCCCGAGCTCTATGTGAAGGTCACTTTTCCGGCCGCAACGGCGGAGCAGAAAAAAATTGAATATACGCTTGAGACCGCAGCCATCTACCCCGCAGTGCCTGGTGTGGACCTCACCGATCCGCGCTACGATGGGTTCCGGCGCGAGTGGATGAATGCGTTTCAGCTGCAGGCCCGCGCCCACGCGCTGGCCAACAACTCCGCCAGCGACATTGTCGGTTTCTGCCTTTTCTTTTACGGCGACATGGCGCGCTATACGCCTGAACTGGTGAAAGGCCTGACCGCGCTGGACATCGTGCGCGATTCTCTTGACCGCTATCTGGGCGGCGTTCTTACGTACGGGCAGCCGGGATACAAGGGCATTGACCCTGGAGTCAGCGTGGGCAACGGCAGGGAGTGGTTTCCACATGCCTCGTCGGACACATATCCTTCACTGCTGATCGCCGCATATGACTACGCCGATGGCAGCGGTGACATAGGCTGGTTGCGCAAGAGCTATCCTGGGCTGCGCAAGTGGGCCGAACTGATGATCGAGCCCAACGCGGACGGCAGCCCGCTGATCGAGTTTCCGGTAAGCGGCAACACCGGCTCGTGGCCGGAGAAGCTTGTTCTGCGCCCGGCCAATTGGTGGGACGCGGTCGGCTTCGGCCACCAGGACGCTTATTCGAATGCTCTGGGTTACCGCGCGCTGCGCAGCATGGCCGCGCTGGCCGATCGCGTGGGAGAAACAGCGGATGCGGCACGGTATCGCAAGCGGGCCCAGGAGCTTCGCGACGCGTATGCGCCGGCATTCCTCGATCCGGCGACGGGCGTGCTGGCCGGCTGGAGAAGCGCCGACGGGCAACTGCACGACTACTACTTCACCTTTGTCAACGGCATTGCGGTGCGCTATGGCCTGCTGCCTGACGAGCAGGCGAAGCAGGTGGAGGATCGAATCGTGGCCAAGATGGACGCCGTGGGCTTCCACAACTTTTCCATCGGCATTCCCGGCAACCTGGCGCCCATTCATCGCGGCGATTATGTGGACCATATTGCCCGCTGGGGCGGCCCATCGCGCGAGGATGGCACCGATACGTTCGGCGTCTACCAGAACGGCGGCGCGACGGCGTGCTACTCCTACTTCACCATTGGAGCGCTCTACCATTTGGGCGAAAAGGCGGAGGGCGACAAGATCCTGATGCCGATGCTGGAATCGTTTGCGAAGCAGAGGTTCTCTGATCGCGGGAAGAACGGCTTGACGTACGAATGGATCGACTGGCAGGGCAATCCGCATGGGTACGAGGGATTGCTGGTGGACAGCTATTACGCGCTGATGGGGTTGCTGGATCGAGAACAGATGATCCAGAAGATGCCGTGAGGAAGGAGAGGGTTCAGGGTTCAGGGTTCAGGGTTCAGGGTTCAGGCGGGGCTTGAAAAGGCCGCATTTTGGGGGTCAAAACGGGCAAAAAGCTGCGTTTTGGGGCCGAAAGTGCGGCTTTTTTGGGGATTTTTTTGTCCGGGTAGGGCGGGACATCGGCGTTTATATGGAGTTGTAAGTGCCTGATTCAAAGCGTTTTGAGTGGTATTTTAGCGAAAAATGGCTGCACAGCTGGAGCTTCCATTTATCGGCTTTTTGGCGGCTATAAGATGTTGATTCAAAAACTCTTACGGGATATTTCAGGGATAAAAGTTCACGGGGAACAGATCATTCTTGCCGGGAGGGGGGTGGGGACCCGCTTGATTTTGGTCAGTCTAAGGCTGGAACCCGGAGGGAGGGCGGTCGCGGACGGGAGACCGGCATTCAGTGCTCGTTCTTCCACGGATTGATTGGGCATGATGGGCTCTCCTGGGAATAGTGTGCGCCGGGGACGCTTAATGATCGGCAAGAGAGGGGTTGGCGGGAGGGCCGGGTGCCGTTTTTCCGATTTGCGGCGGGATTGGGTGGCTTGGTCAACCCGGCGGCGTTTTTCAGGACTCATCCAAACTCAATGGGTGCATCGGGCTGCACGCGACAATTGAAATTAGCGTGATGGGGCCCGGAGCCGACCGCGTCCTTGAACGAAGCACATGGCGCTTCCGCAATCCAAGAAGCTCCGTTCAATCGCTGGCCGGATCTCCATCCGCAATAGGAAGATTTACGTTACCGTCGCTAGATGCTTCCTTGCCCAATAGACGATAACGCTGCAGTAAGGCCGCAAGCTGCCCGGGTGCTTTAAGCCATTCCATTCTTTGAGAATGTTTTGCCACTGCGCTCTGGTCAGCGTTCCACCGCGAATCCGTAGCGCCTCTTTGAGACCGTCAAGGACGGCCTTCCTATTGTTCATCAAGAACGGCTGATTTAGCTTCAAGACGGTGTTCAGTTCTTCATCAAATTGCGTGTTAGCTGACCAGATCTTCCCATCTGGGCGGTATCGCAGCAGAACCTCGACATCGTGACCGGGGTCTGAAGGATTCCTGGAAAGATCCTGTTCGCCCTTCGAGGTGTCACAGTGCTGATCACGGCCTGGGGTTCCCTCGCCGCCGAGGCACGCGCCGAGCAGGTTGCGATAGACAAGCCGCTCGCCGGGATAGTTCTCGTGGGAGTGCCAGTGTTCCACCTTCATCAGGTCCCGGGCCGGGTATATCCGGCACTCGCAATAGCAGCAGATCCCGCGTTGCTCCGCGACAAGCAACGTGCGCAACATGTCCTTATCCCGGTAACCGTTGTAATCGGTCCGGTTTGTATTACGCCAGGCCGTAAGGCTCGCAGGTTCAGGCCCCTTTTTTATGTTTCTCATTGAGTCGATTCCAGGAGGCCGATCAGCGTATTCGCTCCGGTAACCTCTGGATCGCCACCGCCGAGTTCGGCCGCGACGCGCGAAACCAGTTCTTTGGCACGCACCAAGTTCTCGCTGTCGATGGCTTCTGACAACTCAGACAATTGCGCTCGTGTCTCCTCATTCCTCGGTGACGCATGCATCACCTCTTGCAGAACGCGGTTCGAATCCAGTCCAAACGATCTATTTGGGGTTGAAACGTTCCAGTCCTCCAGCACTCGGATCTCTGCTGGGAGTGCCTCCCCAATCAACTGCGGCGAATGAGTCGTTGCCACGAACTGAATGTTCGGAAAAGTTCTCTTCAGGTCTTGGATGACACGTCTTTGCCACTTTGGGTGCAAGTGCAGGTCTAATTCGTCGATCGTCACAATCCCCGGCGTGTCTTCGAGCATTTTTTCATTCAAATCGGGATTCAATAAAGCGGCCTTCTTCGCTATGTCTCCAACGACGGAGAGCATCACTCGTTGGCCATCGCTTAGGTGGCTGTACGGGTGTGTCCCATGATTCTTGAAGGTTACGACGAGATCCTCGCGTCGGACATCATAGTAAAAGTCCTCGGCGTCGTCGATGCAGCCAACAATTGCTTGAGTAACAACCCGAAGCGCCGGAGATCGTGATCCCTCCTGGAGAGAGGCGAAGGTTTCCTTGGCAAGCCAGTCGAAAAGTCCTTCTTCGTGAATAAGGAATTCGATGTTGCGATAGCCGAGAAGTCGGGACGGCCGCTCGCTGTTCCAACTACTGCCGGCTCGCCCGTTTCCTCTCACGCGGTCGGGTTCGATCCAGAGCCTCTCCGCTCCATACGCCGAGATCAGAGGAAGAACGACCCTATCACCCGATCTTAAGGATGCAACAGTGCCCCGTCCAATATCCAAAATCGCTTTGGCATCGCTATACCTCGTTGTGCTTCGATCTGAGACCCTCTCCCGCACCCATGTTGCTTGATGTCCCATGACTGTGCCCGAGGCTCGAATCCTTACAGGGTACTGCCTTTCAAAGGTGAACCTATTCTTCCCTTGCTCGATGGCTCGAAGTCTGACCTCGTCGTCGTCAATCGCGGGCGCCCTTCTCGGGACGTCGACCCCCAGAAGCCAGCTGCCAGCCGCGATATGAATGGCATCGAGAAGTGAGGTCTTTCCGGATGCGTTGTCGCCGACCAGAAGGTTGAACTGCGGGTTGAGCCTCACTTCCAAAGACTCAAAGCAGCGGAAATTCTGAAGCACTAGATGTTCAATTCTCATCTTTGATCCTCAATCGCTACCGATTCAATAGTTTACTCTCTCTGGAAGCTGATTCTGATGCCACCTTGTTCCGACTGGGGTGGGTCAGGCCCGGAAAATGAGCAGACTATAACCCCAGGGACCCAGGTCGAATCCCAACTCTTCGCGAATAGCATTCCTAAAGTCCGCCGGCGCGGATCAATCCCGAAAACGCCGTGGTCAGGTACCATCTCGATGGGCGCTTCATCGCCAATGCGCTCATCGAGGAGATTAGTACTAATAAGTCGGCTTGGGTTCTCTGATGTGGATGGGGGGAGTGGGTGGCGAGTTCGGTTCACTCTTTTCTTGGGGTGGCGGGTTGGCCCCCGCTTCGCGGGGTTGGCGAGTTAGCAGGCTGGCGGCGGAAGTGATGGCCTGAGCTGTGGCGCGGCTCACGCCGCGTTGATTGATTTTCAGGGTGTTTTGGTGGTCCGTTGTACGGGCTGAAGCCCGTACCCTTCAACTGAAGCCTGTGTCATGCAACTGGAGCCTGTGTCATACAACTGAAGCCCGTACCCTTCAACTGAAGCCCATAGCCTTCAACCGAAGCCTGTGTCATGCAACTGGAGCCCGTGTCATGCAACTGAAGCCCACATCGTTTCGGGTGCTGTTGGGGCGCGCGACCTACCCGCCGGGTGGGTTCCCCGCTCGCGCCGTGATTGAAAGCTCGTTGGCAATCGTAGCGTGGGGCTCAGATGCTGTTCGCTGGGGTGGCGGGTTGGCCTCCGCTGCGCGGGGGTGGCGAGTTAGCAGGTTGGTGGGTACCAGTACTGCTATGGCTATTTGGCAAAGAAAAGGCGCAGGGGCTGAAGCCATGCCCTTTCAAAGATGGGGCGCCCCCAGGGAAGAACGACGGCGGCCGAGCCGGTGGGCGCGGGTATATTGCTTGTATGCGTTTGCGACCATTTGTGCCCCTTTGCGCCGCGGTATCCCTGATGCCGGCTGCTTGCCTTGCGCAGCAAGCAAAGCCGGCGATCACGCTGGACGAGTACCTGAACACAACCGATGTTCGCGAGGCGCGCATTTCGCCGGACGGGTCGGCGGCGGTGATTGGGACGGAGAGCCCCGACTGGAAGGCGAGTGTCTACCGGCATGATCTGTGGCTGTGGACGGCGGCTGCCGGGTTGCGGCCGCTGACGCATTCAGGCAGCGAAGAGAGCGCCGAATGGAGTCCGGACGGGAAGTGGATTGCGTTTCTCAGCGATCGGGCGCTGGCGGGCGAGGCGGAGGGCGACGACGGCAAGGCGGAGAGCGAAGACGGGAAGGCCAGCCGGATCTGGCTGATTCCGGTGGCGGGCGGCGAGGCGCTGCCGCTCTACCGCGAGAATCTGGACGTGCATGCGTTTGCGTGGTCGGCTGATGGGAGGGCGATTTATTACTCCGCGAGCGTGCCGCTGACCGAGGAGCAGACGAAGGCGCAAAAGGACGAATGGAAAGACGTGATCCAGTGGCGGGAGCAGCACAGAGGGGATGTGCTGGTGAGGCAGGAGATTGCGCCGGCGCTGGCGCGGGCATTGGCTGTTCCGCTGCCTGCCAGGGCGGAGGGCGGGAAGGCAGGGAAGAACGAGGCTGCAACGACGATTCCCGCGGGCGCGGCGGCGATTGCAAAGGTGGCGCAGGCGATTGAGGAGATTGCTGCCTCGCCGGACGGCAAGACGCTGGCCTTTGTGACCGGGCCGCCGCATAAGCGGATGGAGAGTCCCGCGGATTACGAGATTTACGTGGTTGGCGCCGGCGGCGGCGAGGCACGGCAGTTGACGCATAATGACGCCGTTGAGTCGGGGCTGCGGTGGTCGCCTGACGGGCGGCGGCTGAATTTTGCGGTGGAGGCGGCGGCGGGATCGCTGGAGGGGAAGTATCGCGACGTGCAGGGACGGCTGTATGCGCTGGACCCCGAAACCGGAAAGGCGGAGCGGCTGGGGGCGGGGTTCGATGGGTCGTTCGAGCGGTTTGCGCTGCTGCCGGATGGGCGGGAGATTGCGCTGGGGTTGAAGGGAACGGAGACGCAGCTCTACCTGGTGGAGGGCGAGGGGGCGACCAAGCTGCCGGGGCTGGCGGGAAGCTACGCGGGCGTGGACGCGGGCCGGGGGTCGAATGCGCTGCTGGTGCGCTACTCGGCGATTGACAAGCCAACGCAGGTTTATCTGGCTCGGGATCCGCTGAAGCCGGGGGAGCTGACGGCGCTGACGGGATTTAATCGGATTTTTGGCGAGCGCGCGGAGCCGGAGTGGCGGACTTACCAGTGGAAGTCGGATGATGGGCGAACGGTTGAAGGGGTGCTGATTTTTCCGCCGGGCAAGAAGGACGCGCGGCACCTGCGGATGCTGACGCTGATCCATGGAGGGCCGGCGGATGCGGATGGGAACCGGTTTGGGGCTGACTGGTACGACTGGGCAACGCTGGCCGCGGCGAACGGCTGGCTGGTGTTCAGGCCGAACTATCGCGGGTCGGCGGGATATGGCGACGAGTTCATGCTGGAGATTGAGCCGCACCTGGTGTCAAAGCCGGGGCGCGACATTTTGGCGGGCGTGGATGCGCTGGTGAAGGAGGGTTACGCCGACCCGGAGCATCTGGCGATTGGAGGGTACAGCTACGGCGGCTACATGACAGACTGGTTGATTACGCAGACTACCGAATTCAAGGCCGCAGTGACCGGCGCCGGGGCGGTGGAGCACGCGGCCAACTGGGGCAACGACGACGAGACCTGGGACGATGCGTGGTACCTGGGCGGTGCGCCGTGGGAGAACCCGGAGATTTACCAGAGCGAGGCGGCGCTGTTCCGGTTTGACAAGGTGAAGACGCCCACGCACCTGGTGCAGGGAGGGGCGGATGTGCGCGTAAGCTATTTGGAGGGGGTGACCATGGAGCGAGCCCTGGAGCGGTTGGGGATTCCGCACAGCTTTCTGGTTTTTCCCGGCGAGGGGCACAGCCTGCAAAAAAATCCCTGGCATGGGTACATCAAGGTGCGCGAGGAGCTGAAGTGGCTGGAGAAGTACGCGGGGAATTGAGCGGGCTGGGGCGCTGCCCGTCTTATCATTGGGAAGCCGGCGGGAGGATGGGCGCATTCAATAAGCAATCACTGAGCCAGCCTGGTTGCGAGGTCAACATTCCCTCAGGGGCTAAAGCCCACATTCCTTTTACTCGAATTTCGGCACGACTGAAGCCGTGCCCTTTCAAAACCTCGACTTATTCAGAGGATCCCTGGACCACGACCCAATGAAAACGATCGATCAACCACGGCAATCCACGTTCCAGGAGACGCTGCTGAGCGCGCGGCGCACGATGGTGCTGAGCGAGATTCTGAGGCTGGCGCTGGACAGCTTTCGCGCGAGCAAATTGCGTTTCGCACTGACGGCGCTGGGCATGGTGATCGGGACGGCTTCGGTGATCCTGGTGGTGACCATTGGGCTGACGGGAAAGAGATACATTCTGGAGACGATCCAGAAGGTGGAAACCAATTCGATTGAGCTGGAGTACGTGGGCGGGGGGGCGACGGCGGCCGAGCGGGTGATCTACAGCGACTCGCTGACCACCGAAGATGAAAAGGCAGTCAGGGAACAGGTGCCCGGCGTTTTGTACTCCTCGGCTATTGTGACCATGCACGACCGGATTAATTTTGGCGGAGGGGTGGTGAAGGATACGCTGGTGCTGGGGGTGAGCCCGGACTATCGATATATTCGCAACCTGCTTGTGACCGACGGCCGGTTCCTGGACAACACCGACGATGCGGCCCACATCAAGTGCGCCGTGGTCACGGAGCTTTTTGCCAAGGAACGATTTGGCAGCTCTGACGCGGCGGTGGGGCGGGACTTTGAAATCAGCGGCATTCCCTTCACCATCATCGGCGTCTTCAAGCAGAGCGTTACCGACTTCGGCGAGTCGGAGCTTCAGGACCAGACCATTCTGATTCCTTTCTCGGTGGCACGGTACTTTACCGGATCGGAGAATGTGAACCAGCTGTATTTTTCGATGCGCAGCATGGATGAGGTTCCGGACGCGGCGAAGGAGATTGTCCGCGTGATTCACGCGCGCCACCGGCCTGACTCGGTGTACCAGGCGCAAACGCTCACCGAGCTGCTGGACATGGCGGACAAGATTACTACCGCGTTGACCGTGGTGCTGGTGCTGGTGGCTACTGTTACGCTGGCGGTGGGCGGCGTGGGCATTATGAACATCATGCTGGCCAACGTACGCTCGCGCATCCGCGAAATCGGCATTCGCAAGGCGCTGGGCGCGACGGCGCGGGAGATCAAGCTGCAGTTTCTTGCCGAGGCGGTGATTATTTCGCTGGCCGGCGGGGTGGTGGGCACGCTGGTGGGGCTGGCGGTTCCGCTGTCGATTCATTTGTTTACCGACTATGCGCTGCCCGTGTCGGCCTGGTCGGTGGCCATCGCGCTTGCCGCGGCGACGGTGGTGGGGGTCATCTTCGGCACTGTTCCCGCCACGAGGGCAGCACAAATGGATCCGGTTGAGTCACTGAAATATGAGTGAGCCCGCGCAGCCGAATCAAAACGCCGAAGAGCCTGAGCCTGATGCGCCAGAGCAGGGTCCGAGCCTTACCCTGCTCTACACGATCATTGCCCTGGCGCTGGCCGTTGCCATCGGGCTGGCGATGTTGATTGTGCTTCCGTTTCATCACCGGCGATAAGGTTGACCGGAAGCAGCGGGATTCGGTTAGCATAGGGAGCGAATCCCGAGGACTCATCGTGAAGCTCTCCCGCAGAGAATTTATTCTTTCAACGTCCGCTCTTGTTCTCGCCCGATCCGCAGCCGGAGAACCGGCACGGCTCTCGCGCAAGGAGTGCTTTTTCGGCCTCCATTTCGATCTGCATCCGCGCGCTGCCGATACCGTTCTTGGACGCGATGTGACCGACGAGATGGTGAGCCATCTGCTGGAGAGCGTTCGTCCGGATTTTATTCAGTACGACTCGAAGGGGCATCCGGGGTACCTGGGTTATCCGTCGAAAACGGGGATGTCCGCGCCGGGGATTGTGCAGGACTCACTGGCCATTTGGCGGCGCGTGACCGCCGCGCATGGCGTAGCTCTCTACAACCATTTTTCCGGAGTGCTGGACGGTTTGGCGGTGACCAAACACCCGGAGTGGGCGCGCGTGGGCCCCGACGGCAAGGCCGAGCCGGTGGGGTCAAGCAGGCACGATTGGCAGGAGACCAGTCTCTTTAGCCCGTACGAGCGGGAGCTGATGATTCCCGAGCTGACGGAAGCGGCCCGCAACTACGATCTCGACGGCTGCTGGGTGGACGGCGAATGCTGGGCGGTGAAGCCCGATTACTGCGAAGCTTCACGGCAGATGTTCGCCAAGAGAACCGGCGTGGATGTGCTGCCGAAGACGCCGGAAGACAAGGGCTGGAACGAGTTTCTGGAAATGCAGCGGGAAGAGTTTCGGCGCTACCTGTCTGCGTGGGTGGATGCTCTGCACCGGGCCAAGCCGGGCATTGAACTCACGAGCAATTCGATGTATTCCAGCTTTGCGCCGGAGCGGCCCACCATTCCGCTTGACTATCTCTCGTTTGACATGGGGAACAACGCCGCGGTGCGGCAGGCGCGGCTTGAGGCGCGATATTTTTCCGGCTGCGGCAAAACCTGGGATCTGATGTCGTGGGGATTTGAGCCGCAAGGCCAGGGCCATCCTGGCGTATCGTCTTCCAAGCCCGCGGCGGCGCTTGAGCAGGAAGCGGCTGTGGTGCTGGCGCAGGGCGGCGCTTATCAGATTTACTACGGACCCACGCGCGCGGGCTGGATTGATGGACGCATCATTCAGACGGCTGCTGAAGTGGCGCAGTTTTGCCGGCAGCGGCAGCAATGGTCTCATCGATCCGAGACCGTTCCTGAAGTGGGCGTACTGTTTTCCGGGCGGTCTCTTTACCGCACCGCGAATCAGGTGTTCGGATGGTGGGGAGAGCCCAAGGCACCGGTGGTGGGAGCGATGGAGGCGCTGCTTTGCTGCGGCTATTCCGTCGATCTTATTCCCGACTGGCGGCTGGCCGAATGCGCGGAGCGCTATCCGCTGATGGTCCTTCCCGATTGGCTGGACATTGGCGGCGAAGCGGCGGCGACCCTGACGCGTTATGTTCACGGCGGCGGGAAGCTGCTGTTGTGCGGCGCTGAAAATGCACTGCTCTTCCAAAGCGCCTTCGGTCTGCGGTTAAACGGCACGCCGCAGAAACGCACCTGGCTTGTGGCCGACGACAGCGGCTTTGCGCAGATGACCGGGAACTGGATGGATATTGAAGCGGCCGCGCCGCAACAGGTGGTTGCTTATGGCTGGCCAGGCAGCGATACGCGCAGGGACAGCTTCCCGTTTGCTGTCGAGGTTCAGCATGGCGCGGGGACCGTGGTAGTGTGCCCGGGGCCTCTTGCGTCAACCTTTTCCGACGCCGCCACGGAGATTCTGCGCGCGCAGATAAGGAGCCTCGTCAGGCCTTTGCACGAGCCGGTCGTCCAGCTTGACGGCGATTATCCGCAACTGGAGATTGTGCTCAGAAAGAAGCAGGGGCAGACGCTGATTCACTTCATCAATACGGAAGGAGCGGAAGACACGCCCGAGATTCGAAATTTGGGTGTTGTGCCTCGCACGGGCCCTCTTCGGTTTCTGGTTCGCCTTCCGGCCGCCCCTTCCGCAGTGGTCCTGGAGCCGGAGGGAACCGCGCTTGCGGGAGAATACACGGCGGGCGCATGGCGGGGAGTGTTGCCTGATCTTCATCTGCACTCGATTGTGAGAATTGCGGAGGGGTCATGACGGAGGGCCCGCGAGAAGCCAGCCCGCATGGAAATGGGGCGAGGTAAGGAAGATACCGAGGATAGTAAGGAGCCATTGCTCATGCCCGTTCCGGCAAAAGCTCGACAGGCGCATCGCGCCGCTCCCAGAGGCATCAGCGCCAGGATCACAAGCAAGGGACAAATTACGATTCCTGCCGCGATTCGCAAGTCCCTTGGCGTCAAGCCCGGCGACCGCCTGCGTTTTGAGCCGCAAAAGAGCGGGCTTTGGCGTGGTGCAGCATGCAGAGGAAAACCCCTTTGAAGAATGGCGGGGTTAAACGGCCGAGGCGCATACTGGCAGATTTTCTAATTGGCGCTCGGGCTCTGGTTCGCGGTTATTCCTTGCTTACGATCGATTACCGGCATTATAAAGCGGCATTTCCAAAGCTAACGATCATTCCGGTGTAAAGACCTTCTCTGTCAGCTTTGCGTATTTTCTGTTCGTTCCGCAATCAGGACCGGGATTCCGTCCACAATTGGATACGCGCGCCCGCACTGTGCGCAGACCAGGCGGTCAGACTCAAGGCGAAGGTCGCCGATGCAGGCTGGGCAGGCAAGTTGGCCAACGACCCTGGGGTCGAATGCGATGGGAAGGTTGGAACCGGGAGCCATTGGCTTCTACTGGACCGAGGCGCCGGGGCGAGCGTCAGGAGTGGAAGGACCACGCGGCGGGCGCTTGGCGAACTCCTGCTCGATGCGCTCGTTGGTCCCGCCGACGGCTGACTCGTAGGCTACGCGAACGCCGTTGAAGATGGCGCGGTCGTTGGAGGAACCGTGGCCGATGATGCAGACGCCGCGCACGCCAAGGAGCGGAGCTCCACCGTATTCGCGATAGTCGAGACGGCGGCGGAATTCGTTGAAGGCCTTGCGCGAGAGCAGCGCGCCGACCTGGGCGGTGACGGTGCGGGTGAGGGACTCGCGGAGGACATCGCGCACGAAGCGGCCCACGCCCTCGCTGGTCTTCAAGGCCACGTTGCCCACAAAGCCGTCGCAGACAATGACGTCTGCCAGGCCGCTGAAGATGTCGCGCCCCTCGACGTTGCCGATGAAGCGGATGGGGAGCGCTTTGAGCAGCGGAAAGGCCTCGCGGGTGAGGTCGTTGCCCTTGGTTTCCTCTTCGCCGATGGAGAGCAGGCCGACGCGGGGCTCGTTGATTTTGAGCACGGTGCGGGCATAGATTTCGCCCATTACGGCAAATTGCGCCAGATTGTGCGGCTTGCAGTCGACGTTTGCGCCGACGTCGAGCAGGACGCATGGATTGCCGGTGGAGCTGGGCATGGGGGTTGCCAGCGCCGGACGGTCAACGCCGGGCATGGCGCCCAGAACCATTTTGGCGGTGGCCATGGCCGCGCCGGTGTTTCCGGCGGTGACAAAGCCGGCCGCCTTGCCCTCGCTTACTAGCTTGAGCCCGACGCGGATGGAACTATCCTTCTTGGCTCGGACGGCCTGCATTGCCTTCTCGTCCATGCCGATGCGTTCCGAGGCATGGTGGATGACGATGGGCAGATCTTCGTTGTCGAGGTGCTCATCGAGGAGATCGCGCAACTCTGCTTCCGGCCCGACCAGGTGGACGCGCACAGGCAGCGCCCGGCAGGCGAGAATGGCCCCGCGGATCTCCGGTTCTGGAGCTTTGTCGGAGCCTACGGCGTCAAGCGCGATATCAATGAGCATGGAGCCTGCTTTGACCTAGGGGGCTGTCAGGAAGCTCAGATTACTTTGCGGCTTCTTTCACGTCGAGCACGGCGCGGCCCTTGTAGGCCCCGCACTTGGCGCAGGCGCGATGGGGCAGCTTCTTCTCGTGACAGTTGGGGCACTCTGACAGGCCGGTGGCGGTGAGAAAGTCGTGGCTGCGGCGGAGCGCGGTGCGGCGCGTGGAGTGGCGCCTTTTCGGATTTGGCATGACTAAATTCCTTTCGTTTCTCGGCCTGGTTCGGCTCCGGCAAGCTTCAGGCCGGACCCTATCCGCAGGCAATCGGCGGCTTGCCTGCCTTGCGGCACTTGGCGGAGCGCCCTCAACTGTTCCTGAGGTCCTCAGGGGACTGATCTCTCAGGACTTGATCCGGCCGCGGAGCCCAGCAAGCGCCTCCCAGCGGGGGTCGTTTGGACCCTCATCGCAGTGGCACGCCTGGCTGTTGCGGTTCTCACCGCAGCGCGGGCAAAGTCCCTTGCAGTCTGGCTTGCACAGCGTCTTCACCGGCAGGGACAAAAGTACCTGCTCCCGAAGCACATCTTCAAGCCACAGACCGTCCTTTTGATAATACCCGATTTCTGTCTCCGGCGCAGTAATCGACCGTTCCGGGGCCTCGGAATCGGCTCCCGCGGGGCGGAAGATCAGGTCGAATTCCGCACTGAGGGGAATTTCGACGGGTTCTACGCAGCGCGCGCAGGGAACCTCAAACTTGCCGGCAAACTGCCCCCGGAGGCGGATGTCGGCGACAATATCTCTGGGACCGCGGTGCTCGTGGAGCACCTCAGCCCGCCCGGCTGAGGCCAACGGGCCCTGCTGCACCGCTTCCTGACCAAAATCCACTGCTCCCGGAGCCAGTTGCAGATCGAAATCGATCGGCTCCCGCTCGAGCTCGCTCACCTTGAATTCCATGGTATGAGCCTACGGCCTGGGAAACGGGCAGTCAATGCATCCCCTGGTCCGTGGCGGGATGTGCGGGACCTTGTCCCGGCGCATTTCCTCAAGAATCGTGGCCGGGGCCGCGAGGTGAGCCGCACTCTTTCCACAGGTTTTCCCAATTCCACATTCCGGAGGTGACCTGGGCGGGCAGCGGGAATCCAAGTTGATGCGCGATCATGCACACCTGGCCGCGATGGTGGGCTTCGTGAGAAACCATGTAACAGAGCATCTCCGGGCCAACCTGCCAGGGCTTAGCCCAGCCGTCGCGCAGAAAACTCTTGATGCGGCCGTCGCTGGCGCCGAGCGCGTCGGCGAGCATCTGCGAGCAGCGGGCGGCGCTGCGGGCCAATGCCGTGCGGGCCTGGCGCGGCGTACAGTGCGCGCGGTCGAGCTGAGCGGGGACCTTGAGGTGCGGGGCGGTGAGCCTGATCCACTTGGTGCGGACATTGTGCATGTGGGTGAAGATGGCGGCAATGGGGCGGACGTTGCCGGGCGGTTTGGCTCGCCAGACGGCGGGGTCGAGACGTTCGATAAGCATCTGGTTGATGCGATCGTTGGCGGCGAAGATCTGGGCTGCGGCCGGGCCGAGTTGAGAGTAGACGCTGGGTTGACTGGTGGTCACGGTTGGCTGCTCCCTGACTTATCGTACTTCCGGAACTGCCGGGAGGGAATGCGCTCAAGGTCCCTTGGAAACCGCCGATAGATTCAATGAACCACGTCAGAAAGGGCTTCCGGCATGTCCATGCTTCGCAATCTTCCCATCTCCCGCAAGTTCACCTTCGCCTTCGGCATCGTTTGCGGTCTCAGCGTTCTGTTGGGGGCATACACATTTGTGGCGTTCCAGGCGATTGCCAGGAAAAGCGTGGATGTAAGCGGGACCCATGTACCCGCCCTGATCAACATCGGGAACATCCGGGACGCAGTGAATATTGAACGCCGGGAAGCGCTGGAGCTACTGCTGTGTCAGACGCCCGCCTGCACGACAATCCACGGAGCCAAGCGCAGGAAGGCGATCGAGGAGTATCAGGAGAGCCTGAAGGCCATGGAGCCACTCATCATTCCAGAGGAGTTGGACCACTATCATAAGTTCGTCTCGGCCATCAAGCTGTACCAGGATGCCAGCGACCGCGGCATAGCGTTGCTGAGCGCCGGCAAGACGGGACCGGCGTTGGACCTGCTCTCCTCGGACGAGATGATGGCTGCGCTGGCGGATGCCCAGGGAGCGGCGGATAACGGATTTCTGGTTCACGCCAGGTTTGCGATGGAGAAGTCTTTGGCAGTGAGCGCTGAAAGCGCCCGCGCCTCGTGGGTGAATACTGGAATCGTGCTGATCATTGTTGTGCTCTCCGCGCTGACAGGCATGGCACTCACTCGGGCGGTTGCGCCGCGGCTGGTCAGGATCAGGAACGCGGTTGAGGCCATGGCGGATAAGGATATGACGGCAAGCGTGGTGGTGACCGGCAGCGACGAGATTGGCCGCCTTGCCGAGGCGTTCAACAGCGGTGTGGCCTCGATGCGGAGCGTTCTGGTATCGGTGGCAAAGGGTGCGGATACGCTGTCATCGGCTTCGACCGAGATCAGCGCGCGCGCTGTGCAGAGCGCCGGCAACGCAAATACGCAGTACAGCAAGGCGAACCAGATTGCGGCGGCGGCGCAGGAGATGACGGCGACGATTGCCGAGATCAGCCATAACGCGGAGAGCGCGGCGGCGGCGAGCCGGGTTTCTGCAGAGACCGCCGACCAGGGTGGTGCTGTGATGCAGGCCGCTGCGGACACCATGCAGAAGATTGCCGCCGCTACTACTTCGGTGGCCGGGAAGATGACTTCACTGGCGCAACGCTCGGAGGAGATTGGCAAGGTGGTGAACGTGATTCAGGAGATCAGCGAGCAGACCAACCTGCTGGCCCTGAATGCGGCCATTGAAGCGGCGCGGGCGGGCGAACACGGGCGGGGATTTGCCGTGGTGGCGGGCGAGGTTCGGCGTTTGGCGGAGCGCACCAAGGGGGCTACGGAAGAGATTGCGGGCACCATTCGCAGCATCCAGGAAGAGACCCGGGCAACCCTGGAGGTGATGCAGGAGAGCCGCTCGTCAGTTGAAACGGGCATGACTGAAACGGCGCGGGCGCGAACGAGCCTGGAAGCGATCATCGAGTCGTCAAAGCAGGTGGAACACCAGATTCACCTGATTGCGACGGCGGCCACTGAGCAGACATCGGCATCGGGGGAAATCTCCGAGTCGATTGGCCAGGTTTCAGAACTGGCCACGGAAAACGCCCAGGTGGCGGAAGCGGCGGTTGAAGCTCTGAAGAATCTGGCGTCGCTGGCGAGCGACCTGGATGGGATCATCCGCCAGTTCCGGCTTGAAGACAGCAACCAGCCTGGGAGAACATTTTCGGGCCATGCGCAGCATGCGACGCAATCTGTAATGAGGCCGTCGCACGCGTAGCCAGAATTTGCGGCCTTTGGCGGATGGCGGCAAGCTTTCGTACATCGGCGAGGACCCGTGCAGCACTTGCTCTACGACGGTATGAATCCGTACTCCGAGGTTTGTGGTATCGCACCCTTTCGCCAGGAAAAAGGCGAAAGGATGGGGCACGGGATTAGTACATGATCGGGCTCTCAAAGACCTGGAGGCCATTGAGAGCCGGAGCTGCCGCCATTGTCTCCTCCCGCTGCCGGACTCAGCTCTGGCAGCGTTTTCTTGTCCTCGCCCTTTGCACCCGCACGGAATTCACAGAGCGCCCACCTCTTGCCGCTGCGGCGATATGGTAGCCTCCGATTGAGGACTTGTCGCCGTTTCCCACTCACACCCAGCGCGGTACGCGCCGCACCCAACCGCCGGAGAGAAAGCCTTCGCATGAGCGCCGTCAAGTATGACCTGATCGTCATCGGTTCCGGGCCTTCCGGGCAGCGCGCCGCCGTGGCTGCCTCCAAAATGAAGAAGCGCGTGGCCGTGGTGGAAGCCCGTTCCGTGGTCGGGGGCGTTTGCATCAACACCGGCACTATCCCATCCAAGACCATGCGCGAGGCCGTCCTTCATCTCTCCGGTTATAACTACCGCACCCTCTACGGCATGAACTACCGGGTGAAGGAAAAGATCACCATGGCCGACCTGGCTTTCCGGGTCCAGGCGGTGATCAAGACCGAGGTCGACGTGACCGAGGCCCAGCTTTCACGGAATTGCATCGACGTAGTGCATGGCCTGGCGCGCTTTGTCAGTCCTAACCAGGTGCGGGTTGAAGGCCCGCAAACAGACTCCACGCTCGAGGCCGACCGCATCATCATCGCCGTGGGCACCCGGCCCGCCGCTTCAGCAAAGGTGCCCATCAACGGCCGGACGATTGTGAATAGCGACCAGATTCTCGACCTGCCCAGCCTGCCGCGCACGCTGATCGTGGTCGGCGGCGGGGTTATCGGCGTGGAGTACACCTGCATGTTCGCGGTGCTCGGCGTTCGCGTGACGCTGATTGAAAAGCGCGACCGGCTGCTCGAATTTGCCGACCGGGAGATTATCGAGGCTCTGAGCTACCACCTGCGCGACAGCCGCGTTACCCTGCGCCTGGGCGAAGAGGTGGAAAGCGTGGAGGAACTTTCCGACGCGACCGTGGTGGCCAACCTGCAGAGCAAGAAAAAAGTCTCCGGCGACGCGCTGCTCTATGCGATTGGGCGCCAGGGAGCGATTGACGACCTGAACCTGGCGGCCACGGGAATTGAGGCCGACAGTCGCGGGCGCATACCCGTGGATGAGCACTTCCAGACCAAGGTGGAACACATTTTCGCCGTGGGCGACGTGGTGGGCTTTCCTTCGCTGGCCTCGGTTTCAATGGAACAGGGCCGCATTGCAGCTTCGCGCGCCTTCGACGACCGCGCGGCTAGCTCGAATCCCAGCTTTTATCCTTACGGCATTTACACCATTCCCGAGATCAGCTTTATTGGCAAGACCGAAGAGCAGCTTACCGACGAGGATGTGCCTTACGAAGTGGGCATGGCTTACTATCGCGAAGTTGCCAGGGGCCAGATTCGCGGCGATACTACGGGACGATTGAAGCTCATTTTTCATCGCGACACGCGAAAGGTGCTGGGCGTACACATTATCGGCGAAGGCGCGGCCGAACTGGTGCACATTGGCCAGGCGGTAATGACTTTGGGCGGCACCGTGGATTATTTCGTGGAAACCGTGTTTAACTACCCGACGCTCGCCGAATGTTACAAGGTGGCCGCGTTCAACGGCCTCGGCCGGCTTAACCGTTACCAGGCTTGATGACCACGAGCACGATCTCTCCGACCCCAGGGAGGGCATGAATGACCACTGCCATCGGCGTCGTAATTACCGACCATATCGTAGCCGGAAGGCTTGAGGATCAGCGCCTCAGCGGAGAGGCCCTGCGCTATCCGAAGGATTCGACCGAGTTGGACGCGCTGATTGCAATCCCCGGAAGCGACCTTGTGGAGTTGCTGGCTTCGCACATCGAATCCCTGGCCGGCAACGGCACGACCCAAGTAGAAGCAATTGGGGTCGCGGTACCAGGCATTATCCGCTCCGGCGTGGTGGAAGACTCGCCCAACCTGACCCAGCTTAAAGGCATGCGGATGGCCGATGAACTGACCCGGGTTCTCAACGCCCGTTCCATCGCAGCCCCTGTCCATGTGGCCAATGACGCGGATGCCATTGCGGCCGGCGTGGCGGCCACGCGCGGCCAGCTCAACAAGCTGACCCGCGTGTGGACCATCGGCAACGGCATCGGCTACGGCCGCTGGCCTTATGTTGAGGGCGTGTGGGAGGGCGGCCATGTGACCGTTACCCTGGACCCCAAGGAGCGCTTCTGCGGATGCGGCGGCGTTGGTCATTTGGAGGGCATTATGGGCTACCGCGCCATGCGCATGAGATTCCTGGACCTGGAACCGGAGGAGGTGTTTGCCCAGGCGCGCCAGGGCGACACGCGCTGCCGGGAATTTGTTGACCTGTGGCATCGCGCCCTGGCAGCAGCCACGGCGTCCTTCATCCATATTGCCGGCCCGGGACGCTTCTACTTTACCGGTCATAACGTGGGATTCCTCGAACTGCCCCTGCTGCGGAGCCACCTGGAAACCATGGTCAAGATGAGTACGCTGCAGAGTTTTTCTCTTGAAGTGCTGCCGCCCGACGACCAGACCGCGCTGCTGGGCGCAGGCGTTTCGGCAATCCGCGCACTGGCTTCCTGAATCAAGCGAAGCCACTCGGGAATAGCGTCCCTTACGACCGCGCCAGGTCGAGCACGGCGGTTCAGCGCGAACAATGCATGATCCTGCTTGGTGAGGAGAACGGCCATCAGTTCTATCGGATAGAATTTCTGGTCGCGAGCATTTCGCGCTGCATTGCTGCTGTCAAAGAGATAGACCCATGCGTCGATTCACGCGCCGCCGCTTTCTCGCTGCCGCTTCCGCCGTTGCCGGAAACCTGTCACTGACCCGGCGCTGGGTATGGGCCAAGGCTCCGCGCGCCGAGCCGGAAGATCTGAAGCTGTGGTACACCAGTCCAGCGTCGCAATGGGTTGACGCGCTGCCGATTGGAAACGGACGCCTGGGAGCGATGGTCTTTGGCGGAGGCGCGATTGACCCTATCGACCCCAAGGCCGATCATTCACCTGGCCCTGTTGCTACCGACCCAGCCAAAGAAACGCTGCAGCTGAATGAAGACACGCTTTGGTCGGGCCTTCCCGTGGACGGCAACAACCTGGATGCGAAGAGCTATCTCTCCGCGATTCGCCACGCAGTGCTGGAGCAAAAGGATTATCATCTCGCCGACCAACTTTGCCTCAAGATGCAGGGCCTATTTGCCGAGGCATATCAGCCGATGGGCAGCCTGCACGTGGATTGCACGCACCGCGGGCCGGCCAGCGGCTATCGCCGCGAACTGGATCTTGAATCTGCCATGGCGAAAGCGCGCTATGAAGTGGACGGTGTGGAATTCGAGCGGACGGCTTTCTCCTCGGCGCCCGACCAGGCGATTGTTCTGCGCATTACTGCGTCCAAGCCCGGCGAGTTGAACGCAACCATTTGGATGGATGGGCCGCTGGTGAAGTCGGTCGGTTCGGTGGGCACCAATCGCCTGCTGATTGGCGGAAAGGCCGCAAAGCACGTTGCGGGCGCCACGCCTCCAGGCTTCGAGAAGCCGATCGTAAATTCCGATGTGCCGGGCGAGGGGATGTACTTCGCCGCTCTACTTCAGGCGAATGTCGAAGGAGGCCGCGTAACCGCCCAGCCGGACCGTCTTCTCATCCGCGATGCTACCGCGTGCACCATCGTGCTGACGGCGGCTACCGGATTTCGGGGATTCGAACTGAAACCGGATACACCGCGGGCTGAAGTGGACGAACGCGCCGGCATTCAACTGCACGCGGCGCTTGAGCACAGTTACCACGCGCTGCTGGAACGACACGTCACGGATTATCGCAGGCTGTTTTGCCGCGTCTCGTTGACCCTTGGCTCAAAACTTGCAACATCTCAGCCTACGGATCAGCGTTTGAAGAACTTTGCCGCCGCGCCCGATTCCTCGCTGCTGGCGCTCTATTTCCAATACGGGCGCTACCTGCTCATTTCGAGTTCGCGCCCCGGCACGCAGCCGGCCAACCTGCAAGGCATTTGGAACTACCAGGCGCGACCGCCTTGGAGTTGCAACTGGACGGCGAACATCAATCTGGAGATGAACTACTGGCCGGCCGAGAGCTGCAATTTGACCGATTGTGCCGAGCCGCTGTTTACGCTGATCGAAGGCCTGAGCCATACGGGAGCGCGCGCGGCGCGAGAGACTTACGGATTGCCGGGATGGGTCACTCATCACAACATCGACCTATGGCGCGCCGCGAACCCGGTGGGCGCAGGATTTGGTTCGCCGGCTTGGGGCAACTGGTGCATGAGCGGGCCGTGGCTCTGCGCCCATCTTTTTGAGCATTACCGCTTCACGCGGGACCGGGAATTTCTGCGCACACGCGCCTATCCGCTGATGAAAGGGTCGGCAGAGTTTTGCCTGGGCTGGCTGATCGATGACGGAGATGGCCATTTGACAACCTGCCCGTCGGAATCCACGGAAAACGACTTCCTGGCTCCGGATGGAAAGCCCGCGACCACCAGTGCCGGTTGCACGATGGACATGGCCCTGGTGCGCGAACTCTTTACCAATTGCATTGCCGCGTGCGGGGAGCTTGGGATTGATGGGGATTTTGCCGCGCGGCTCAACGCCGCGCGCGCCCACCTGCTTCCCTATCGCGTTGGGAGCTACGGCCAGTTGCAGGAGTGGTCAGTCGATTTTGCTGAGAACACGCCAGGGCAGCGACACATGTCGCACCTCTATCCGCTGTACCCAGGTGGCGAGATTACGCCCCGCGGCTCGCCGGAGCTGGCGAAGGCGGCACGCACGTCACTGGAGCGGCGACTGGCCAACGGCGGCGCGTACACCGGTTGGAGCCGCGCCTGGGCGATTGCGTTTTGGGCGCGGCTTGGCGATGGCGACAAGGCCTGGGAATCCCTGGAGATGCTGATGCAGCACAGCACGAACATCAACCTCTTCGATTCGCATCCATGGGGCAAGACGTCGATCTTCCAGATTGACGGCAACTTCGGAGCGACTGCGGCCATTGCCGAGATGCTGCTGCAGAGCCACACGGGCGTGATTGAGCTGCTGCCTGCATTGCCCGCTGCATGGCCTGAGGGCCGGGTGAGGGGACTAAGGGCGCGGGGTTCGGTGGAAGTGGATCTTCGCTGGGAAAATGGAAAAGCTAGTGAAGCGGTGCTGCGCGCGGATTTCTCTGGCGACTATCGTTTGCGTGCGCCCCACGGGCAAAAGATTCGCAGGATCGCCGGCATGGGGGATCTTGCTTTGCGCACTGACTCCGACGGCAGTAACGTGGTTTCATTGCAGGCCGGGCGTGACTATCGCGTGAGTTTCGTCTGAGGGCCGCCAGGCGTTGCCCCGACTGGCGGCGGCCCTCATCTTGTGAATCAGAAGTTCGCTCATCAGACAAGAAACGGAAATGAAGGTCCTCCGACTGCGTTCGGCCAAAAACCGGCCCAACTAGTCTCCTGATGAACGGCCCACCGTGAAGTGGTCTCTTGCGCCCCTACGGGGCTGGGCATCTATTTGGGGCGCTTTCCCAGGACTGCGCTGCGCTTGTCCTGGGCTAACGTCCGGCGCCGCTCCGGGGCTGATATTGGCGACGTTATTCATCCCAGCCGTAACTCGACGCGCGAGTCGTGCTGCTCAGGATGACAGCTCGTTTTTTGATGCGAACTCTTGTGACGGGACACTAGTTTTTGCGCAAATAGGTTCCGGAGAGGCGGTCGTGCCAACTGAGGTGCTCTTCGTCGAAGATTATCCAGGCTACGCCAAGCCCTACCGGCAGCAGCGAGAGCAGCAAGGCTCCAAACCGGCCGCGCAACTGGGCGCGGGTGGGTCTTTGATCGTCAAAGGTGCACAGGCTCAGGTGAGCATATTTCATTCCCGGCGTGGCCTCGCCAAAGGTGAAGAACAGGGCCTGGTAGAGCATGAAAATGAGCGCCAGAGCGATGGCCGCGCCCAATTCGGTGGTACGGATGGAGGGCAGCTCTTTTGCGTTGGCCGCTATTACCACTGCCGCGGCCAGGAAGGCTCCTGCAATGAGCGCTCCATCGACCACCGCTGCCATGAGGCGCAGGCTGAAATGCGCAAGGTGCAGCGGCACTGCCGATGTTTCAGCCTCTGACGGCTCGCTCGTTGTTGCCTCGGCCGCTGCCTCATTGGCGAAGTACGCCGGTTTCTTTAGCGGCTCTTCTTCGAGTTGGATCCCCGACCACTCCGGCCCCGGAACCGCGAGTGCCGCGGGCTGCGTGGAAATGCTTCCAGGGTCGACCTCGAAGATGCTCAACTGCTCCTCGGCATCGCGCGCCGCACCAAACGGCCCCTCGACCAGGCGAGGGCGCATTTTGCGAGTGGCAACAAGCTCTCGCGGAAACTCGATGAGGTTGGCGGCAATGGGCTGAGCCGATTCAGCCGCTTCATTTGCGTCAGCGGCTTCCTCATCCCGCGCTGGCGGACCCAATTCAAACCACTGCTCTTCGGGAATTCTGAACGCGCCGAGGCCATGCGTTGGGCGGGTTGTTGCAGCGTCGGATGCATGAGCAGGCAACTCCGGATCCCGGAAGATGGCAAGCGATTGCGACTCATCCCCATGGTTTGAAGAGCGTACGGCAGGCTGAAAGTCCTCGAACGGCTCGTCGTTGTGCTCGACGCCGGAGGCGGCCTCAAGACCCTCCAGCACCATTTGAGCGGCTTCGTGCGCTTCCTGCGCGGCACGGGAGGCGGCCTTGGCGGCGCGCACCGCTGCCCGCGCATCGCCTGCGAGGGCTTCGCTGTAACTGGGAGCCTGGGCATAGCGCGCGGCTACACGCGCTGCCGCCTGCGCGCCGCGCCTGCTGACTTCGTGGTGGAGATTTGGTGAGGTTTCCGGCTCGCCGGCGCGAGAATCCTTGCGGCTCCTGTGCGCTGCCAGCTTCCGGTTTACTTCCAGCTTCCAGGAAGGTGAGAGTTCAGCTTGGCCTGCGGATTTACTCAATAGCTCCAGAGTCCCTTCTCGCGCGTCCCATGCATAGAGGCCGTGGTTTGCTATGCTGTGCTTTGGTACCGGGATGCGCCCTCGTTACTTTGTGTTTATCACGCTGATTGCCCTATGTCACCCGTATCTTCGCGGGCAGGCATTAACCAATGCGTTACCCCCAAGCCCTGGAGCCCAACCTCAAACTCAATCGACAGATGTCCCTGACGATCCGGGACAGGAGGTTCTGCCGGCAGCGAAACCAGAACCTGCGCCGGAGGCCGGAGTGCCGGTGCAATGGGAGGCCGAGCGCCAGACCCGCGCAGGTGACGTGTGGACCCTGACCGGCCATGTGGTCGTCCACTACCGCGACTACATTCTCCGCGCCGACAAGGTCGTGTACCACCAGTCCACGACGGAGTTGGAGGCCGAAGGCCACCTGGAGGTTGCCGGCGGCCCCAACGATGTGCTCATCAACGCCGACCACGGCGAGATGCGGCTGAACCAGCATACGGCGCGTTTTTACAACGTGAGCGGCTCAGAGGGACTGCGCACGGTTGGGCGGACATTGGTTTACTCGACGGCCAATCCATTCCTTTTTTCGGGCAGGGTTCTGCTGCAGAACGGGGAGGACAATTACCGGCTGGTGGACGGATCGATGACCAATTGCCGGCTGCCCCGGCCTGATTGGCGGATTCGTTCGCGGGCCATCGACCTGGCCAACGGCAAAGCCTCCACGTCTAACGCCTTCTTCGAGTTTCTCGGCGTGCCACTTTTCTATGTGCCCTATCTGCGACATCCAACGGACGAAACCGGGCGCGAGAGCGGACTGCTGACGCCGGATCTCGGCGTGGGATCTTCGATCAAAGGCACGGTTCTGGGCGAGGAATTCTATTGGGTGATCAGCCGAAACATGGACATGATTGTCGGCAGCGAATACTGGAGTAAACGGGGATGGGCGCCCAACGGCGACTTCCGCTACAAAGGGCAGGGCCTGGACCACCTGACGGCGCGGTGGGATGCGTTGCTTGACCGCGGCGTGGAGGAACAGATAAGCGCCGTTTCAACGCCCGTGGCCGTTCCGCCCCGCGGTCAACTTTCATCCCCAACCGGCACGGAGTTGGTGAACCAGGGCGGCGTGGACGTGGTGGCATTTGGCCGCAAAGACCTTTCTCCTGAGACCCGCGTCGCGGGAATCGTGGAATTTCTGTCGAGTTACGTTTACCGGCTGGTCTTCAACGATAACTACTCGCTGGCTACCAGTTCGCAGGTGTCGAGCGATCTTTCGCTGACCCACGAGCACAATGGGTTCGTTCCCTCCGTCGCGCTGGACCGCTTTCAGACCTTTGCCAGTTCGGTCAACGGCGACGAAGCGAGAATCATCCATTTGCCCGGCCTGCGCTACGACGTTCTCGACCGGCCGCTGAGTGCTTCTCATGCCTACTGGGGGCTTGGATCGTCACTTGGCTATTTGACCCGGTCGGAGCCTTTTTTTCACGCTCGCAACGTGGGCCGAGTCGACTTTTATCCGCATCTCTACCTGCCACTTTCCGGGGGCGGGTGGAGCGCCGTTCCTGAATTTGCACTGCGCGACACTCTCTACACGATCAGTCAAAATCCTGACCTGACGGGCACCCGAGGCGGCACACCCACAATCAGCCACGATGCGCTGAACCGATCAGACATTGAGGCTTCCGTGGACATAAGGCCGCCGGCGTTCGAACGTGACTTTGCCCTGACACGCTGGAATCGCGAGTTGCGGCACGTGATCGAGCCTGAACTGACATACCGCTTCGCCGGAGGCATTGGCGCCCAAGCGCGCAACGTTTTACTGATCGACACAACGGACATTGTCACGAATACCAACGAGGCCGGCTACTCGCTAACCCAGCGCTTTTTTCTACGATCTACCGGTCAGCACCCGTGTTCCGCACAAGAGGCGCTGCCCTCGGGCGAATGCCCTGCCAAGCCGCGCGAATGGGCAAGTTGGCAGGTTGCGCAGAAGTTTTATATCGACCCCAACTTCGGGGGCGCGCTCATCTCAAACCGGCGCAACGTCTTCGACTCCACTCTCGATCTGACCGGCATAGCCTTTCTGACCTCTCCGCGCAACCTTGCGCCTGTTACCTCGCGGATTCGCTTTGAGGCCATCGACAATCTGCGCATTGAGTGGGACCTGGACTACGACGCCAAAGAGGGCCACCTGAATGCGGATAACATTTATGCCGGATACAGCCTTGGCCGAACGACCGTGGGCCTGGGCCACGCACTGCTCAACGCGGTCGACGAAAATGGCAGCCAGGCTTCTACGATCAAGAGCCAGCAGATTCAGCCCTTTTTCTCCCTCGGAAAGCCCACCGGAAACGGCCTGAATCTGGCGGCAAACGGCGGCTACGACTTCGTCCTTGGCCAATTCCAATATCTGGGGGCGCAGGCAACCTATAACTGGAACTGTTGCGGCCTTACTTTCGGCTACCGGCGATTTGATCTGGGCACCATTCGCGGCGACGACGCTCAATGGTTATATAGCTTTACCCTGGCCAACTTCGGTTCCGTTCCTGGAATCAGCCGCTCCAAGTCAGTGTTCCGCGACCCCACGCTGCCGCCGGCTTATTAAGGGCGATGAGCGTCTTTTTCTGCCGGCAGGCGCTCAGTGTCGATGGATCTTTTTTCAAAAGGGTTGAGCCGGAAAATCTGGGGTCCCCGCTTGCCTTTCGCTCCCTGCTGCGTCAACCAAGTATTGCCAAAGGCGGCGATCTCTCCGGGGAAGGCGGTGAGTCAGTTTGAGAAAAAAATTATCCCTCAGGGGCTAAACAGGCTGCGGAAAAAGGTCCGTCTTGAGATGAATGCCCTGCCAGCTCTTGCAGGGGCTGAAGCCCAACATTGATTTAACTGGCTTTATCGGCCCGACTAAAGTCAGGCCCTGGTTACAAAACCTTCGAGCGCTGACGTCATTGAGTTTTTCCGCAGCCTGTAAAGCCCAACATTGATTTAGCCGGCTTTATCGGCCCGACTAAAGTCAGGCCCTGGTTACAAAACCTTCGAGCGCTGACGTCATTGAGTTTTTCCGCAGGCTGTAAAGCCCAACATTGATTTAACCGGCTTTATCGGCCCGACTAAAGTCAGGCCCTGGTTACAAAACCTTCGAGCGCTGACATCATTGAGTTTTTCCGCAGCCTGTAAAGCCCTATTGATTCAGGAGCGATTTACGGCGCGATTGAAGTCGTGCCCATTGAAAACTAAGCCGCTGCCCGGGGGACCTGTGCGGGTTCCGCTATGGAGTATTCTTTCTTGAGAGGGATTCAACTTGTCGCGTTTTCATTTACTTGCCGGCTTGCTTGCGCTTTGCGTCGCCGCCGGCTGCAAAGCCCAGACCACCGCACCCCAAACCGCCGCGCAGGGATCGGCGAGCGCAGCCCTGCTTAATCGCCAGATTGAGGTGGTGGTTCGCTCTCATTTCAACGTTCCGCAGGATTACACAGTGACCTTTGGGGCGCGCCTGCCAAGCAAGATTCCGGGATACGACACGCTGCCCGTGGTTCTTTCTCGCGGCGAGAAGACGACACTTGTCGATTTCCTGATCTCCACCGACGGCAAGACCCTGGCGCACCTGGACACCATCGATCTGGCCAACAACCCGATTTTTTCGATCAATATCGCCGGCCGGCCCATTCGGGGCAATCCCGCGGCGAAAGTTACCGTGATCAGCTTCGACGATCTTGAGTGCCCGTACTGCTCACGGATGCATGAGACGCTGTTTCCGGCAACAATGGACCGGTATAAAGACAAGGTTAGGTTCGTCTACAAGGACAACCCGCTGACCGATATGCACCCGTGGGCCATGCACGCGGCCGTGGACGCCAATTGCCTGGCCGCGCAGAGCGGCGAAGTGTACTGGACCTATGTCGATTACCTCCACTCGCACGGGCAGGAGATTACCGGCCAGGACCGCGACACTGCGAAGAGCTTTGCCGCGCTGGACCGCATTGCCCGGCAGGAGGCCACGCTGGCTAAGCTTGACGCAGGCAAATTGGACGCGTGCCTGGCCAAACAGGATGATTCGCAGGTACGCGCATCGCTGAGCGAAGCCGACACGCTGAGGATTGAAGGAGCGCCGGCGGTGTTTGTGAACGGCGAGCGGATCGACGGCGCGCTGCCGGAGGACCAGGTGTGGATGGTGATCGACCGTGCTCTTCGCGCGGCCGGCATTGAACCTCCGGCCGTTCCCGTGAAGCTTGCACAGCCGGCCGGATCGGGCAAGTAAGCGCTCTGGCCGCTATCGCCGCGTGGGCTTGTGGATTTATGCTTAAATGCCGGAGTTGTTCCGGCCTGACAGGAGACACCAGGTTGCAAGTCGAACTCAATTTTCGGGCACACTTACGCTTCGCAGTTCTTGTTGTTTTCAGCGGTACCCTGATTGCAGTGCTGCCGGGCTGCCACCGCTCTCCGGCCCCAAACCTGGTGGCTACAGTGAACGGCAAGGAAATTTTGCGCTCCGATTTGGATAAGGCTTATCAGAGCAGGCTGGGAGACAACCCGCAGCAGCCCTCACCTGAGCAGGCAGACATTGTGCGGCTCGAACTGTTGCGAGGCATGATCGACGACGAGATTCTGCAGCAGCGGGCAGCCAAGCTCAACCTGGTGGCCAGCGACGAAGACGTGAACGCGAGGCTGACGGAGATCAAGGCGCCTTTCACGCAAGAGGAGTTTGACAGGCAACTCAAGCAGCGCAACACCACCCTCGACGATCTGAAGCGTGACGTGCGCCGGCAATTGACGACAACGAAATTGCTCAACAAAGAGATTGAGTCGAAGATCAACATCACGGATGGGGAGATCGGGAGCTACTACAACAGTCACAAGGCCGATTTCAATTTCATTGAGCCGCGCTACAACATTGCCAGGATCGTGGTGAGCAACGCACCCTCGGCGCAAGCCACCAACCTGCAAAACAACAAGGCATCGAGCGACGCGGACGCAAAAAAGAAGATTCAAGCACTGCACGCCAAGCTCGAAAACAGCGAAGACTTCGGCTCCCTGGCCATGAATTATTCAGAGGATAAGGACAGCGGCTCGAACGGCGGCGACATGGGATTTGTGACCGAGTCGCAGTTGCACTCAGACCCGGAGGCCTACAACGCCATCACCAAGCTCAAACCGGGACAATTTACCGATGTTCTTCCCATCGTCGACAGTTCTTCGCACCGGGCGGTTGGCTACGCAATATACAAGCTGATCTCAAGAGAGCCGGAGGGACAACGCCAGTTAAGCGACCCGCGGGTTCAACAAACCATCCGCCAAACTCTGCGCCAGGACCATGCGCAGTTGTTCAAGAACGCTTACTACGAAGTGCTCCACGACGATGCCAAGGTACATAACTACCTGGCCGACCAGATACTCAAGGAAGGCTCGAAATAATTTGCCGGCATGGCGGCTTGGAGAGAGGCCGAATTTTGAAATGAAAGTATTCCTGAGGGGCTAATCAGGCTGCGAAAAAAAGGAGGGTCTTGAGATGAATGCCCCTCCCACTCTTGCAGGGGCTGAAGCCCAACATTGATTTAACTGGCATTATCGGCGCGACTAAAGTCAGGCCCTGGTTGCAATACCTTCGAGCGCTGACATCATTGGGTTTTTCCGCAGCTTGTGAAGCCCACGGTTGTTTTGGGCCTGATTGCGGCACGAGTGAACTCGTGCCCTTTCAAAACTGGTTCGTGTGCAGCAGTTTTTTGACAGGCTCCTAGAATTTTGCCGCGATCTTTGCGCCCGCATACTGAATCGTTTTGTCAGGCTTCGCAGTTACTCCACCGCCGGCACCGTGTCCGTTGCCAACGATCACCACGTTGAAGGCGTGAGCCGCGGCCATGCCCTGGTAGCTTCCTTGCCGAGCGCCAATGGTCACCGTGCGGCTGGCGTCGTCCCAGTGGATAGGAATAATGGCATGGGCTCCTTGCTCGTAGCGGTAACTGTCGCCTTCGTCTTGATATAAATTGAAGTCGCCATCGGCCCCAGGATAAATGCGCAGTTCGATGGGATCGGAGGCCTGGCCCGCATATTCCACCGCAGGCCCCAGCGGCAGAATCGAACCTGCGCGAACCTCGAGGGGAATTCTTTCAATGGGCGCATCCCGATTGACCTCTGCCCCGCCTGCCGTACGCTTGCCGGTCCAGAAGTCGTACCAATCGGTCCCCGCGGGCAGATACACGGGGCGGCCGGTGGCATGCTCCGTAGTCACCGGGCTCACGAGGATGGCCGGCCCGAATAGAAATTCGTCGCCGATTTCCCAAGTAGCGCGGTCTTCGCGGAAGTCCATGACCAGCGGCCGCTGAATGGTGTAATCCTCGCTGGTTACCTTCCAGGCCAACGAGTAGACATAAGGCAGAAGCCGGTAGCGCAAACGGTCGGTCTCAAGGAGCGCGGGAAAGACGCGGTCGTAGGTCCACAGCTCGTTGTGGTCGCGGTGCCCATGGGTGCGAAAGACCGGGCAGAAGGCTCCATACTCGAACCAGCGCGCATACAGCTCCTGGTATGCCGGCTGGTTGGCGGCGCCGTCGAAGGGCTGATGGTAGCCGCCAATGTCGGTCGTCCAGTAGGGGTAGCCGGAGAGCGCAAAGTTGAGGCCCGCGGCTACCTGATGGCGCAGCGCCCACCATGTGCTGTAGACATCCCCGGACCACACTGCCGCTCCGTTGCGCTGCTGGCCAATAAATGCCGAACGGGTGAGCAGAAAGACACGCTTTTCCTGGGTGGTTTGCTTCCAATGCTCCTGAACATTGCCGGTGTGCTGCAGCGGAAAGATGTTGGTGTACTCAGCTCCGCTGCCGATGTGCAGCTGCTTATAGCGCAGGACCGCGTCGCCCCAATGCGGCCAGTACTCTTCAGGCTCCGCACTGTCGAGCCAGAAGGCATCCCATCCCTGCGCAAACAGTGGGCCGGCAAGCCGATTCCAGAAGAAGTCACGAGCCGCGGGATTGGTGGGATCGTAAACGTGGGTTCCGGGAATTTCAAACCCTTGCCGCTGGATCTCCTTGAGGTTTTTTGAACTCTCGTCCATCATTCCCCAAACCGAGAGCATGGCGTGGACATGTTCCTGGTGCAGCGTCGTCAGCATGGCCGGCACATCGGTGTAGCCGGAGTTGAACTCCGGATCTCCCTGGCCGCCCGACTTCCACCAGAACCAATCCTGCACGATGGCGTCGAGTGGAATGTGTCGACTGCGGTACTCGCCGGCTATGCTTAGAACCTCTGCTTGCGTCTTATACCGGTCCTTGGACTGGAAAAATCCATAGGCCCATTGCGGAAACAGCGGGACGTGCCCGGTCATCGAGCGGTATTCGTGGATGATGCGGTCCATTGCCGGGCCGTAGAGGACGTAGTAATCCACCTGGCCGCCGGCCATCGACTCAAAGTTCAGATCGAGCGGAAAGCGGTTGTCAACGTATGTGAAAGAAGCGGTGTTCCAGAGGATTCCATAGCCCTTGCTCGAAACCAGCAGGGGGATGGCCGAATCTGTGTTGTTCTGCCCCAGTTCCAAGGTACTGCCCCGATAGTTGAATAGTCCGCTCTGGTTTTGGCCCAGCCCGTAGATGGCCTCAGTGGCATCGGGCGAGAACCGGTCCTCGATCTGGTAAAGCGGTGTCGAAGGGAGTGGAATGTAGGTTCGAGGCAGCCGGTCATTCTCGCGTAGGAACGTTTCGCCTTGTAGAGACTTGAAGCTCAGGCTTGCCGTCTGTGCGGAGAGGGTGACGGCAAGCTGCGATGTTGTGAGGGTGGTGAGGTCGCCGGACTGGCTGAACTGGAATGCCGCTCCGGGGCAGACGACCGCGTGGTCGAGCATCCATGGCTGCGCGGCTGTGGAAGCCGGGGCGGCAACTGGCCGGGCGGTCACATGGATCCGCGAATCGGCGCAAACCGTTACTTCCAGCGTTTCGAAGTCGTTATGCGCCATGAGGCCGGTGGACGATTGAACCGCCTGCAACGGCGCAGGATGGGGCACTTCGCCGGTAACGAACTGTCCCATGGCGCCATAGGGGGAGAGAGCAGCAATGGAGAGGCAGAGAACAATGGACTTGAGCACATAAAGGGCATGGCTGGATTTGAACAAGACGTACCTCGCGCGACGATTTCCTAAAAATGACGTTGAAGTAAAAACGGCCTCCGCGGTTTGCGGAGGCCGTGGTCAGTGCCGAAATGCACCTGGGGTTACTTCAAGTTGCCGTTTGAATCCATGGTGATGCCGCCCGGACCAGCGTTCTTCTTTTCCTCGTTGGTCTTGCGCGTGTGCATCGCCTTGGAGCGCCAATCTTCCGCTGCCGCAACATCGGCTTTCACCGCGGCTGCGTTGCCGTAGTCCACATCCGCCTTGCGGCGGTAAATCAGGTTCAGATAGGCCATGGCATCGTCGTAATTTGCCCGGTTGGCCACCGCCTGGTTCAGGTATTGCAACCCCTCATCGACCAGCGGGCCGTTCTCATCTTTAAGCGGCGCCATCACTTTTTTCGGCACCTTGACGTTGCCCTCGCCATCATCGTTGAATCCGGCCGGCACCAGCGCCTTCAGCGCGTTTTCGTGGGCCTCTGTCCAGTCGATGACACCCACGGTGTACGCAGCCTCGGGATCCTTGGGGTCCACCGCCAAAACCTTCTTTTGCCAGGCCTTGGCATCATCGAGCTTTTTGATGCTGAAATAAATTCCCGCAATCTGCTTGATGCTGTTTACATCGCTCGGGTCCTTGTCCAATACTTCCTGGAACATGTCGATGGCTTGCTGGGCGGTCTTCAGATTGTCCGGTGTATCCAGCCCGGGCACTACATTCTGGGCCAGGGCCGTGGCGAGATAGCTCTTGGCCGTGGGCAGGCTTGGATCGAGCTGCGTAGCCTTTTGGAAGTGACCGATGGCCTCTTCATACTTCTGGCTCTTGTAAGCATCCACTCCCTTGTTCAACTGGTCGCGGGCTTCAAGGCGCTTGCACCCGCTCATGGAAAGAACCATACCGGCCAAGGCCACCGCGAGCGCCGTAATACGTGCGGGTCGATTCATTTTCGTGTCCTTCTCCTTCAGTCGCGTGCCTATCGGCAACGCGCCTGGATATATCTGATGCAGCTGGCCGCGGGTGGGAGGGACCGAAACCAGGTTGGCGAAACTCAACTACCGCTGAAACTTTGCGCACCGCCCGAGCAATGCCATGGGCGATCCTCACAGTGGCCGAGCCCGATGAACTCCGCGAGCCCTGCATTCGAGGATCACTGTCAGTACTACTGGCCGGCCATGATCTTTGGAGTCATCAGCCCGATGTGATCGACGTTGGCAGCGCGGCCGATATCGATGACCTCAGCCACATAGCGAAAGTCGACCTGGTCATCGCCGCGGACGAACATAACACGCTCGGCGCGGTTGGCATAGATCTCAGTCAACTTGGCCAGCAAATCAGCTTTGGCTACGTCTGTCTCGTTGATCTTGTAGGTTGGCGTATTGCCGGCCCGGTACTGAACCTGCACCACGATCGTACGATCGGGATTGGGTTGCTGCTTAGCCGGATCTTTCGGCGGCTGAGGCACGAGCGCATCCAGGCCCTTGGGCGTGACCGGCACGATGACCATGAAGATGATCAGCAGCACCAGAAGAACGTCGATCATCGGCGTAACGTTGATGTCGGACGAGTAGCCTCCCCCGCCTCCCATTGACATTGCCATAGCATCCAACTCCTAATTTTCTCAAAACTCGTTAAAGAAACAGCGGACGCGACAGGTTACTCGCCGCCCGCGCCGCCGCCGGATTCACGCTTCTGCGTCAACAATCCCACGTCGTCCACGCCGGCAGTGCGCACGGCGTCGATTGCATCTTCCACGGCCCGGTACTGGGCCCGCGCATCCGCGCGAACAAAGATCGTTTTGCCGGGCGTGCCGGATAGCTTGTCGCGAACCAATGCGCCAAGTTCGCTTATGCCCACCTTATTCTGCCCAAGGTACACCGACCCGTCGCGGGTGATGGCCACTACAATGGCGTCTTCCTTGTCGGCGTCGGGCATGGCGGTGGGGTTATCCACCTTGGCCATATCCACAGCCACCTTGTTCTGGAGCATGGGGGTAATGACCATGAAAATGATCAGCAGCACCAGCATCACGTCTACCATGGGGGTGACGTTAATGTTGGAACTGACTTTTTTGCCTTCTTGGCGAACTGCGATTCCCATCGTTTAGGCTCCGTGCCTCTAGATTTCATGCCGGAAGGCATCCGGCGCTACTCGTGAACCAAGCGTTCGGCGCGAGGTTGAAAGGGCGGGCAGAAGAGCATTTCACTCAACTGCCCGCTAAACTCCCGCTCTCGCCGGCGGGCTTCGCTTAACGCTTGTGGCTCTGCTTGATGAAGTAGTCCACCAATTCGCTGGAGGAGTTGTCCATCTCCACGTCGAAAGCTTCGACGCGACCGGTGAAGTAGTTGAAGGCCATGACGGCGGGGATGGCGACCAGGAGGCCGAAGGCCGTGGTGACCAGGGCTTCAGAGATGCCGCCCGCCACCGCGCCGATGCCCGAGGTCTTCTGCGTGGCAATCTGCTGGAAGGCGTTGAGAATGCCGATGACGGTGCCCAACAAACCGACGAAGGGAGCCGTAGCGCCGATAGTGGCCAGAACGGCAAGGCCCCTTTTCAGCTTGGCGTGAACGATGGCCTCGGCCCGCTCCAATGCGCGGCCTGAGCTCTCGATTGTTTCCTCGGTGGGCAAACCGGCCGAGG